>JBEKQJ010000024.1:0-19006 GCA_049519835.1 Caulobacteraceae bacterium | reverse complement strand
CCCAGCAGCCTTGAATTGAATGGCTGTCGACCGAGAGATTCCGAGCGATCCCGCCAGTTCGTCGTCAGGCGTCAGAATGAGGCGGTTGTGAACGACGCCGGCTCGCATGAGGTCGGTCTGGTACTCACCGATGTAGACGCCATCGCGCAGGACGATCACCCGGCGGCCGCCGTGCGCGGCGCAGAATCGGCACGCAAGGGCCAGTCGATAGCGGTAGTCGTAGATCGCGAACCTGTGGTTGCCTGATCCGATCTCACCAACCCGCCGGATGGTGAGCTGGTCCCGCCTGCAATCCACAGAGCCGCTGAAATGGCCAGCGACAAGCCGCGCCGCCAGTCCGCCCAGGCACGACCGTGGGCCGCTCCACGAGCTTTGAGCTGGCGCGGCTGCGGAGATCAGTATGGACGCCGTCAGAAGGGTAGCGAGCCGCATCCACCGAAGTTGAAATGCGAGCCAATCTTGAGGACAGGGTGACAAGCGGGGGCCGCCGCTAGATCGCCTGGGCGAACATCATGCGATGCCCCTCCGGCGTGGCGATCGCCATCTCCCGCCAACCCCAGGGTTTGTCGGCCGGACCGGAGATGAGGATCGCGCCCATGGCGGCAAACTCGGCGTGCAGCCGGTCGACGTCATCCGTCGCAAAGAAGCCGAAGTAGTTGTGATCGCCGAGCCTGGCGGGCGGCAAAGCATCGAGACAACGCCCCAGATTGACCCGCACCTGCCCGCGCCTCAGCCCATGCCAACGGTCTTCGTCCCGCCATTCGAGTTCAAAGCCGAGCACGTCCCTGAAATAGGCGCTCGAGCCTGCGAGATCGTGTACGGCGAGCACGTAGGCGTGTGGATGCAGCTCGGGTTGGCTCATGGTGCGATCCTGGATGTCCGCTCTCTTCAGTGAACCTGCGACGCCCTCGACCCGGCCTTCTCCGCTCTGGCAATGGCTTTCAGCGCCAAGGGTTCGATGAGGGCATAGCCGGCCTTGTTGGGGTGGACGCCGTCGGGGCTGAGATCGCTGCGCAGGCCGCCCGAGGGGGTGGCGAGCGCGGGGGTGTAGTCGACGAAGATCAGGCCCCGCTGCCGGGCGAAATCGACCAGCCAGCGATTGAGCGCGACGATCTCGGCGGCCGGCTTCAGCGCCGGGCGCCAGGCGAACTTGTCAGACGGGGGGATGCTGGCCAGCACGACGGCGATACCGTGCGCCTCGGCCAGATCGACCATGGCGGCGATGTTGTTCTTGAAGGCCTCTTCCGAGGTGGCGCCGGTGTTGCCGGCCAGGTCGTTGGTCCCGGCCATGATGTGCACGACGCGCGGATGAAGAGCGATGACGTCCTGATAGAAGCGCGCCAGCATCTGCGGCGTCGTCTGGCCGCTCACGCCGCGGTCGATCCGGCCGGGGGTGAAGAAAACAGGATCGGCGCGGCGCCAGTTCTCGGTGATGGAGTCGCCCATGAAGACGACATCCGGCGAGGGCCCGGCGCGGACCTGCTGGTCGTCGTCGTGGTAGCGGCAAAGCCCCGCCCAGTCGTTCGCCTGCTCGTACTGGCTCCAGGCCATGGCGCCCTTGATGGCGTCCGCGGTCGGCGGCGTCCCGACCGGCGCGGCCAGGAACTGTGACATCGCTCCCGGCATCGGCGGACAGGGCTGCGCCACCAGCGCCGTGTCGCCGAAGTCGACGTGGAGGGCGCTTGTGGGTGTGGCTGCAGGCTGCGCACTCGCGTTGGCGACCGCGGCGGCAATCAAGATGACGCCGAAAATCCTCGAGGCATGCATGCGGCTCATCAGAGGACAGTAACAGAGCGGCCTATCCCGTCACCACCGCTCCCCCCTCCACCCGCACCGGCCACGTCGCCAGTCGCTCGCCGGCGCAAGGGCCGCCGACACAGAGGCCGTCCAGGGGCCGGAAGAGGGCCCCGTGGGTGGCGCAGATGACGAGGTCGCCTTCGCGGGTGAGATAACGGTCGCCGAACAGAGCCAGGGGAAAGCCGGCGTGGGGGCAGCGGTCGACATAGCCCCTCACCTCACCCGCCGCGCGGACGACGAAACCGGCGAAAATCGCCTCGCCGGCACGAAAATTGAAGCCGCGCGCCCCAGGCTCGGGGATGTCCGCCAGCGGGCAGAGGACGACGCCGGCGGCCGGCCGGGCCGGGTTCACGTCCAGGACACGACGACCCGCCAGGGGCGAATCTCGACGCTGTGGAAGAGGTCGACCGCCGTGTACGGATCATCGGCCAGGTAGGCGTCGACGGCGGCGACGCTTTCGGCGTCGAACACGAACATCGAGCCGACAGGCTCGCCGGCGTCGTTGAGAAACGGCCCGGCAATCCTGATGAAGCCGGGCGGCTGGGCCTGGAGGTAGGCGAGATGGTCAGGCCGCGCGGCAAGGCGCCGCTGCAGCGCGCCGGGCGAGTCGAGGCAGATGGCGACGTATAGGGTCATCGAGTTCCTCCCTTCAGGTCTCGGCGCGCAGCGGTCGGGCGAGCAGGGCGGAGATGGCCGCGCCGACATCGCTCTCACCGGCCAGGATGGCGCGGACGGCGTCGCAGATCGGCGTCTCGACGCCGAGCCGCGCCGCGAGCGCCGCCACGGCCGGGGCGGAGGCGACGCCCTCGGCCACCGACACCTTGCCGGCTAGCGCCTCTTCCAGGCTCGCGCCGCGGCCGAGGGCGAGGCCGAGGCTCATGTTACGGGAGGTCTCGCTGGAGCAGGTCAGCACCAGGTCGCCGAGGCCGCAGAGGCCGGCCACCGTCTCGGCCCGACCGCCTAATGCGACCGCGAAGCGGGTGAGTTCGGCGAAGCCGCGGGTGATCAGCGCCGCCTGGGCGCTGCGACCGAGGCCGCGGCCCTCGGCGACGCCGCAGGCGATAGCGAGGACGTTCTTGATCGCCCCGCCGGCTTCGGCCCCGATCATGTCGGCGGAGACGTAGGGCCGGAAGGTCGGCGTGGCGACCGCCCGGGCCAGGACCTGGGCGAGGTCGCTGTCGGCGGCCGCCAGGGTGACGGCGGTGGGGAGGCCGCGAGCGACCTCGGACGCGAAGCTGGGGCCGGAGAGCACGGCCGGCCGGGCGGCCGGAGCGGTCTCGGCCAGCACCTCGGTCATCAGTTTCAGCGAGCCGGCCTCGACACCCTTGGCGCAGAGCACGATCGGCAGGCCGACGGGCATATCCGACGCCAGGGCGGCAAGCGTGGCGCGCAGGTGCTGAGCCGGGACAACGGCGAGGATAGCGTCGCTGGCCAACAGATCGCGCGCCTCGGCGGTGGCGCGGACGGCCGGATCGAGGGCCACGCCCGGCAGGAACAGCGGATTGGCGTGGCCGCCGGCGATGGCCTGGACCACCTCGGCCTCGCGCGCCCATACGAGGGGTTCGAGGCCAGCGCGGGCGCAGACCTGGGCCAGGGCCGTGCCCCAGGCGCCGCCGCCGAGGACACCGATGCGCTTCATGCTTTTGCGCCTTTGCGGCCGGGGACGTGGGTCGGCCGGTCGCGGGCGGCGGCCTCGTCGAGGGGCCAGCGCGGCCGGGCCGGCGCGTCGAGCGGATCGGTGAGGCCAAGCGCAAGGCGCTCGGCGCCGGCCAGAGCGATCATCGCCGCATTGTCGGTGCAGAGCGCCAGCGGCGGGGCGTCGAAGCTGAAGCCTTCCCGCTGGGCGAGACCTTCCAGGCCAGCGCGGACGGAGCGGTTGGCGGCCACACCGCCGGCGACGACCAGGCGCAGATCGGCGTGGGCCTCGCGGTAGGCGTCCATGGCCCGGGCCGTGCGCTCGACCAGCTGGCGGACGATGGCCGCCTGGACGCCGGCGGCGAGGTCGCGCCGATCGGTCTCGCTCTGCACGGTCGCCGCCAGGCGAGCGGCGGCGGTCTTCAGCCCCGAGAACGAGAAGTCGCAGCCGGCCCGGCCAAGCAGGGCCCGCGGCAGGGGATAGCGCGACGGATCGCCGCCCTCGGCCAGGCGCTCCAGGGCTGGTCCGGCCGGATAGCCGAGGCCGAGCGAGGCGCCGATCTTGTCGAAGGCCTCGCCGGCGGCGTCGTCGATGGTTGAGCCGAGGCGGCGGCTGGCGCCGACGCCCGCCACCTCCAGCAACTGGCAATGGCCGCCCGAGACCAGAAGCAGCAGGAAGGGGTAGGGAACATCGGCGGCGAGGCGGGCGGAGACGGCGTGACCCTCCAAGTGGTTCACGGCGACGAGCGGTTTATCCAGCGCCAGGGCCATGGCCTTGCCGAAGGAGAGCGCCACCATCACACCGCCGACGAGCCCGGGGCCAGCGGTGGCGGCGATGCCGGAGAGGGCGGCGGGCGTAACACCGGCCTCCGCCAAGGCCCGCTGAACGATGCCGTCGATGACCTCGACGTGGGCGCGGGCCGCGATCTCAGGCACCACGCCGCCATAGGGCGAATGCTCGTCGATCTGGCTGCGAACGATGTTGGAGATAATCTCGGCGCGGCCGTCAGCACCCAGGCGCACGATCGCCGCGGCGGTCTCGTCGCAGCTCGATTCGAGGCCAAGGACTGTAAGGGGAACGGTCATTCGCATTGCGCCAGCGGCGTCTGGTGGGGTAGCCGTCCGCCCATGGCGAAGCAACCCATCCGCATCGGCGCGCGCGGCTCGAAGCTATCCGTGGTCCAGGCCGAGACCGTGCGGGCAGCCATCGGCCGGGCGCTCGGCGACGACGCGGCGGCCGAGCTGGTGCTGATCACCACCACGGGCGACCGCATCCAGGACCGGACCCTGAGCGAGATCGGCGGCAAGGGCCTGTTCACCCAGGAGATCGAGGCAGCGCTGCTCGACGGGCGCATCGACTGCGCCGTGCATTCGCTGAAGGACATGCCGACCGAACTGCCGGCGGGGCTGATCATCGCCGCCATCCCGGCGCGCGAGGACCCGCGCGACGCCTTCGTCTCGGAGCGCTACGCGAGCCTGGCAGACCTTCCAGAGGGCGGGAGCCTCGGCACCGCCAGCCTGCGCCGCCAGGCCCAGGCCCTGCGCGCACGGCCAGACCTCAAGGTCATGACCTTGCGCGGCAACGTCGACACGCGCCTCGCCAAGCTGGCGCGCGGCGACTTCGACGCCATCCTGGTGGCGGCTGCCGGGCTGAAGCGTCTTGGGCTCGAGAGCCATATTCGCAGCTACATCGATCCGACTGAGACGCCACCCGCTCCCGGCCAGGGAGCCCTTGCCATCGAGACCCGGACCGAGGACGGCGACGCGCCCTGGCTGTCGAACTTGCGCGGCCACGACGCGACCCTCGCCGTGGCGGCCGAGCGGGGGGCGCTGGCGGCGCTCGACGGCTCCTGCCGTACGGCAATCGGGGCCCACGCCTGGATGTGGAATGAGGGTCTGGCCCTCGTCGTCGAGGCCTTGAGCCCGGACGGGAGAGTGAATTTCTGGGAGCGGGCAAGGCTCGAGACGCCCGACTTGGCGTCGGCGGAAGCGTTCGGGCGCGACCTGGGGACCCAAATCAAGGCCCGCGCCGGCGGAGCGCTCTCGACGTGAGGCGGATCTGGATTACCCGCGCGGAGCCCGGCGCCGAGGCGACGGCCGGGCGTGTCGAGGCGCTGGGCTTCGAAGCGATCGTCGCGCCGCTGATCGAGACCAGACCGCTCCCCGCGAGCCTCGACCTCAAAGGCGTCGAAGCCCTGGCCTTCACCAGCGCGACGGGCGTGCGGGCCTTTGCGGCGCTGAGCGGCAAGCGCGACGGCCTCGTCTTCGCGGTCGGCGAGGCGACGGCGGCGACCGCCTCCGACGCCGGCTTCGCCACCGTGATTTCGGCCGACGGCGACGTCGAGGACCTCGCGTGGCTGATCGCCGACGCGGAGATCGATGGCGTCGTCCTGCATCCCGCCGCCGCCAAGACGGCGGGAGACCTCGCCGGTGATCTGGCGGAAGCCGGGATCACGGTCAGGACGCTGCGTGTATATGAAACCGTCCCAGCCGACCTTCCGGCCGGCTTCCTGGATGGGCTCGGCGAGATCGACTCCGTGCTGGTCCATTCGCCGAGCGCCGCGACCGAACTGGCCAGGATCCTCGCTGGCCGACCCGCGCCGCATCTGGCCGTCTACGGAATTTCCCCTGCCGCCCTCGCGCCCCTGGCCGAGGCCGCCGTCGGCCGCCGGATCGCCGCAGCTTTGCCCAACGAGGATGCGCTGATAAGTCTCCTGACGGAAACGCCGGCCGCACGCGCATGAACCCAGCTGACGAGACTGCCGAGCTCGCGCCCTCGCGCGACCCGGCCGCCTACGGCCACCGGCCGGTGCTGAACGGCGTCTTTTGGGTGATGATCGCCTTTTGCGCCTTGTGCCTGCTGGCCGCGGTGTCGGTGTGGATGCTCGGCCCGCGCCTGGCCCCGGTGCGTCAGGCGGCGCACGTCAGCGCCGCGACGCCGGCCCCGACCGCGCCGGTCGCGCCGGCAGCCTTGTCCGCGCCGGCGCCGCTCGCCCCGCCGACACCCACCTCCGCGTCGCCTGACCTCGACGCCCGCGTCCAGCGCCTGGAGACCGACGAGGGTCGCTTGGCGCAGGCCGCCGCCGCCGCCCTCGCCGCCGCCGATCTCAGCGACGCGGCCAGCCGACCCGCCCCGTTCGCCGGCGAGCTCGCCGCCGCCCAACGCCTGCTGCCGGCCTCGCCCGACGCCGCGGCCCTCGCTCCGCTGGCTCAGGAGGGCGCGCCGACCCGCACGGCGCTGGCGTCCGAGCTTTCAGATGTGGCCGGCCAGGCCGCGGCGGCGGCCCGCCAGCCGGGGCGCAACGCCAGCTTCCTCGACCGCATGTTGTGGACCTTTTCGCGGGTGGTCACCCTCAGGCGGGTAGATGCCAACGCCAGCGGCGCGGATGCCGCCCTGGCCGGGGCGGTGCAGGCGGCTAACGACGGCGACCTGGAGGGCGCTCTTGCGAGACTCGACCACCTGCCCGACGCCGCCAGGACTGCGCTGGGACCTTGGCGGGAGAAGGCCGAGCGCCGCATCGAGATCGACCGCCGGATCGCCGCCATCCGCGCCGAGGCCACCGCGGGCCTGACGGCGGCGCGCGGAGGGGCACCTTGATCCGCGGCGCCCTGGCGGTCTTCATCGCCTGCCTGCTGATCGTCGTGGCGATCTCGCTGCAGGGCGATCCGGGCGCCGCCAGCCTGACCTGGCTCGGCTGGCGGGCGGACACCACCGCCGCCGCCGGCGTGCTGCTCATCGGTCTGCTGGCGCTGCTGGCGACGGTGTTCTGGCGGGTGCTGTTGTGGATCGTCGATGCGCCACGCCGCGCCGCCCGCCTGGCCGCCGAATCGCGGCGGCGGCAGGGCCAGGAGGCACTGGCTCGCGGCTTTCTGGAGAGCGCCGCCGGCAATGGGCCCGAGGCGCGCCGCTTGGCCGCCCGCGCCGCCGACCTGGCTCAGGAGCAGCCCCAGCTCGTGCGGCTGCTGGCCGCCCACGCCGCCGAGGCGTCCGGCGACCGGGCCGGGGCGGAGTCCGCTTGGCGGGCCATGCTCGGCTTTCCAGACATGCGCCTGGCGGCCCTCCGGGGGCTCAGGCAGTCGGCGCTGACCGCCGGCAACCCCGTCGAGGCCCTGAGCCACGCCGAAGCGGCGTTCAACCTGCCGCACAGCGCCCCTTGGGCCTGGCGGGCGCTCTTCGAGGCGAAACTGGATGCAGCGGACTGGCCGGGCGCCCTGGCGCTCACCGAGATGGCGCTGGAGCGCAAAGTGATTTCGCCCCTCGTCGCCGGCCGCGCCCGCGCGGCGCTGCAGACGACGCTGGCGGCTGAAGCCGAAGACCGCGGCGCGAAAAGCGAAGCGCGCGATCTGGCGAGCGCCGCCGTCAAAGCGCGGCCGGACTTCGCGCCGGCGGCCACGCTCCTGGCGCGCCTCGACGGGCGCGGGGGCTTCATCGTGCCGCACGTCGCCGGCGAGTGGGCTCGCGTCGTCCTGGCCTACGCCGAGACCGGCGAGGCGCCGGAGCCGCTGGCGCTCGAGGGCCTGCAGCCGCTGGACGACGAGTCGGCCTTCGGCGAGGCCCTGCAGCCCGCCGAGGGCCCAGCCCGGCGGCCCTTCCTGGGTTTTCGGCGGTAACGCGAATTCTCACTCGGCGCCGGCGTCTCGTCGACGACATTCCATGCCCACGAGATGCTGGCGCTAAGCTCTCCTTAAATGCTGCAATGCAACAGCGGTTGCCTTATGTTACCGCGCCTCGTCTAGACTTCAGGACTATGCATGGGTCTCCACCTCGTCTCAGCCGGTCGCGACGCGCCGGATGACATCAATGTCGTCATCGAGATTCCAATGGATTCCGACCCGGTCAAATACGAGGTCGACAAGGCGAGCGGCGCGATCTTCGTAGATCGCATCCTGTCGACGCCGATGCGCTATCCCTGCAACTACGGCTATGTGCCGGGCACCCTGGGCGGCGACGGCGATCCGCTCGACGCGCTGGTTATCCTGCCGCTGCCTCTGATCCCCGGCTCGGTGATCCGCTGCACGCCAGTGGGCGTCTTAAAGATGACCGACGAGGCGGGTGGCGACGAGAAGCTGCTGGTCGTGCCCAACGCCAGCACCTTTGCCGGCTACGCCCACATCGCCGACATCGACGGCGTCTCGCCACACTGGCTGGAGCGCATCGGCCACTTCTTCGCCCACTACAAGGACCTCGAGAAAGGCAAGTGGGTGAAGCTGGAAGGTTGGGGCGGCGCCGCCGACGCCAAGGCTGAGATCCTCGCCGGCATCGCCCGCTACGAGGCGGAAGCGGGCTAAGGCGGTGCGGACCGATGTGTTGCCTTGCCGCACTTTCGAGGGGGCGAGGGCGCTCTTAGATTGACCTTATGGCTGCGACCGGATTCGAGCGCCGCGGTCCTCGCGGGGACCTGCTCGATCTCGGCGGCCGGCGGCTGCACTATGTGCGCGCCGGCCCTGAGACGAGTGCTCGGCCGCGCGTGCTGCTGGAAGCTGGAGCTTTCGGCTTTTCGGCTGACTGGTCCGTGGTCCAGGAGCGACTGGCGGAGCGGGGATGGGCCTCGCTCGCCTATGACCGCGCCGGTCTCGGCCGCTCCGACCCAGGCCCCCTGCCCCGCGACGGCGCGGCGGTGGGCGCCGATGTCGAAGCCCTTATCGAAACGGTATGGCCGCAGGGTCCGCTGATCCTGGTCGGCCATTCGATGGCCGGCCTGCACGTCCGCCGCCTGGCTGCGCGGCGGCGCGAGCGGGTGGCCGGCGTCGTCCTCGTCGACGCGGTGACGCCGGAATCCATGCAGTCGAAGGTCGTCAGCCTCGGGGTCGAGCAGTTCATCCATGTCTCGCGGCTGGCCGCCTGGGGCGCCGGCGCCGGTCTGTTCAGGCCGCTGACCGGTACGCCGCTGGCCGACCGCATCGGCCTCTCGGGCGACATCGGCGATGAGAAGCGCTGGGCGTTTGCCGACGCCGGGCACAACCAAGCGGCGGCCGATGAGGTGGCGCAATGGCCGGAGACGGTGCGCCAGGCGCTGGAGGCGGGAGCGTTTGATCCGGATTGGCCGGTGGCGGTGATCCTGGCCGGTCCGGCGAAGGCCAGGTCCGGCCTCAAGGCGCTGCAGGCGGCGCCGGCGCGGGCCTCACGCTTCGGGGTAGTGGAGCACGTGGCCGAGGCCGATCACGCCTCGATGCTGGCAGGGCCGCACGCCGACGTCATCGTGCGCGGCGTCGAGCACGTTCACGCCGCGATGCCGACGACGGCCTAGGAGGATTTAGGCCCGGACGGGCTTCTTCGGGGCGGGCAGGAGGCCTTCGCGCTGGGCGCGCTTGCGGGCCAGCTTGCGGGCGCGGCGCACGGCTTCCGCTTTCTGGCGGGCGCGCTTCTCGGACGGCTTTTCGTAGTGGACGTGCCGCTTCATCTCGCGGAACGAGCCTTCGCGTTGCATCTTCTTCTTCAGGGCCTTGAGCGCCTGATCGACGTTATTGTCGCGAACGAAAATCTGAACCAAGTGTGCTCCTTGAATCTTCGCGCAGAAAGCCGCCCTCGGAAGGGCCCCTCCGGCGCGAGGCGCGCGAGATAGCAGAGCGGACCTTATTTGTCCACGGGCGCCGCAGCCTGCGCGTCAGGTCCGGCACGCGTGATCCTGGAGCTCCTCCGCCTCGGCCCAATCGCGCGCGGCAGGGTCGACGCGGTCGGCGAGGATGTAGAACCCGGGCGCACCGCCTCGGCCGCGCGCGCCAACCAGCGCCAGGGTCCAGGCGCCCATGGCCCGGCGGGCGCCGGGGATCGACGCCGCCAGCAGCTTGAAGGGGTTGGTCGCGATCAAGGCGTCGTCGGCGATCCAGAGCGCGTGGTAGGCGTGCCCCTTGAGCCGGATAGGCCGCCATCGCCCTTTCGTAGGCGCGCGAACGCTCGCCAAGGCCGTCCCAACCGACGCGTCCAGGCAATCCACATGGAGGTGCAGCTGGTCCTGGCTGCGCCCGTAGATCGAGTTCACGGCCACGGAGACGCGGGTCCGATCAAGCGGGCGTCCGAGGCGGTCATCGACATAGTGGCGCTGGCCCCAGGCCGCCGAGAAGTAGTTGATCGCCTGTGGGGTCAGGACGGAGGGATCCTCGATGCCGGTGATCTTCGCCGTCGGCATGACGAGGTATTGTGTCGCGCCGTCACGATCCTTGAGGACGACGAATCCGTCCGGCGAGACCAGCGCGCAGGGGGCCGGGTCGCCCCTTGCCAACTGACCCGGCACGCATTGATCGTGGATGATCCGCCAGAGCACCTGGCCGTTGGCATGGATCGGCGGCGGCGGCGGAATGAATGGACGCTCGCTGGCGCAGCTGGCGATCAGCAGAACCGCCAGAGCCTGGGCAAGGCGCCAGACTGCGGATCGGCGGGATGGCACAGCGCTAGCCAACCACCTTCGCCAACTCACCCACCCAGGCCCAGCGGGGGTCGGGATCGGTGGGCGAGGAGATCATGGTGTTGGCGACGTAGGCGGCGGCGACGCCGCTTTCGGGATGGGCGAAGCCCAAGCGCCCGCCAGCCCCGGCGTGGCCGAACGTCCCTTCGCCCAGCATCGGCGTTGTCGCGCGGGGAAGCTCGTAGCCGAGGCCGTAACGCATCGGCGGCCCCATCTGCAGCGGGCCGAGCTCGCCGGCCGGGGCCATCGAGCCGGTGCGCAGGGTGCGGGCGTTCTCGACGGTTTCCGGCCTGAGGAGGCGCACGCCATCGACTTCACCGATCACCGCGGCGTACATCCTCGCCAGCGAGGCCGCGTCGGCGACGCCGTTGCCGGCCGGCACGTTGGCCGCCCGGCCGGCCCGGTTGTTCATGTCGTCGATCAGTTCGACCGTCTGCTCGATGGAGTGCAGGATCACCCTGGCCAGACGGTTGGAAAGGTCGATCTCGGCGCCGGCGATGAGCGCCAGCAGCTGTTTTCCATCGAGCCCCGCCGTCGCGTAGAAATGCGGGGCGACGCGGTTGTCCTGGGCTTCGGGCAGGCCGATCCAGAAATCGAGCCCGAGCGGCGCGCGCACCTCTTCTTCGAACACCTGCGCCACGCCCTTGCCGCTGACCCGCTTGACGACTTCGTTGAGCAGCGAACCGTAGGTCAGCGGATGGTAGAGGCACGAGGCGCCGGGCTTCCACACCGGCGCCATGGCCTCAAGGGCTGCGATGTGCCGTTCGGGATAGAATAGGTCGCCGAGGGTGACGCCGGCCTCTGGGTCGAAGCCCGGCAGGCCGACGGAATGGCTCATCAGATGCCAGATGCGCGCGTCGCCTTTGCCGCCGGCCGCGAACTCCGGCCAGTAGTCGGTGACGGGCGCCTCGTAGTCGATCAGGCCGCGCTCGGCGAGGATGTGGACGACCGTCGCCGTGGCGCCTTTGGTGCACGACATGATCACCGTCAGCGCATCCTGGTTGTAGGGGCGGTCGTTGACCTTGTCACGGCCGGCCCAGAGGTCGACGACCTTCTCACCGTGGCGATAGACGCAGAGCTGACCGCCGCCCTCGTCGTTGGCCTGGGCGCTGGCGAAGGCGTCGCGAACGCCCTCGTATCCCCGGGCGACATATCCTTCGGCGTTCATCCTGCGCTCCTCAGCGTCACCTTGCGACGCATGGCTAGTGGCTAGTCATCAAAACCGACGAACACCGCGGCCTCATCGACCGACTTGCGTTGCGAGACGACGGCGTTGGCCGGGAAGCCGTCGTCCGGAAAGCCCATGGCGACGCAGATCATGATCACCTGATCCTCAGGGATGCCAGCGTGCTCGCGCACCACGGGCGACTGCATGATCCCCTGGCTGTTGATCACGCAGCCGAGGCCGCGAGACCAGGCCGCATTGACGAGGGCATTGGTCACCGCCCCGCAGTCGAAGGGCGCGATGTCGCCGCCGTGGATCGAGCGGTCGTAGGTGATGACGATCGAAACCGGGGCGTCGAACTGGCGGAAGCCGCGCAGCACCCAGTCCTTGCGCGCCTCCTGGTCATGCCGCTCGATGCCCATGACGCTGAAAAGCTGCTTGGCGATGCCGATCTGCCGCTCGCGATGGGCGCCGACATAGTCACCGTGACTGCGGACCTCGCGGGAGGGCGGGACGCCAGCCAGATTTCGCTCGGTGTTGCCGGCACGGATGCGATCAAGGGGTTCGCCGGCGACGACGTAGAAGTTCCAGGGCTGGGTGTTGAGCGACGATGGCGCGCGCATCGCGATCTCGATGACTTCCCTGATCAGCGCCTTAGGCACCGGCTCGCGCCGGTAGCCGCGGGCGCTGCGGCGCCCGAGGACGACTTCATCGAAGGTCAATTCCGAACTCTCGACTGACTTCATCGACGCGGTGATGGCGGCAAGCCGCTCCGCTGGCAAGCAACCATTCTGCTGTCGCTCTCGCATAGGCGGAATTGGCGGAGATGATCTCAGGGTAAGGCAAATTGCCGCGTGACGGATTGTCTAAGCGCCAACCTTCCGGCGGGACTCTAGCTTGGCCGCAATCGGCGAGGGGATACATCGATGCACAACGAACACGCGACCGCGCAGGAGTTGGCGGAGGCGCAAGGAAAAGCCGGCGCAGCCCTGGCGCTGCAGACATCGCTGGCAATGCTGCTCATGGAGCGAGACGCCCTGTTCCCCGGTGATCTGCTGACCGTCGTGAGCCGGGCCGAGACGCTGCTCGAGCCGTTTCATCTATCGCCTGAGGCGATGGAGTTCGCCAATCAGACGCTGCAGGGCTTCGTCGGAGCGCTCGTCAAAGAGACGAGGCCAAACTGAACGCCCTCCCCTTGGGCAGGCCCAGGTTTAAACCTCGCTAGCGCCGCCCGGTCGGCGCGCCGCGGGCCTGCGCCTGACTGATCAGGCTGGCGCAGTCAGCGTCCTTGGCGAGGCCCGGCCCAATGAGCGGCAGGATGGCCGCCACCGGTGTGACGAGCGCGCCGAGAGCCACCGACGCAACGGCCTGTGGCGCGGCCTTGGCGACATCCACACCGATCTTCGGCTGCTCGAGCGATCCCTTGACGGTGATCGGCGCGCCGATGCGGATCAGACGGAACTTCTTGGGGCGGCCGGCGAAGGCCAGGTTCATGGTCTCATCCCTAAGGTTCACGTCGCCGCTGCCGGTGGCGATGACCACGCCGGTGTCAAAGACAATGGACTGCGCGTGCAGCACGCCGTCTGTGGCCCGGAAGTCGGCGACCGCGCAGCGGATGGGAGTCGAGCCGTGGTTCTTGGTCAGGATCTCGAACAGGCCGCGCGCCACGTCGATGCCCATCAGCTCCGCAAAGGCGGACCGCATCTGGCCGCCAGGGATGACTACGGTCAGCTGTCCGTTGGCATGGCCGGCGGCGGCGCGAACCGAGTCGCCCGCCCCGGTCAGGGCGGCGCGAGCATAGAGACCGCCGGTGATGGGCGGCTGGATAGCCGCCCGCTCGATGAAGGTTTCCAGCCGCGCGTTGGCCACCTGAATGTCCAGCTTCGTGACCGGCGTAGCGCCACGGCCATTGAGCCGGATCAGGCCGGAGAGATCGCCTTGCGGCAGGCGCATGGCCAGGGGATCGATAGTCAGCAGGCCGTGATCGAGACTCAGCTTCATCGACAGGGAGCGGATCGGGACCTTGCCTGCGTCGACGCTGTCGGCGCGGTAGGTGAGCCGCGCGTCGGTGGCGCGCAGGCGGCCGACGTCGAGGCGCGCGTCGGGCAGCAGGCGGTGTTCGGCGCTCAAGTGGGCCGCCATCGCCTGCTGGGTCGGCGAAACCGTGTGGCCAGCGACGTGATGAGGCGCGCCGCCGATCACCGCCTCCAGGTCGGTCAGATGCAGGCGTCGCGACGCCAGGTCGGCGGCGACGAATGGCCGCCCGGTTTCGTCGTTCACTGAGACGGACCCGGCGAGATCGCTGTCGCCGACTCGGCCGCTCACCCGGCGAAAGTCGAAGCGCTCGCCGTCGCGGGCGAAGCCGGCCGTCAGGGCATAGGGCGGCGTGTCGGGCAGGGAGACGCCGGTCAGGGCATAGAGTCGGCCGAAGTTCGGCCCCTGGGCGCTGACCCGGCCGCTGACCCGTCCGAAGTCGAACGGCTTGACGAACTGACCGTCGATCACCACCCGCGTCGACCCCGAGCTCATGCGAGCGTCGAAGCGATAGGGACGGTTGGGGTCGATGTGAACCAGCGGGCCGCCGCGCGCCGCGAGCGTGAACGGTGAGCCCTTGAGCGCGCCGGCGCCGTCCAGGCGAAAGGCGCCGTGGTCCGCGCCCACCACCGCCTCGTTGGAGGTCAGGGTCCCGCGGAAGCGGACGTCGCGGCGGGCGTCGAGATAGGCAAGCGCGCCGTCGCGGAGGACCAGGTGCTCGACGGGGGGCAGCTTCAGCGGGCGCCGCGAGCGGCCGACTCCGTTGCGCCAGTTCTCCCGGCCCTTGGCGTCACGGAAAAGGCTGACCGCCGGCTGGTCGGCCTCGACCAGCGGCAGCACCACCTGGCCGTGGAGGATGAGGGGCTTCAGTGCGATCTGGACGGTGAAGGACGGCAGGCGCGCCATGGGCGCTGAACCGGCCCAGGGCGGATTGCCGATGATGACGCCGGTGACCCTGGCCTCGGGGTGCAGCGACCAGGGATGGACCTCGAGATTGCCGGTGATGCTCACCGGCCGTTCCAGCCGGGCCGACAGGTAGCGCGCCAGCGGCGCGCGCAGCCAGTTCCACTGGAAGAGGGCGATGAATACAGCGATGGCGACGATCAGCAGAAGGCCAAGGCCAGGCCATATGCCGAACGGCGAAACAAAGGCTTTTCGCGGAGGAGATGTGGCGGCGGCGGTCAAGACCTGTCCTCACGCCCCAGGTAAAGAACGCCTTAGGCGGCGGACGGGTCCCCTCCCCGTCAGGACAGAGGCCGCTCTTCACCATGTTCGGATGCTCGAAGGTCATATTGCCGGCGGCGCGTTCTTGTCCTCTCGCGATCCAAGGCAAAGCGTGGGAGCCTTGCGATCTCTCTGCTCCGGTGGTGTCGACCTGCATCTCGAGGCGTTGGCGTGTGCTGACCTCGAGGAACCCAAAAGGCCCGGCGACGGTTGTTTCCCGAGGGCGGAGCGCCCGGAGGGGTGGTGGCGTGGCGATAGACGACAAGGTGCTGACGACCCTCAAACCCGAGCCGCTCGAGGCGATCGCGCGCCGCGTTCGCGATGGTGACATACTGCTCTGCTCTGGAAACGATCCGTTCTCGAAACTCATCGGCTGGTCCACCAGGAGCCCATGGACGCATGTCGCCCTGGCCTATCGCTGGCCCGCGCTCGGCCGGATCATGGTTTTCGAGAGCGTCCAGAAACTGGGAGTCCGCGCGGTGCCGCTCGAAAAATTCATCAGCCAGAGCAGCACCGGCAAGAAGCCCTATCCGGGCAAGATCATCCTCGCGAGATACGAGGGCTATGCTGAGAAGGGCGGCAAACCCGGCTCCGCCGCGATGAACCGGTTAGCCAAATTTGCAGTGGACCGTTTCGGTCAGCCCTTCGCGGGGATTGAGATCGTCAAGATCGCCGTCCGCATATGCCTGGGGTCGTTCCATCGGAAGATGCCCAAATCACTGGGGCCAAAGGATGAGTTCATCTGTTCAGAGTACGCGGCCAAGTGTTTCGACGCGGTGGGCATCGAGATTCAGTGGGATGGCTTGGGCTTTATCGCCCCAGCTGACTTTGCGCGCGATCCTCACACGCGGGCGATCGCTCAGTTCAGAACGCGCTAGAGCGACGAAAGCCGACAGCCCGTGAATCTGCTGACGTGGAATATCCAGGCCGGCATCGGAACGGGGCGCTACCGAGACTACCTTCTCCACGCTCACCGACAGATGATCCACACGTCCGCCAAGACAATAGCGCTGCGCAACATCGCCAGACACGTCGCCCCATACGAAGTGGTCTGTCTCCAGGAGGTCGATCTTGGGGGTCGGCGTGCGGGCTATCGCTCCCAGGCCGAGACAATCGCCTTGCAGGCCGGGCTCTCCTATGTCGCCGTCCAACACAATCGAACTATTCCGGGAGTATCACGCCATGGCAATGCGATCCTCAGCCGCTGGCCGCTGACCGATGTTCGAGACATGAAGCTCCCCGGCCGGATAGCCGGGCGCGGCTGCCTGGTTGCGGAGGTCGAAGGTCCAGTTCCGTTGAGGGTCGCCTGCCTGCATCTGAGCCTTGGCGCGGCAGACCAGGTGGTTCAACTCGCGGCTGTCGCCGCTGCGCTTCTCGGCGCGCCCGCCTGGGTGGCGATGGGCGATTTCAATTGCGGGACTCGCAGCGCGCCGCTCGAAACGTTTTGCCAGATGGCGGGGGGCAAGCTTCCTTTGTCGGCGCCCAAGACCTTTCCTTCCTGGCGCCCGCGGCGCGACTACGACCACATCGTGAGCGGCGGACAGCTTTCGCTCACCGACTATCGCTCCGAAGCGACAACATTTTCCGATCACCTTCCGGTATCGGCGGGCGTCGCAACGTGAAGTCTCGGAGCCGGGTCAGATTCGAACCAAAGCGTCTTGAAGGGCCCCGATGCTAACGGCCGCGATTGTCTTGCTCCAGGTTGCGTTCATCGTTCGGGTGCTGCTTCGCGCGCATCGAGATCCAGCCTCGCGCATCGCCTGGATCGCGGTGATCCTGGCGCTGCCGATCGTCGGCATTGTCGCTTATCTGCTGCTTGGCGAGACCAACATCGGCCGCAAGCGCGTCGAGCACATGAAGACGGTCATCGCGGCGCGGCCCGACATCACAAGTACGCCCGGCTTTGACGTGCCAACGGTGCGGCCCGAGATCCCGGAGCGTCATCTTCCGTTGTTCAAGGTCGGCCAATCCGTCAGCGGCTTCGCGCCCGTCGGGGGCAACCACGCGGACCTCATGGCCGACTCGAACGCGACGATCGACGCCATGGTGGCCGATATCGACAACGCCACCAAACACGTTCATGTATTGTTCTACATCTGGATGCCGGACAACAACGGCAGGAAGTTCGCTGAAGCGCTCAAGCGCGCGGTCGGCCGCGGTGTCACCTGTCGCGCGATGGTCGACGACCTCGGCTCGCGTCTGCTGATCAAATCCGATCTGTGGACGGACATGCAGGCGGCGGGCGTGAAACTCGGCCGGGCGCTCAAGATCGGCAATCCGCTCATGCGCGTCTTTGCCGGGCGAATCGATCTTCGCAACCACCGCAAGATCCTCGTCATCGACAACCGGATCACCTATTGCGGCAGTCAGAACTGCGCGGACCCCGAATTCCTCACCAAGGCGAAATACGCCCCCTGGGTGGACGCGGTGATGCGGTTCACCGGCCCGGTCGTCCGCCAAAATCAGTATCTCTTTGCGGCCGACTGGATGGCGTATGGCCATGAGGATATCCGCGCGGTTCTACTCGAACCGATCGATCCGCCCGAGCCCGGATTTCCCGCGCAAGTCGTGGCCAGCGGCCCAACTGGCCACTACTCCGCTGCGTCCGAGATGTTCGAGACGCTGATGTACAGCGCTCGGCGCGAGCTCTTCATCACCACGCCCTACTATGTGCCGAACGATGCGATGCAGGCCGCCCTGTGCGCCGCCGCGAACCGAGGCGTCGACACGACGATCATTTTCCCGGCTCGCAACGACGACTTCGCCGTGCAGGCGACCAGTCGGAGCTACTACGCCGACCTGCTCGCGGCCGGCGTGGACATCCACGAGTACGGCGCCGGACTGCTTCATACCAAGTCGATGACCGTCGATGGGGAGGTCACGTTGATCGGCTCCGCAAACATGGATCGCCGAAGCTTCGATCTGAACTACGAGAACAACATCCTGCTGTGCGACGCGGCCGTGACGGCGCTAATGCGCGAGCCGCAGCAACAATCCCTCGCCGCCAGCCGGCAGATCACCGCCGAGGAAGTGGGCGCCTGGAGCTGGCGGCGGCGGCTGTGGAACAACGCGCTTGCGACTTTGGGACCGGTTCTCTGACAGCGAACCTTTCAACGGTCCGCTTTGCCGAAGGCGCGCCGGGCAGTGTAAGGATTCCGGCGTGACCACCGAAACCATCCCCGCGGCCGACTGGGCCGAGGACGCCGAGCAAAGGCTGCTCGACGCCGCGCTGCCGCAGGTCCGCGAGCACGGCTGGACGCGCCGGCTGATCGCCTCTGCGGCGCGCGAGGCCGGACTTTCGGTCGCCGACGCCGAACTCCTGCTGCCGGAAGGCGCGCGGGATCTCGCCGCCCTGCTCTCCCGGCGGCACGATGCACGGGCGCTGGCGGCGCTGGCCGAACTCGACCCGGCGAGCCTGAAGGTGCGGGCTCGCATCCGGGCCGGCGTCGTCGCCCGTTGCGAGGCGGCGATGAAGGATGGCGAGGCGACGCGCCGATGGTGCGGCTTCCTGACCCTGCCGACCAACATAGCGCTCGGCCTGCGACTGGCCTGGGAAAGCGCCGACGGGCTGTGGCGCTGGGCCGGCGACACGGCGACCGACGAAAACCACTACACCAAGCGGGCCCTGCTGGCGGAGATTCTGGTCTCGACCCTGGCGATACGCCTGGCGCTTGGCGAAGAGGCGGCCTGGACGCACCTCGACGGCCGGATCGGGGCGGTGATGGCGTTCGAGAAATGGAAGGCCGGC
>JBEKQJ010000023.1:0-23003 GCA_049519835.1 Caulobacteraceae bacterium | reverse complement strand
CTCCTTCTCGAGGATCGTCTTGTAGATCTGGCCGGTGGTGATGTTGTCGGCCCGCGTCGCCGAAACCCCGGTGAAGCGCTCGTAGTGACCAAGATCGAGATCGGTCTCGGCCCCGTCATCGGTGACGAAAACCTCGCCGTGCTGGTAGGGGCTCATCGTGCCCGGATCGACGTTGAGGTAGGGGTCGAGCTTACGCAGCCGGACCTTGTAGCCTCTCGCTTGCAAAAGCGCGCCGAGCGCCGCGGAGGCGAGACCTTTTCCCAATGAGGAAACCACGCCCCCGGTAATGAAGATGTACCGGGCCATGGGCGCTCAGAATAACACCGATTCGCGCGTCCGAAAGCGCTGCTTCAGGGCTTCGGCGGGGTCTGGCTTGGGGCGGCCCCACCGACCGGCGGCAGGGCGAGGTTCGGCGCATTGATCAACGGTGGCGCCGCCGGGGCGGCGGGCGCGGTGACGATCTGCGACGGCTTGTGCGCCGCAGAACGCGTGGCAGGCTTGGGCGGCGCCACCGGCGCACCGACGGCCGGAAGCGCGAGGCTAGGCGCCGGAACCTGGGCCGGGGTCTGACCCGGCGATGCCGGGGCAACCGGCGGCGCCGTCGGGTGGGCAAGCTGCGAGGGGTTAACGCTGACGCTCTTCAGCCCGTTGAGAAAGGCCTGGGAAGAACGCTCGTGACCGCCCCACAGGGTCAAGCCCAAGCTCAGGAGCAAGAACAGCCCAAACAGAACCCAGGTCGTGCGCGTCAAAAGATCGCCCGCGCCGCGCGCGGTAACGAGACCCGTGGGGCTGCCGCCACCGAACGCTCCGCCTTCGGACCGCTGCAGCAGCACCACGCCGATCAGGGCGAGGCAGACGAGCATGTTGAGGACGAGCAGGAGGTTTTGCAGCATGTTCGAGAATGTAGGGATGGCGCGGGGCGCGGAAAGGGGGCGCTCTTAGCACCGCTTCACGCCGTGCGCCAGCGCAGGTCAGGCCGCCGCCAGAATGGCCGTGAACGCGTCAGCCGTCAGGGATGCGCCGCCGACCAGCGCGCCGCTCACTTCGGCGAGGCGCAGGATCTCGCTGGCGTTCGCGCCCTTGACCGAGCCGCCGTAGAGGATTGGGGCCGCTCCTCCCGCGTGGCCAAAGCGTTCGACGATGGCGGTGCGAATCGTCCGATGGACGGCTTCGATTTCGGCTCCCGTGGGCGTCAGGCCCGAGCCGATCGCCCACACCGGTTCGTAGGCCACGGCGAAGTCGACCCCAGCCAACTCCGCGGGCAGCGAGGCGCGAACCTGGCGCGCAACCACCGTTTCGGCCTGGCCGGCGCGACGTTCGGCCAGACTCTCACCGACGCAGACGATTGGCTCCAGGCCGGCGGCGAGCGCAGCCCGCGCCTTGGCGGCCGTAAGAGCGTCGCTCTCGCCATGACCCTGGCGTCTTTCTGAGTGGCCCAAGATGACAAGACCCGCGCCGGCGTCGGCAAGCATCGTGGCGGAAATGTCGCCGGTGAAGGCGCCTGACGGCTCGGGGCTGCAGTCCTGACCACCGATTTCAACGCCGGTTCCCGCGAGCGCCTCGGCCATGCGGCTGATCAGGGTGGCGGGCGGACAGAGGGCGACGCGGCCGCCGACCGGATGCGAATCGAGCCAGGCGGCGACGGCGCGCGCCTCCTCCAGGGACGATTCGACCCCATTCATCTTCCAATTGCCGGCTATCAGAGGGCGAGGCGGCGACAAGGCGGGGCTCCAGCAGTCGTGAACGACCGGATTCAGGGCTAAGGCGCCCGGCGGCGCCTGTCACCTTTGCTTGCTCCGGCGCCCGGGCCTCCACTATAGGGGCCGTTCCTATCCGATCGGCCGCGCACCCGAGACCAAAAAGAATGACAGGCACCCTCCGCTCGTCGGCCCGCAATCCCATCGCCGTGGCCATCATGGGCGCGCTCATCCTGGTTTTCCTCGTCCTCGGGGTCGGCGGGGGCCACTTCCAGGACGCCTTCCGCGGCGTGAATTCAGACGCGGTGGTGGCCGTCGGCTCCCACAGTGTGAGCAGTCGGGACTTCGAGAAACGCTGGGACCAGCAGAAACAGCAGTGGGACCAGCAGAACGGCCAGGATCTGACCAATCAGTTCCTCGTGCAGAACGGAGCCGACAATCAAGTCCTCGACGCTATCGCCAATGAAGAAGCGACCCTCGAAATGCTGACGCGAGCCGGCATCACGCCCGCGCCCTCGCTCATCGACGACGAGATCAAGAAATTCCCCTGGGCTTTCGACAAGGTCACTGGCCAATTCAGCCAGCAGCAATTCGTCCAGGCGCTGGCGTCGCAAGGGCTAACGCCCGCCCAGGCCCAGGCTCAGATCGGCGACGAATTGGCGATGCGGCACTTTGGCATCGCCGCGGCGGGTGGTTTCCAGGCCCCTTGGCTGGCTATAGCTCTCGGGGCCGCCGAGGTCACAGAGGCGCGCGACGTCTCCTACTTCACGATGTCTCAGAGCGCCGTGCCAGCGCCGACTCAGCCCACCGACGCCCAGCTCGAAGCCTTCATGAAGGCGCACGCCACGCAGCTGACCATGCCTGAGCGCCGGATCGTCACCCTGGCCC
The DNA here is from genome assembly GCA_049519835.1 of Caulobacteraceae bacterium. Classification (GTDB taxonomy): domain Bacteria; phylum Pseudomonadota; class Alphaproteobacteria; order Caulobacterales; family Caulobacteraceae; genus Acaudatibacter. The sequence goes on along the minus strand of JBEKQJ010000023.1, from coordinate 20,418 downwards.
GGTTCTCGGCCAAGGACATCGCCCCCACCATTCAAATCGACCCAGCGGCAGTGGCTAAGGAATTCGACTTCCGTAAGGACACACTCTCAACGCCCGAGAAGCGGACGGTGGTGGAGATCCCGGTAAAGTCGGCGGCTGAGGGCGCCGAAGCCGCGCGCCGCTTGTCTGCCGGCGAGGATCCAGCGGCGATCGCCAAATCGCTCGGCGTCGAACCAGTGGTCTATGACCAGAAGCCGCAATCGGCCATCCCTGACCCGAAACTGGCCCAGGCCGCGTTCGCCCTGCAGGAAGGCCAAGTCGGCGGTCCGGTGGCCGGCAGTCTCGGCGCCGCCGTCCTGAAAGTGACCAAGGTGACGCTGGGCGCGCCGGCGACTCTCGCCAGCGCCACGCCCCAGATCGAGGCCGAGCTGCGCCAGAAACAGGCGGCTCAAAAGGCTTATGACGAGAGCAAGGCCTTTGACGATGCGCGTCAGTCCGGCGCCAGCGTGGCAGACGCCGCTCGCAAGGCCGGAGTCGCCACCATTACCCTCGGCCCCATCAACGCGAAGGGCGCCGACGACACCGGCAAGCCCAATCCGATGCTCACCGACCGAATTCTCAAAGCTGCCTTCGCCGCTCCCGCCGGCCAGGATGGCGACCTCAACGACGACGTCGGTTCCGGCGAGTATTTCGCGCTCAAGGTCGAGAAGGTCCTGCCCCCGGCGCTGCCGGCTCTCGCGGACAAACGACCGGAACTCACCCGGGCCTACATGATGGAGACCCTGATCACCGAGCTGAAGGCCAAGGCCGCCGAGCTGCAGGCAATAGCCAAGAAGGACGGGAACCTGGACGCCGCCGCTGCCAAGGTCGGCGCTCATGTGGTGCATGAAGCGGGGATGAACCGCCTCAAGGCGGAGCAGGACCAAGCGCTCGGTCGCGAGTTCCTGCAAGGCGTCTTCAGCGCCAAGCCAGGGGATGTGTTCCCCGCCGGCGGCCAGACCGGCGTCTACATCATCCGTCTCGACGCGGTGCATGCGGGCGATCCCAAACAGACGGCGCAGCTGGTTGCGGCCATCCGCGGCCGCGCTTCGCAGGCCTACGCCGAGGATCTCCTCGAGGCTGTTCAGGCCGGCGCGCGGAAGGATCTGAAGGTCACCGTCAATCGCAATCTGGCGCTCCAGACGCTGGGCGTCGATCAGAGCGCCCTGCCGAAGGGGACGTCCGCCGCAAAGTGACGCCCGACCTCGAGGCCTTCGCGCGCACCTATGAATCCGGCGCCGCTCAGGTCGTCTGGACCCGACTGATCGACGATCTCGAGACGCCGGTCTCCGCCTATCTCAAGATCGCTCACGGACGGCCCTACGCCTTTCTGTTCGAGTCGGTCGAAGGCGGCGCCTGGAGGGGCCCGTCGCGGGCGGGGCGCTCGACTCGCTTCGCAAGACCACGGCGGCGGCGCAGATCGCCTTGCCAGCCGGCCTGCCGCCGATGTCCGCCGGCCTGTTCGGGGTGTTCGGCTACGACATGATCCGCTTGGCCGAGCGCCTGCCGGACGTCAATCCCGACCCGCTCGACCTGCCGGACGCGGTCTTGATCCGGCCGTCCATCGTGGCGGTGTTCGATTCCATTGCCCAGGAGACGCTGCTGGTTACGGCCGTTCATCCCGACGGCCGACCCGCGGCACAAGCCTATGAGGCCGCTCAGGCGCGCATCGCTGCGGTGGCGGACGATCTCGCCCGTCCGCTGGCGCCCCGCGGCGCACCGCCTGCGGCAGGCTCAGCCGCCGAGCTCGTCTCGCCGGTCAGCCGCGAGGCTTATGGCCAGATCGTCGAGCGGGCGAAGGCCTATATCCGCGCCGGCGACATCTTTCAGGTCGTGCCCAGCCACCGCTTTTCCGCCCCCTTTAAACTCGACCCCTTCGCGCTCTACCGGTCGCTGCGGCGGGTAAACCCGAGCCCATTTCTGTATTTCCTCAATTTCGGCGGCTTCCAGCTAGTCGGCTCCTCGATTGAGATCCTGGTCCGGCTTCGCGACGGCAAGATCACCATCCGGCCCGTCGCCGGCACCCGCCGCCGCGGCGCCAGCCCGGCCGAGGACGAGGCTTTGGAAAAGGAGCTCCTCGCTGATCCCAAAGAGCGGGCCGAGCATCTGATGCTGCTCGACCTCGGCCGCAACGACGTCGGCCGCGTCGCCATGCTACGGGACGAGGGCCGCAACGACCTCACCGCCGGTCGACGGCCAGCCCGGGTGCGGGTCACCGAGAGCTTCGCCATCGAGCGCTACAGCCACGTCATGCACATCGTCTCCAACGTCGAGGGTGACGCGCCCGAGGGCCTGGATCCCGTGGATGTGCTCCTGGCGGCCCTGCCGGCCGGGACTCTCTCCGGCGCGCCCAAGGTGCGGGCGATGGAGATCATCGACGAGCTGGAGAGCGTGAAGCGCGGCGTCGCCTATGCCGGCGCGGTGGGCTACTTCGGGGCCGACGGCTCGGTGGACACCTGCATCGTGCTGCGCACCGGCCTGGTCAGGGGCGGCAAGCTCTATGTGCAGGCTGGCGGCGGCGTAGTGGCCGACAGCGATCCCGGCGCGGAGTACGAAGAGACGCTGCAAAAGGCCGGCGCCTTGAGGCAGGCGGCCGCCGAAGCCTGGCGTTTCTCCTAACCTCGCTTGGCGCGAGGACGCCTCAGCTTTAAGAGGCCGGCATGATCCTGGTGATCGATAACTACGACAGCTTCACCTACAACCTCGTCCACTACCTGAACGAGCTTGGAGCGCCCACGCGCGTCGTCCGCAACGATACGCTCAGCGCCGAAGCGGCGCTCAGTCTGCGCCCGCACGCCGTGGTGCTGTCGCCCGGCCCGTGCACGCCCAATGAAGCGGGGATTTGTCTAGACATTATCAGGGGTGCGCCGGACGGGCTGCCGATCCTCGGCGTTTGCCTCGGTCACCAGGCGATCGGTCAGGCCTTCGGCGGCCACGTCGTCGCGGCCAAGACCCTAATGCACGGCAAGACCAGCCCCATCCGCCATGCCGATGGCGGCCTTTTCGAGGGCCTGCCTGACGGCTTTACGGCCACCCGCTATCACAGCCTTTCGGTGGCGCGCGAAAGCCTGCCGGAGGTGCTCGCAGTCACCGCCTGGTGCGATGACGATGAGATCATGGGCTTTTCGCATCGCAGCCGGCCAGTCCACGGCGTTCAGTTCCACCCAGAGTCGATCGCAACGGAGGGAGGACACCGGCTGCTGGGGAACTTCCTGCGCCTGGCCAATGTGGCCGCCTAGGGACCGCCGATGTCCGAGACCTTCAAGCCGCTGCTGGCGCGTCTGGCCGATGGGGCGACCCTACAGGGCGACGACGCTGACGCGTTCTTCTCAGCCTGCCTGCGTGGCGAACCGACGCCGGCCCAGATCGCCGCCGCCGTCACCGCCATGCGACTGCGCGGCGAGACAGTCGGCGAAATCACCGCCTGCGCTCAGGCCCTAAGGCGCGCCGCCCGGCATCTCGATCACGACCACGATGTAGTGGACGTCTGTGGCACTGGCGGCGATGGCGCCCACACCCTCAACATCTCCACCGCCGCGGCGTTCGTCGCCGCCGGTGGCGGCCTCAAGGTCGCCAAGCATGGGAACCGCGCCGCCTCCTCCAGATCGGGTTCTTCGGATGTCCTGGAGGCGCTAGGTGTCAACCTGACCCCAACGCCGGAGCAACAGCTTCAGGCGCTGGAAACGGCCGGGATCTGCATCCTCTACGCTCCGGCTCATCATGGGGCGCTAAAGCACGTCCTGCCGATCCGGCGCGAACTCGGCTTTCGCACGGTGTTCAATCTTCTGGGGCCGCTCTCCAACCCCGCCGGCGCCAAGCGTCAACTGGTCGGCGTCTTCGATGGTCGTTGGGTCGATCCCCTGGCCCGGGTTCTGGGAGCCCTTGGGGCAACCCGCGCCTGGGTTGTCCACGGCGACGGACTCGACGAGTTGACCACCACCGGAACCACGCACGTGGCCGAGTGGCGCGAGGGCGGCGTGCGCCTGTTCAACATCACCCCTGAGGCGGTCGGCCTACCGCGGGCGTCTCTGGCCGACCTGCGGGGTGGCGAACCGGCGGAGAACGCCCAGGCACTGCGCGAGCTGTTGGCCGGCGCCCATAGCCCTTACCGTGACATCGTGCTCATGAATGCCGCAGCGGCCTTCCTGGTCGCCGACAAGGTCGAGACCTTGCGCGAAGGAGTCGACGTCGCCGCCCAGGCCGTCGACTCTGGCGCCGCCGCGGCGGCGCTGCAGACCCTGATCGCCGTCACGCCGCCGGGCGCATGAGCGATATCCTTGAGCGAATTGGGATCTACAAGCGCAATGAGGTGCGCGCCCGCAAGGCCGTCAAGCCGCAAGCCGTCATCGAGGCCGAAGCGGCGGCCCAGGCCTCGCCCCGTGGTTTCCGCGCCGCCCTCGAACGGCGGCATGCGCCTGGCCGCCTGGCCCTTATCGCCGAAATCAAGAAGGCCTCCCCTTCCAAGGGACTGATCCGGCCGGACTTCGATCCGGCCGATCATGCTCTGGCCTATGAGCGTGGCGGCGCCGCCTGTTTGTCGGTGCTGACCGATGCGCCGAGCTTCCAGGGCGCAGAGACCCACCTCGAGGCGGCGCGCGCCGCAACCGATCTTCCATGCCTGCGAAAAGAATTCCTCCTCGACCCCTGGCAGGTGGCCGAGTCCCGCGCCCTCGGCGCCGACGCGGTGCTGGTCATCCTGGCGCTGGTCGACGACTCGCTTGCCGCCGAGCTCCTCGCCGAAGCCCGACGCTGGGGCATGGACGCCCTCGTCGAGACTCACGACGCCAAGGAAGTCCGCCGAGCGCGGACGCTCGGGGTCAACCTCATCGGCGTCAATAATCGCGACCTACGGACGTTCGTCACCGACCTGGCCGTCACGGAGCGAATCGCCGCCGAGATACCAACCGACGCTCTCCTCGTTACCGAGAGCGGCGTGTTCACCCCAGCCGATGCAGCGCGGCTCGAGCGGGCAGGCGCCAGGGCCATGCTGGTCGGCGAGAGCCTGATGCGCGCCACCGACGTCGAGGCGGCCACTCGCGCCCTGCTGGCGACGGCGTGACGGTTCGCCACGCTTGCGTCGCTTTTACAGATGTGAAACCTGAGATTAACGGAACGTTCGGTCTGCTCGCTCAAGGCGGGCGCGGAGACGAAGATGCAGACCTTCGACGTCTTCCTGATTAAACCCACGCGGTATGACGACGACGGCTATCCAATCCAATGGCGGCGCTCGATCATTCCGTCCAATTCTCTGGCCTGTGTCGCCGCGCTGGTCGAGGACGCCCGCGCCCGGCGGGCCGTTGGTGACGATGTCGAAATCGTCGCCCACGCAATCGACGAGATAAACACCGAGGTCTGGCCAGAACGCATCGTCACGCTTTCGCGGCGGCCTGGCGCCCGGGTGATGGTGATGCTGGTCGGCGTTCAGACCAACCAGTTCCCCCGAGCCATGGACATCGCCCGACCCTTGCGGGCGGCAGGCATTCCTGTTTGCGTCGGGGGCTTCCACGTCTCGGGCTGCGTCGCCATGCTCGGGCCGGAGGCCGAAGAACTGTCCCTGGCGCGCGACCTGGATGTCAGCCTTTTCGCTGGCGAGGCTGAGGACGGGCGCATCGACGAAGTCCTGCGCGATGGCTTGGCGCGGAATTTGAAGCCGCTTTACAACCATCTCGCCGACCTGCCGGGCCTGGGGGGCGTTCCGGCGCCGATGCTAGGCGTCGAGGTGGTCGGCAAGGCGATCGAGAGATGGTCGAGCTTCGATCTCGGCCGCGGATGCCCGTTCGAATGCTCGTTCTGCACCATCATCAACGTCCAGGGCCGCAAGAGCCGCTTTCGGACCGCAGACGACCTCGAACAGATCGTGCGCGAGAACAACGCCAACGGCGTCACGCGCTTCTTCATCACCGACGACAACCTGGCGCGCAACCGGAACTGGGAGGCATACGCCGACCGGCTGATCCAGCTCCAGGAGACCGACGGCATTCACCTGCGGCTGATCATTCAGGTCGACACCCTGGCGCACCGCATCCCGCGCTTCATCGACAAGATGTACCGAGCCGGGGCCCACCTCATCTTCATCGGCCTTGAGAACATCAATCCCGACAATCTCGAAGCGGCCAAGAAACGTCAGAACCGTATCGAGGAATACCGCGAGATGTTGCTGGCGTGGAAAATCCACGGCTGTGTCACCATCTGCGGCTATATCATCGGATTTCCCAACGATACCAGGGACTCTGTGCTGCACGATATCGACCTGCTGAAGCGTGAATTGCCGATAGATCTGCTCTACCTCAACTTCCTAACACCTCTTCCGGGCTGCGAAGACCACAAGAAGATGCGCCAGGCCGGAGCCTGGATGGACAGCGACTTCAACAAATACGACCTGAACCACCGCGTCTCGCATCACCCGCGTATGAGCGATGCGGAGTGGACCGAGGCCTATTGGGAGGCGCACCGCCGGTTCTACAGCCACGACCACATGGCGACGATCTTCCAGCGCATGATGCAGATGCGCACCAACCAGCCGTTCACCACGCTCAAGAGCCTGCTTTTCTATCGCGAAGGTCCGCGTCTCGAGCGGGTGGCTTTCTCGGAATTCGGGCTATGGCGCATCACCCGCCGTCGCCAACGTCGCCACGGCATGTCGATCGAAAATCCGCTGGTCTTCTATCCCCGCACTCTCGCGCGCTCGGCCTACAAAATGGCAGGCTATGCCGCGACTTACGCCGGCCTACGTGTAAGCCTGGCCCGAGCGCGAGTCCGCTGGCGCAAGGGCCTGCCCTACTCCGACCACGCCATCGCGCCGCTGACAGGCCTCGACCCCCTGCTGGCCGAGACCTCCAATCGCAATACGCCGGTGACCCTGCGCCGACAGGAGATCCGGAATCAACGCGCTCACGTCGACGAGCAAGAGGTCGCCTGACGCGACTACCTCCGGGTTGTCCTCGCCAGCCCCAAGTTGCCAAAGCCGTCCTGCTTGACAAAATCTGAGAACACTCCGAGAACGCCGGCCATCGTTTTTGATTTGTTCCTTCGATTCGAATGGAACCGGCGAGGCGGCAATGCTCACGCGCAAGCAACACGAACTACTCATGTTTATCCACGAGCGGATCAAGGAGACCGGCGTTTCGCCTTCATTCGACGAGATGAAGGAAGCGCTCGATCTGGCCTCGAAGTCTGGCATTCACCGCCTGATCACGGCGTTGGAGGAGCGGGGCTTTCTTCGTCGGCTGGCGCACCGGGCGCGCGCGCTGGAGGTGCTGAAACTCCCCGAGCAGGCGACGACGTCAGCGCCGCCGCGCGGCCGCACGGCGTTTCAGCCCAGGGTCGTGGAGGCGGGCCGCCCGCCCGCACCCGCAAACGACGTGCGCGAACTGCCGGTGCTGGGGCGCATCGCCGCCGGAACGCCGATCGCAGCCATCCAGGACGAAAAAGATCGCTTGCAGGTTCCCGAGGTGATCCTTGGCGCCGGCGAGCATTTCGTGCTCGAGGTGCAGGGCGACTCGATGATCCAGGCCGGAATCCTCGACGGCGACTATGTCGTCATCCGCCGAGGAGATACGGCCCATTCCGGCGAGATCGTAGTGGCCCTGGTGCGCGGCGAAGAGGCGACTCTCAAGCGCCTGCGCCGCAAAGGTGGCTCGATCGCCTTGGAAGCGGCCAACCCAGCCTATGAGACTCGCATCTTCGGCGAGGCCGAGGTTGAGGTGCAAGGTAAGCTGGTCGGCCTCATCCGGCGCTATCACTGACACTCCAGGGACGCTCGCCCCGCAAGGGTTGCGACCACTCCAGCCGCCAGCCGCCAGCGGCCGCAAACACCTCGGCGGCTCCGAGCTTTTCGAACGTTTCACGCGTGAGGATGTGCACGCCGCGGCAGTCTGCGGGCAATTCCACGTCAGCGCGCAGGATCAGAAATTCCGCGCCTTGGCAAAGATTCGCAACCTGCTCTGGTCTCGGTTTGCGCTTCGTCCACCAGGCGGAGATCGCCGGACGCACGAATGGCTTGGGCTTACATTCGGACCGATCGCAGTCATAGAGCGCCTCCAGCGCCGCCGCGGGCTCGGCAGGCAAGCGGAGACCGCGATGCTGAGCCCAGGTCTGGGTAGCGTAAAGACGAGTCAGCGGCTTGAGTGCCACGGCTTCACCAGCCGCTACGATCGCGGCGTCGCCGCCATCACCAGCGATCCAGGCAACGGGCGAAGCCGGTCGCGGCCACAGCGCCACGGCCATGGCCATGGGAAGCCCGACCCAGCGCAGGCGACCCCGCCACAGGCAGGCGAAGACGATCCCCACATAAGAAATCACGAGCGCGATGGTCGGCGCGGAGGACATGGCAATCCCCGCGCCCGGCGCCTCTGAGAACACGTGGCCAATCGCAATCACGCCCCGCGCCGCCCACCCGGCAAGCCAGAACAGCGGCGCGACCTGGCCAACTCCCGCGTCGAAGGCTTCCGCGATGAGGCAGAGCGCGAGTAGCGGCATCAACACCGCACTGGCCAAAAAGTCGGCGGTCAGGTTCGCGAAGACGCCGTAGTTGGCCACCCGATTGAAGTGTTGAATAGCGAACGGACCCGTCGCGGCGCCGGCCACGAAGCTGACCATGCAAAGTGCGACCAACCAATCGCGGCCCTTCTGGAGGGCGGCCAGGGCCCAGGGCAGACCGCTAGAGGTAGCGCGCCGTGGCCAAACCTCAGCCATGGCCACCAGCGAGGCAGTGGCGCAGAACGACATTTCGAAGCCTGGCTGCAGGACGGCCTCCGGCTCGATCAACAGCACCACCAGCGCCGCCAGGGCGAGCGAGTGCAGGCTGACCGCCTGTCGATCGGCTAGAATGGCGACGAAGGCTGCGCCGGCGGTAATCGCCGCCCGCCTGGCCGGCGGATGCGCGCCGGACAGAAATAGATAGGTCGCCACGACGATAAGGCCGCCGGCGGCGGCGATCTTCTTCCCCGAGACGCGCAGCGATAACCAAGGCCATGCGGCGACCAGGAGCCGTAGGGCGAAGAAGGCGAAGCCGCTGACCGCGGCGGTGTGCAGCCCTGCGATCGCGAGCATGTGGGCCAAGCCGGAGCCTCGCAATGCGTCACGGTCGGCGGCGGGGAGCCAGTCCTGATGGCTGGTGGTCACGGCTGCGGCCAGGCCCGCCGCGCCGCCGTCGCTCGGCCCCATCACCTGTCGAATGTCCCCGGCCAACCGGGCGGCCATGGTCCAACGCAGGGCGTTGACGGCCATTTCGAAGCGCAACGCGAGTGGAGGCGGCGCGAGGCTGACCGGTTCCGGCGGCCGAAGCGCCAGGCCGACGCCGCCCACGCCTTCGAACCAGGCGTCCCTGGCGAAATCATAGGCCCCGGGCGCTGCCGGGCCTGGCGGTGGATCGAGGAGGGTGAGGATTCGGATGGTTGAGCCTGGGACAGGCGTCGCTTCCGGTCCACCCGCCTGAGGGACAACGATGCGCACCCGAACGGGCGTGCGTTCGGGGCTGAGACCCTCAATGTCGACCGGCGCGATCAACAGGCGCGGGCCGCGCTCACTAGGCGCTTCGACATCGACCACGAAACCCTCAACCGAAGTCACGCCTGTGGGTGCGATCGGCGCGGCGACTGCGTCGCTGTGCAACTTAGCGGCCAGGAAACCGAGGCACACCACGGCCGCCAACCCGCTCGCCGCAAGCACCGCCCTCGCACGCGTAAAACGGCGCGCGGCCAAAGCGACGGCGAGCCCCGCCAGCGCGATGATCCAGGCGGTCAGAACCAACGGCTCGCGCGGCAGACCCATGTAGGCGGCCGCGCCGACGCCGAAGGCGACGGGAGTCCAGAGAAGCACGCGCTCCCACTGTGCTTCGAACTCACGCTGGAGATCTTCCAGCAACTGACCAAGGCTAGGAAGCCGGCGTGCGAGCATGATAAGAGCCGGCCTCCCCGGCGGAGCCGACGGCGCGCCCGCGCCCGCCCCCTCAATCGGATCGGTGATGTCCAATCCTTCCCCCGCAAAGCCGGTCGTGACGCGTATCGCGCCCTCGCCCACTGGTTCCATGCACATAGGCAATGCGCGGACGGCGCTTTTCAACTGGCTTTACGCCAAACACACCGGCGGCCAGTTCCTGATGCGGATCGAGGATACCGACCGTGAGCGCTCGACTGAAGCCTCCGTGCAGGTGATCTTCGACAGCCTCGATTGGCTCGGCCTGCACTGGGACGGGGAGCCGGTGTTCCAGTTTGCCCGCGCGCCCCTGCATGTTGCTGCGGTCGATCGGCTTATGGAGCTGGGACTGGCGTTTCGCTGCTATATGACCCCGGCCGAGGCGGATGCCGCCAAGGAAGCTGCGAGGGCCGAGGGCCACGCCCTGCGCTCACCCTGGCGCGACCGGCAACCGGGAGTTGGACAGTCCGACCAGCCCTACGTGGTCCGTTTCCGTTCGCCAGATCATGGCGAGACAATTGTTGAGGACGCCGTCCGCGGCACGGTGCGCTTTCCCAACAAAGACCTGGAAGACTTCGTACTGCTGCGCACCGACGGCACGACCATCTACAATCTGGCCGTCACCGTCGACGACCACGACATGGGCGTCACGCATGTCATCCGCGGCGAAGAACACCTCAGCAACGCCGGGCGCCAGACCCTCCTCTACCGAGCGCTGGGCTGGGATGTGCCGGTATTCGCGCACCTGCCGCTGATCCTTGGCCGCGACGGCGCCAAGCTCTCCAAGCGCCACGGCGCGCAGTCGGTCGGCGACTTCCGCCAAATGGGTTACCTGCCTGAGGCCGTGCGCAACTTCCTGGCCAGGCTCGGCTGGGGCCACGGCGACGACGAGATATTCAGCGATGCCCAGGCCATCGCCTGGTTCGATCTGGGCGACGTGGTCAAGGCCGGCGCACGCCTCGATTTTGACAAGCTGAACCACATCAATCAGCACTATATCCGGCAGGCCGACGACGCCCGCCTCACCAGCTTGGTGAGCGAGGTGCTAAAGGGCCGCGACCTGCCTCTGCCGGCAGATTTCGAAGCGCGGCTTGCCCGGGCCGTCCCTCTGGTCAAGGAGGGCGCCAAAACCATCCCCGATCTCGCCGATCTCACCCTCTTCGCGCTCACGCTTCGCCCGCATCCACTCGGCGAAAAGGCGCGCGGCCTCTTCACTGATGAGGTGGTCGACCGGCTCGAACGCCTCGGCGTCGACCTCGGCGAGCAAGCGGACTGGTCGCCGGCGGCCTTGGCCGTTCGCCTCAAGGCCTTCGCCGAGGCTGAAGGCGGCTTCGGCAAGTTCGGACCGGCTCTGCGCAGCATCTTGGCCGCGGGCGCGACGGCTCCCGACCTTGCCAGCGCCTTGGCGGTGCTAGGGAAAGCCGAGAGCCTGGGGCGCATCGACGACGCCCTTTCGCAAGTGCGGTAAGGCGGTATAAGGAGCGCCGCCTTACGTCCGAACCGGGAGAGGATGATGCCCGACAGCGCGACCCTGACGCTCGACGACAAGAGCTACAGCCTGCCGATCCTCAAGGGCACGACCGGTCCGGATGTGGTCGACATCCGCAAGCTCTATGGCGAGGCCGACGTCTTCACCTTTGATCCCGGCTTCACCTCTACCGCAAGCTGCGAAAGCGGGATCACCTACATTGATGGCGATGCTGGGGTGCTGCTGCACCGCGGCTATCCGATCCAGCAACTGGCCGAGCAATCGAGCTTTCTCGAGGTCTGCTACCTGCTGCTCAACGGCGAGCTGCCGACCGCTCCTGAATTTGAGGAGTTTGAGCGGACGATCACCTATCACACCATGTTGCACGCGCAGTTCGACCGCTTCTTCGGCGGCTTTCGCTCGGACGCGCACCCCATGGCGATCATGACCGGCGCGGTAGGCGCGCTGTCCGCCTTCTATCACGACAGCACCAACGTCGATGACCCTGAGCAGCGCAAGATCTCGGCTCATCGGCTGATCGCCAAAATGCCGACGATCGCCGCCCGGGCCTACAAATATTCGATCGGTCAGCCCTTTGTTACGCCGCGCAATGACCTTTCCTACGCCGAGAATTTCCTGCGCATGGCGTTCTCGGTGCCAGCGGAGGATTGGAAGCCCCATCCGGTGCTGACGCGCGCGATGGACCGCATCTTCATTTTGCACGCCGACCACGAACAAAACGCCTCGACGTCCACCGTGCGGCTGGCCGGCTCGACCGGCGCCAACCCATTCGCCTGCATTGCTGCCGGAATCGCCTGTCTTTGGGGCCCCGCGCACGGCGGCGCCAACGAAGAGGCGCTCGGGATGCTGCAAACGATCGGTACGGTCGACAACATTCCGGATTACATCCAGGGCGTGAAGGACCGGAAATACCGACTGATGGGCTTCGGTCATCGCGTTTACAAGAATTACGATCCGCGCGCCCAGGTCATGCAACAGACCTGCCACGAGGTCCTCAAAGAAATCGGCGACGATAACGACCCGCTACTCAAGGTGGCGCTTGAACTCGAGAAGATCGCCTTAAACGACCCTTACTTCATCGATCGCAAACTATTTCCCAACGTCGATTTTTATTCAGGGATCACACTCAAGGCGATGGGCTTCCCGACCACCATGTTCACGGTGCTGTTCTCGCTTGCGCGCACCGTCGGCTGGATCAGCCAGTGGAAGGAGATGTTCGAGGACCCACAGCGCAAAATTGGGCGGCCTCGCCAATTGTACACCGGTCCGCTGCGCCGCGAGTACGCGCCGATCGACAAACGCGGCTGAGCGAGCGGTGCGGCTTGCTCGGCCGCGACCGGTCCGCCAAGGTCTTGAGAACGATCCCGGGAGGACGCGGGCTATGTTTCAGGACCTGCTCGACGCGCGAACCTTTGCCGACGGTCATCCTGTCGAGCTTTACCGACGTCTTCGCGAGGAATCCCCCGTTCACTGGAACCCCGAGCCAGACGGCCCTGGTTTCTGGGCCTTGACCCGACACGCTGACGTTCGCTCGGTCGACCGGGACTTTCAGGCCTTTTCATCCGAGCCGACCATTCTGATTCCCGACGGATTTGATGGGGCGATGTTTCCCGACGCCAAGATGATGCTGATGATGGACCCGCCGGAGCATACGGCGTTCCGTAAGGTCATCCGCTCGGAGTTCACCCGGCCGGCGGCGGAAGGGAAGGAGACGCGCCTGAGACAGCTCGCGCGGCAGATCGTCAATGAGGTGATCGAGCGCGGCGAGTGCGACTTTGTCGCCGAGGTGGCCGGTGAGATGCCGTCCTATGTGATCGCCGAGCTCATGGGCTTGCCGCTCGACGACGGACGCGAGCTGTACAAGCTGACCGAGATTATCCACTCCTCGCCCGAAGCCCTCGAAGCCAACGAGCGCGTTGGAGCGGTGTTCAAGATGTTCGACTATGCATCGGAGGTAATTAAGGAAAAGCGCGATCGCCCGGCGGATGACCTGGCTTCCCGTCTCCTGCATGCCGAGGTTGAGGGGCGCCGCCTCAACGACAACGAGTTCCGACTGTTCTTCATGCTGCTGATCGACGCCGGCGGCGACACGACGCGCAATCTGCTCGCCGGCGGCCTCTGGGCGCTGCAGCAGAGCCCGGTCCAGCGGGCCTGGCTGATGGCCGACGTTGACGGCCGTCTCGCCTCGGCGCGGGAGGAGCTCCTGCGGTTCGTGAGCCCAGTGATCTACATGCGTCGCACGGCGCGGACCGATGTCCAGGTTGGCCAGACGCCCATCCGCAAGGGCGACAAGGTGGTGATGTATTTCGGAGCCGCCAATCGTGATCCGGAAGCGTTCGAGCATCCGGACACCCTCGACCTCACCCGCACACCCAATGAGCATGTGGCGTTCGGCGGCGGACCGCACGTCTGCCTCGGCCAGCACTTGGCGCGCCTCGAGATCGACGCGATCCTCCAAGAGGTGCTGATGCGCATGCCAGACGTCGAAATCTCGGCTCCGCCGGAGTGGCTGGCGTCGACGTTCATATCCGGTCCAAAGACCATGCCCGTGCGCTTTACGCCTGGCCCACGGCTCTAGGCCGCCAGGGCTGCGAGGACGGCTTCGGCCGCCGCACCGGCCGGATCTTTGACGCCGCCGCGCATGATCTCGAGCGCGGCGGTTTGCGCCTCTGCCTGACGTTGACGAACCGCGGGGTCGTCGAGCAGGGGCGCAAGCGCAGCGGCGAGTTTGGGGCCGGTACAGGCTTCCTGCAGCAACTCGGGGGCGACCGCCCGACCCGCCGCAACGTTGAAGAGAGTAATGTAGGGCGTACGGATCAATAGCCGCGCGATCACAGCCGTGGGCGGATCAAGGCGATAGGCCACGACTACCGGCGCCCCGGCGAGCGCCAGCTCGGTGGTCACCGTTCCGCTGCAGGCGAGCGCGGCCGTGGCCGCTGCCATGGCGTTCCGACGCTCCGCCTCATCGATTGCGAGATGGACCGGTGCTGGCCAGGTCTTCACGCGCTCAGAGATGAGGGGCGCGACCGCATCGGCCACGAGCACGACAATCCTCAGCTGCGGCCGCTTGGCGGCCAGCTCACTTACGGCAGCCTGGAAAGGCTGCCAGAGGCGTTCGACTTCGCGCCGGCGACTGCCAGGAGCCACCAAGAGAATTGGATCGTTCAACGCAGCCCCGATCGTGGCTCGGAAATGGCTCGGGTCGGTCGGCGCGGACGGCTCGGCCAGCACCGGATTGCCGACGAAAGCCGTGGGAAGCCCGGCCTGCTCGAAATAGGGGGCGTCGAAGGCGTGGATCGTGAGGAGCTGGTCCACAGCATTTGCCAGTGTGCGCGCGCGGCCAGGTCGAGTGGCCCAGACCTGGGGTCCCACATACTTGACGAGCTTGGTCGCAGGGGCAGCGCGGCGAATGGCGTGCGCCACCCTGAGATTGAACCCCCAGGAGTCGATCAAGACTGCGACGTCCGGGCGTTCCCGGGCCGCGAGCACGCCAACCTCCTTCGCGCGGCGCCGCACCTGCGGATAGGCCCCAAGGGCGTCGATGACGCCGAGAACGGAAAGCGGCGCAATGTCGAACGCACTCGCGATCCCTTCCTGCGCCATACGCGGTCCGCCTACGCCAATCAGACGCACGTCGCGCCGCGCCTTGAGCGCCGACGCCAGCGCCGCGCCCAAGGCGTCGCCAGACGGTTCGGCAGCGACCAGCATCACGCAGGGAACGCCGCTCACGTCGCTCCGATCACAAATAGTCCGAGTTCGTCAGCCAGCACTCGGACCTCATCGCGCTCGACCACGAGGACTAGGCCGGCCTCGCCGACAATGCCCTGTAATCCGGCCGTGGCGGCGCGCCTCACCGTCTCCGGACCGATGGTCGGCAAGTCAATACGGCGCTCCTGGCCTGGTTTGCAGACCTTGGCGAGCACGCCGCGCCGACGCTCCGGGACGCCTCGAATGGCGACGGGCAGGGTGGCGACCCGGGCCAGCATCGCGTCCGTGCCCTCCTGCGCCTCTAGGGCAAGGATCAGGCCATCGCAGACGACCGCCCCCTGCCCCGCATCCAACCTTCCCACGGTCCTGGCGGCCTCGAGTGCGTGGGCGATGTCGGCCTGACACTCGCGCCTCGGTTTGCGCCGGCCGAGCGGTCCGGGCCCGAGGACCAGCGCGGCCATGACCTCATGGGCCCCCTCGACGACGAAGCCCTCCTTCTCGAACTCGGCCAACAGGTAGGCCAATAGCCCGTTCTCGCCGTCGCGGGCGGCGTTCAGCGCGCCTGGCAGGGCAGCGAGCCCGCGCAGGTCGGGGCGAAGGCGGCGGAAGTCGGGACGCGAAACCCTGCCCGCCAAGCAGACGGCCTTGCACCCCGCTCCGCGCAGGGCCCCAATGGCCGCGCCAAGTTGGCCGAGTGGCAGGTCGACGCCGTCAAAGGCGGAGAGTTCTGATTCGGCGAAGCCTGTCAGCCGCAGCACGAACAATGGCCGCCCCTCGCCGCGGCAATGCCGGGCGAGGTCCACAGGGAGGGCCCCGCCGCCGGCGATCAGGCCGAGCTTCCGCACCGCCGGACTCTAGATCTCCCGCTGCGGCGTGGTGAGCGGGCGGTTGGCGTCGGCTCGAATGAACTCAACGATCTCCATCACCTCCGGCGAGGCGGCATAGGCCGCCGCCGTGTCCTCCAAACGCTCCTGGAAGGTGCCCTCCTCGGCGAACAGCATGCGGTAGGCGGCGCGCAGCGTATTGATCGCCTCGCGCGAGAAGCCGCGGCGTTTGAGGCCAACGAGGTTTAGGCCTTCGAGGTGGGCGTGATTGCCCCAGACGTTGCCGAACGGGATGACGTCATGGTTGACCCCGGCCATCCCGCCGACAAAGGCGTGACGGCCGATGCGAGTGTTCTGATGAGCGGCCGAAAGTCCGCCCATGATTACGAAGTCGCTCATCTCGGTATGGCCGCCGAGCGTGGCATTGTTGGCCATGATCACGTGATCACCGACTACACAGTCGTGACCGATATGCACCCCGACCATGAAAAAGCCGTCGGAGCCTACGGTCGTCACTCCGCGTCCCATGACGGTGCCGCAATGCATGGTGACCTGCTCGCGGATCAGATTGCGCGGCCCGATCACCAGGCGGGTCGGCTCACCCCTGTGGCCTGCGTGTTGCGGCGGAGACCCAAGGACAGCGAAGGGGTGAACGGAGCAGCCTTCGCCAATTTCAGTGTGTCCTTCCACGATCACATGCGAGGCAATCTTCACGCCCTGTCCAAGGGAGACATGCGGGCCGATCAGGCTGTAGGGGCCGATCTCGACATCTTCGGCCAGGCGCGCACCGTCACTGACCATGGCGGTCGGATGGATCGCGGTCATTTGCGTATGTCGACCAGCATGGCGGCGAACTCCGCTTCGGCCGCGAGCTTGCCGTTCACCAGGCCCCGCCCCTTGAACTTCACGACATCGGACCGCGCGCGCATCACCTCGACCACGAGCTTGAGGACGTCACCGGGCCGCACCGGATGGCGGAAGCGGCAGTTGTCGAGCGACATGAACAGGATGATCTTTCCCTCCGGATCGACATCCCACGACTTGGACATCAGCAGGCCCCCGGTCTGAGCCATGGCCTCGACGATGAGCACGCCAGGCATGACGGGGCTTTCGGGGAAGTGGCCCTGGAAAAAGGGTTCGTTGATGGTGACGTTCTTGACCCCAGTCAGGGTCTTTCCGGCCTCGTAAGCCTCGGCGCGATCGATCATCAGAAATGGCGGCCGGTGCGGGATGCGCCGCAATACTTCGTGGATGTCGATGTCGCCCGAGCCGGCGGTCTCGTCGCCGCTCATCCTTCCAACTCCCTCCCCGCACGCCGCTTGGCCATGGCCGCGGTCCATGCCGTCTCCCTGATCCACTGCCTTACGGGCCTGGCGGGTGTGCCTCCCCAGCTCTCACCCGCTGGAATGTCCTTCGCCACCCCAGAGGCTGCCGCGACGCGAGCTCCAGCCCCGATGGTCAGGTGGTCAGCGATTCCGACTCTGCCACCGAACATGCAGCCATCCCCGATCGTGACGCTGCCCGAGATCCCGACGTGCGCAGCGAACACGCAATTGCGCCCGATCACCACGTTGTGGGCGATCTGCACCAGGTTGTCGATCTTGCTGTTTTCTCCGATCACGGTGTCATCATAGGCGCCCCGATCGACGCAGCTGTTGGCCCCGATCGTCACGCCGTCCTGGATTATCACCCGTCCCAGCTGCGGCACATCGATCACCCCACGCGGCCCTGCGGTGGCGCCGAATCCCGCCTCGCCAATGACCGCCCCGGCGTGAATGCGCACGTGGTCCCCAATCAAGGCGAAACCGACCACGGCATTGGGCCCGATATAGACGTCGCGGCCGATGGCGACGCCCGGCCCGATGGCCGCTCCGGCGCCGAGACGCGCGCCACGCCCGATCGCTGCGCCTGGACCGATCGTGACGTCGGCGCCGATAGCCACATCATCTTCCAGCTCGGCGTCCGGATGAATGGCGGCGTCGCCGGCCGGATGGCCCCGCGGCCGGTGGAGGCGATTCGCCGCCGCCACAAAGGCGGCAAGCGGTAGAGGCGTGGTCAGCACGGCCATTGCGGGTGGCGCGTGCGCCGCAAGCGCCTCAGTGACGAAGCAGGCCCCGGCCTGGCTTTCGGTCAGAGCTGCGACATGTTTGCGATCGGTCAGAAACGTGACGCTATCAGGTGACGCCGCGCCGAGCGTCGCCACGCGAGCGACACGGCCGCGCGACTCGCCTCGTACGATCCGAGCGCCCGTGAGCGCCGCAAGTTCAGCCAGGGCGACCGGAGCCAGGGTCTCAAAGAACCTGGCGTCCGGTAGTCCCCTCATCGAGGGCCCCCTCAGCGCGACGCCGGCTGTGCGGTGTCGAGGTGCTCACGGTCAAAGGCGAACTGCTGGATCCGGGCGTTGAGGCCGGTCACCGCGGCCGTCGTCAAATCCATTTCAGGATTGGCGATCATCACCGCTTCCTTGTTCATCAGGATGCTGCAGCGATGCTGTTGGTAGAGTTCCTTGGCGATCGGATCGAGCTCCTGGGCGATCCGGTTGAGCGCCTTCTGCTCGGTCGCTTGGACCTCGCGTTGGCGCAGATCGGCCTTCTGGCGCAGAGCGTTGACGCGCCCTTCCAGCGCCTGGGCTTGCGACTGGAAGGTGGCCTGGTCAAGCGTGCTGCGCTTGGCTTCGAGGGCCCGGCCATCGGTCGCGATCTGGGTGTCTTCGGGCTGCAGTTCGGCCTTCACCTGCGCGACGATCTGGCCCATCCGATCGTTGACGTACCGGCCAACGGTCGAGGTGGAGATCGCTTGCTGGACCGATAGAACGCAGACGCCGGGGATAGCCGGCCCCTGGGCGATAGCCGCCGGAGCGGCGGCGACCGCCGCCGAGCGCGCCGCTTGGGCAGAGGCCCCGGAGGAAGTCGCAAGGAGAGCGCCGACAAGCGCCGTACAGGCGGTCAATCGAAGAATATTCATAGAATTTCGTGCCTTGGATGAAGTTAAAAGGTTGTTGCGGTGGAGAACCGGAAAAGTTCCGTCACGTCGTAGTAATCCTTGCGGATGATCTGGCTGAAGTCGAAGCGCAGGGGGCCCATGGGCGACTTCCAGAACACGCTTATGCCTGCAGTGGCGCGAAGATTCAAATCAGACACGACTGTACCATCGACGAGATGGGTGTCGGGATCGATCGTGTCCTTCTTGTCGATAAGGCCCTCGGTGCCAAAGTCGGTAAAGATGGCGAGTTTGATGCCGTACTGCTCCGGCAGGAACGTGGGGATCGATTCCTCAATCGTGCCAATGGCTTTGAGCTTGCCACCCAAGGCATCGCCATACTGCAGGTCACGAGGGCCGATGCCGGCGATCTGGAAACCCCGGAAATCGTCGCCGCCGGAGTAGAAGCGGTCGGCAATACGGATCGAGTCTCCGTTCCAACCGTCGATATAGCCGACGTTGCCTGTGATGCTGAGCACCCAGTTCTTCGCCCAGCCATGGTACCAGCCGCCGTTGGCCTGCGTCTTGAGGTAGTGAACGTTGCCACCCGCGCCGGCGAGGTCCTGTGACAGGGACAGGTTGAAACCGCGCGTCGGGTGGAGAGCATCGTTGCGGCGGTCGTAGGCCAAGGTGTAGCCCACCGACGAGGTAAGGTACGACCCACGCTCCTCGCAAAGGACCTTCGAAACCAGCTCCTCGCCTGGGATGCAGACGTCATTCTGCACGATCACTTCGTCAGTCTTGATCGTGTAGCGCGTGGTCAGCGAAGCCCGCGAGGTTAGGGGGAAGCCGATCCTGAACACCCCGCCGACCGAGGCGGTGTTGTAGTCCGAATACTGGTAGAAGTTGTACTTATAGGCATAGAGATCCCAACCGGCCTGGAGGTCGCGGTCGAGGAAGTGTGGCTCGGTGAACGACAGGTCCACCTGCTGGCGCAGGGTTCCCAGGTCGATGCGCAGGCCGAGATTGTCACCACGACCGCGGAAGTTGGACTGGGTGACGCTGATGTCGGTGACAATCTTGTCGATCGTCGAGTAGCCGGCGCTGAAGGACAGCTGCCCGGTCGGCTGTTCGGTCACCTTGACCTGCAGATTGGTCCGATCCGGCTGGGCCGCCGGTGTATTGGTGATGTCGACGTCTTTGAAGAAGCCGAGCGCCTTCACGTACTGTTTGGAACGGTCAACCAGGGCGCGGTTATACGCGTCGCCCTCTGAGACCAGCATCCGGCGACGGATGACACGGTCAAGGGTCGCCGTGTTCCCCACCACATCGAGGCGGCCGATGTAGACCCGAGGTCCTTCCTTGATATCGAATTCGACGTCGACCGTATGCTTGGCCGGATCAGGCTTGTAGGTCGGGTGAACGTCCACGAAGGCGAACCCCGCGGCGCCGGCGGCGAACGTCAGGTCGTCGGTGGCCGTCTCGATCTTCTGATCCTCGTAGATCTGGCCCGACCTGATCGGCAGCAGCAGGCGAAGGATGTCC
>JBEKQJ010000022.1:0-19121 GCA_049519835.1 Caulobacteraceae bacterium | reverse complement strand
CGAAGCGATCCCGCCTGCTGGACGACCTGGCTGTCGCAGAAGCGCGCAAGGCCAAGGCCTCCGACGCCGTCGCCGCCGCCGAGACCGCCCGCGCCGAGGCGGATCGCGTCAGCCGCGCCGCCGAAGGTCGAGCCAGCGACGCCCGCGAGGCCCGCGCCGGCGCCCAGGCGCGCCTGGAGGCGGCGCGCGAGCGTCTGACCGAGCACGCCGCGGCCTTGTCCGAAGGCAGCGGCGTCGCGCTGTCCGACCTGGACGGCCAATTCGCCGGTGTGACCGCCGACATGGATCTGGCCCCCGGCGCGGCCGAGGGCCGCCTGGCTAGTCTGGAGCGCGACCGCGACAGCATGGGACCGGTCAACCTGCGCGCCGAGGAAGAGGCGGCCGAGCAGGCCGCGCGCGCCGCCGAACTGGCCGCTGAGCGGGCCGACCTGGCCAGCGCGCTGGCCAAGCTGCGTCAGGCGGTTGGCGAACTCAACGCCGAAGGCCGCGCCAGACTCTCGGCCGCCTTCGAGGTGATCCACGGCCACTTCCGGGACCTGTTTGTCGAACTGTTCGGGGGCGGCCAGGCCGAGTTGCGCCTCGTCGAATCGGATGATCCGCTGGAAGCGGGCCTGGAGATCTTCGCCTGCCCGCCAGGCAAGCGCCTCACGAGCATGAATCTGATGAGCGGCGGGGAGAAGTCGCTGACCGCCATCGCATTGATTTTCGCGGTGTTTCTCGCCAACCCGGCGCCGGTCTGCGTGCTCGACGAGGCCGACGCGGCCCTCGACGACGCCAATGTCGAGCGGTTCTGCAACCTGCTGGCGGCCATGCGCGCCCGGGCCTCGACCCGATTTCTGGTCATCAGCCACAATGCCCTGACCATGAGCCGCATGGACCGGCTCTATGGCGTCACCATGCGCGAGGCCGGGGTGTCGCAGCTGGTGTCCGTCGACCTGCACCAGGCCGAAGCGATGGTTGCGACGTGACGATTTATTGTTGTAATTCATATATTTAATATCTGATCACGAAGTCTTGACGGGTGGGGGCCGCGTCTATAGTTTCCGCGCCGACCTGGCCGGGCCGAGGTCTGGGCGCCAGGGTGGCGGAAACGACCTCACAGCCCATGCCGGAGCCGGACGACACCAGCCGCGAGGCGCTCGACCGCCTCGACAAGAGGCTGAGCGCGTTCGAGGCCTCTCGCAAGGACAAGCCTGCGCCCGTTATTACGGGTTTGGGCGATTCCGGGGGCGAAGGCTTTCGCATGCTCGGCCAGATTCTGGGCGGCGTGCTCGGGGGCCTGGGGTTTGGATGGCTCTTCGACCGCCTGGCTCACACCAGCCCGTTCGGGATCCTGGTGGGGTTGCTGGCGGGCGTCGGGCTTTCGGTGTTTGCCGCCGTGCGGGCGGCGACCCAGGCGAGCGCCAAGGCGGGGCCAGCCCCTCCGGCCGCGCCGGGTGACGATGATGACGACTGAGAGAAGGACCAAGGCTTAAGCGATGGCCGCCATAGAGCCGATGGAACAGTTCCTGGTGAAGAAGGTCGTGGCGATCGAGCCCTTCCAAATCCCAGGCGTGGGGGCGATCGACCTGTCGATCACCAACTCGGTCCTGTTCATGATCATCGCCGCGGGCCTGATCAGCCTGTTCTTTATCGCGGCCGCCAGACGGCAGGTGGTGCCGGGCCGAATGCAGGCCGGAGCCGAGATGCTCTATGGCATGGTCGACAGCGTTTTGACCGGCGGCATCATCGGCGACCGCGGCCGGCCGTTTCTGCCCTTCGTCTTCACGCTTTTCCTGCTCATCGCCTTTCTCAACCTGCTGGGCTTGGCGCCCGGCGGCTTTGCCGTCACCTCGCAGCTGGCCGTGACCACGGCCCTGGCGGTGATGACCTTCCTGACCGTGATCGTGGTCGGCTTCGCGCGCAACGGCCTCGGCTTCTTCAAGCTGTTCTGGCCTTCGAGCATGCACCCGATCATGGCGGCGATTTTGCTGCCTATCGAGCTGATCTCGTTCCTGGTGCGGCCGATGACCCTGGCCATGCGACTTTTTGGAAACATGCTGGGCGGCCACGTGGTGACCTACATGTTTGCCAGCTTCGTTATCGGCCTGGGGGCGTGGGGCCTCGCCGGTTCGGGCCTCGTCAAGCTCGGCCTGCTCGGATCGGGCGTCTCCTTCCTGCTTATCGTTGCGCTGATGATCCTGGAGCTCGTCGTCGCCTTTCTCCAGGCGTTCGTCTTCGCCGCCCTCACCTGTGTCTATCTGAACGAGGTTGTGAACCTCGATCACGGACACTGATCCCCTCCCTCTCGCAAAGGACCCTTCGAGATCATGGACGTTACAGCAGCTAAGTACATCGGCGCGGGCCTGGCGATGACCGGCCTCATCGGCGCCGGCGCCGGCCTCGGCATCCTGTTCGGCAACTACCTGCAGGCCGCGATGCGCAACCCGGCCGCCGCCGCCAGCGAGCGCGTCTACCTGTTCCTGGGCATGGCGCTGGCCGAGTCCATGGGCATCTTCGGCCTGGTGATGGGCTTCGTCATCCTGTTCGTGAAGGTCTAAACGTGGCCGACGCGGCGACCGCTGCCGGCGCCGCCGCCGACCACGCGTCGGGCGGCCTGCCCCAGTTCGACCTGGCCCAATGGCCGGGCCAGATGGTCTGGGCGCTGGCGATCTTCCTCGTCCTGTTCCTGCTGTTCCGTTTCGTCTTCGTGCCCAGGGTGGCCGGGACGATCGAAGCGCGCGAGGACCGGATCAGCGGCGACTATGGCGACGCCCGCCGTTTGCGCGATGAGGCCCAGGCCCAGTCCGCCGCCGCCGCCGCCGAGCTGGACGAGGCCCGCGCCCGTGCTCACCGCCTCGCCGCCGACGCGCGCAACGCCGCCAAGGCGGACGCCGCCGTCCGTCAGGCCGACGAGGACAAGAAACTGGCCGCGCGTCTGGGCGAAGCCGAGGCTCGCATTGGCGTTGCCCGCGCCGATGCCATGAGCCACGTGCGCGGCATCGCTTCGGAGACTGCCCACGCCATGGTCGAACGCCTGACCGGCCACGCCCCCAGCGCGACCGAGCTGGAGACGGCTCTGGAGGTCCAAGCCTGATGAACGAGCTCGTCTCCGTCTTTACCAATCCGCAGGACGCCCACTTCTGGATCTTCCTGGCTTTGATTGTTGTGATCGTCGTGATGTGGCGCGCCAACCTTCACAGCTTGGCTGGCAAGGCGCTCGACGAGGCCGGCGCCAAGGTGCAGGGGCAGCTCGACGAGGCCGCGCGCCTGCGCAAGGAGGCCGAGGACCTGCTGGCCGAGATCAAGACCAAGCGCGCCGCCAGCGAGCTGGCCGCCGTCGAGCTGCTCAAGACCGCTCAGGAAGACGCCGACAAGCTGCGCGCCGAGGCGGCAGAAAAGCTGGAAGAGGACATCGCCCGCCGCGAAGTCCAGGCCGAGCGCAAGATCGCGCTGGCCGAAGCCCAGGCCACGGCCGACGTCCGCGCCGCCGCAGCCGACATGGCCGCCCAGGCGGCCGAGGCGGTGCTGACGGCCCGCATCAAGGGCGCAGCCAACGATCCCTCGATCGACGCCGGCCTCGCGGGCCTGTCGCGCTTCAAGGCCAGCTGACGCTCAGAGCACGTTCCGCAAAAGTGGAATCCGGTTTTGCGACAAGAACGCGCTTGAACTATTGAATCTAGGCGGCCGCGCGCGCGGCGGTCCCCTGTCCCAGCAACGGCTCGAAAAGGTGCGCCGCCAGGTGGCGCACGACCGGGACCGCGACCCCGTCGCCGGTCAGGTGATAGGCTGCATTGTAAGCCTTGGGCAGGCGATAGGAATCGT
Source organism: Caulobacteraceae bacterium (assembly GCA_049519835.1). GTDB lineage: Bacteria > Pseudomonadota > Alphaproteobacteria > Caulobacterales > Caulobacteraceae > Acaudatibacter. Next base: position 15,317 of record JBEKQJ010000022.1, on the reverse strand, counting down.
CCAGACCCATCAGCCGGGCCGTCTCGCGCGCCGAGATCAGGCGGCTTACCACCCGTTCGCCATCGACCAGCAGGATCGTCATGCGGCTCGAGCCCCCGGCCGGTGTGCGCAGGCAGCCGGCGACGTCGTCGAAGCGCACTTCGGCCCGCTGAACCCCGTTCCGCGTCCGGCGATAGAGCGAGCCGACCATGCGCCGGCCTGACCGCCTGGCCGCCTCGACCTTGGCGAAGTTGAGCGGCGACATCAGCGAGAGCAGGCGAGCGGTCTTGGCCGGCGGGTCCCAACCGGCGTCTTCGACGAGATCGGCGAAGGCCACGTTCCGACGGGGTGGCTCCGGCAGGCGCCACCACAACCCTCCTTCGCAGACGCGGCGCAGCGCCGGCGGTTGGAAAGGGTCAAAGGGCTCGGAGTTGAGGAGCGCCGGATCGATGGGGAGGTCGGCGCGCACGCCGATCACGAACAACCGCGGCCGCGACTGCGGCGTGAACAGGGCTGTGTCGACCGCCAGGGCGCCCCAGCGGTAGCCGGCGGCGGCGAAGCGCCGGCAAATGGTCGCGATGTCGCGCCCGCCGTGCGAGGTGAGCGTCCCGATCACGTTCTCGATGGCGATCAGCTTCGGCGCGCGGCCTTCGGCCACCAGCCCCTCGACGAGACGCCAGAACGGATGGAAGGCGCCCGAACGGCTGCCGGCCAGACCGGCGCCGGCCCCGGCCAGCGACAGATCCTGACAAGGGAACGAACCCCACACGAGGTCGGCCCGGCCCGGCAGGTCGACGGGGCTGAGACGGCCGACGTCGCCGACGATCAGTTCGCGCGCGCCCCAGTTCTCCGCATAGGCGCGGCCCTTCTTGGTGTCGAAGTCGTTGGCGAACAGGCACGTCCAGCCCGGCCCGAGGCCGGCCCGCGCCATGCCGCCGCCGGCAAAGAATTCGTAGAAGCTCGGCTGTTCGCGAATCGGCGTCACGCCGCAAGTTGGCGCCGCGAATGCCGTTCGGTCTACGGCCGGGTGGCGAGCAGCGCGGCCGCCTCCACATAGTCTTCCCGCGGCCAGCGGCGGTGCAGCCACCACCATTCGCCCGGGCGCTCCCGCACGCGGGCCTCGAGAAACGCGTTGACCGCCGTCACGCCGGCTTCGACGTCGGCGGTCTTGTCGCCGGTGTCCGCGACGATGATCGGCGGGTGGATGACGCAGCGATATCGCGCGCCGCGCAGGCGATGGATGGACATCGGCTGGATCGGCGCGCCAAAGCGCAGGCCCAGCTGCGCCGCGGCCGGATTGGTCATCACCGGCCGACCGAAAAACGGGGCGGCGACGCCCATGTCGTAGCGCTGATCGTTGAGCATCGAAATGGACTCGCCGGCTCGGAGCGATCCGATCAACTCGCGCGCGCCCTTTCCGCCCTTGGCCGCCAGCAAGCGCACCCCGTAGCGGCGGCGGCTCTCGTTGATCCGCCGGTCGATGTAAGGGTTGTTGGCCGCCCGGTAGGTGAAGTTGCAGTTGACGCCGGCGGCGACGATCACCGCCGCCATCGCCTCGAACTGCGCGAAGTGGCCGCTGATCAGCACCGCTGGCCGTCCGGAGGCGGCGAGCGCCTGCAGGCGCTCAAAACCCTCGATCTCCACGCGCCCGCCGGCCGGCGTCAGGCGGTCGGTGAGCGGAAACTCGAAGACGTAGCGGCCGAAGTTGTCCCACTGCTCTCTGAGGATGCGGCGGCGGCCGGCGACGTCCATGTCCGGGAAGGCGAGGACAAGGCCGAGCTCCGCCGTCTTGTGAGCGCTGGAAAGCGGGCCCAGCGCCCGGAATAACGCCCCGCCGGCGGCCGAGACAGCGTCCACCGGCAGCAGGCGAAGGATAGCGGCCATGAGAGCGTAGCCGGCCGCCTCGCAGCGCCAGCCGAGGTCCTTGAGAAACGGCGTCCTGGCCATGGCGCCCTTTGCCTCGCTTGTGAGGCGCACGCAACGTGGCGCGGCGTTTGCCCGCCGCCGCGGGGCGCACTAGAGAGGCGGCCATGCCCGACATGCTCGCCGAACTCGACGCATTCCTGCTCGAACTCAACCGCGCCTCGGCGGAGGTCATCCTGCCGCTGTTCCGGGCCGAGAACGGCCTCGAGGACAAAGGCAAGAACGGCGCGTTCGACCCGGTCACGTCCGCCGACCGCGGCGCCGAGGCGGCGATCCGCCGGCTGATCGAGGCGCGCTACCCTGACCACGGCGTGATCGGCGAGGAGTACGGCGTCGACCGGCCGGAAGCGGAATTCGTCTGGGTGCTCGACCCGATCGATGGCACCCGCGCCTTCATCGCCGGCCTGCCGGTGTGGACCACGCTCATCGGCCTGCGTCGCGACGGCGCGCCGACCCTGGGCTCCATCGGCCAGCCGTTCACCGGCGAGGTGTTCATCGGGACCAAGGCCGGCTCGCGCGTGGTGGGCCGCGGCGGCGAGGCGCCGCTCAGGACCCGCAAGGGATTGCCGCTGGCCAAGACGATCATTTCCACCACCGACCCCGACGGGGTCTTCGACGCGGCCGAGTTCGCCGCCTGGACCGCCCTGCGCAAGGCCAGCCGCCTGGCCCGCGCCGGCTGCGACGCCTACGCCTACGCCATGGTGGCGACCGGCACGATCGACATCGACGTCGAGACGCAGCTGAAGTGCTGGGACATCGAAGCGGCGATTCCGGTCATCGAGGGGGCCGGCGGCGTGGTGCGCGACTGGGCCGGCAAGCCCGTGGGGCCCGACGCCGGGCGAGTGATCATCGCCGGCGACGAGGCCTTGCTGGACGAGGCCCTGCCGATCCTCGCCCTGGCCGGCTGACGCCGGGCCAAACTGTCACAAAAGCTTCGGCCCCGCCTTCTAGGGTGCCCCCCGTCTCGGAGGGGAGCCCAACTTCATGACCGCCACTGCTGTCGCCGCACCGGCGCTCAACAACAGGCCGCATATCGGCGGGGCGATCGCCTTCGCCCTGGCGCTCGCGGCCGGCCTCGCCTTCACCGCCTGGCAGGTGACCAGCGACATCAGCGGCGCCGGCGAGGCTATGGCGTTCGGCGTTTTCGCCTTGCTTGGGGTGGCTCTGCTGATCGCGCTCGGCTTCGAGTTCGTGAACGGCTTCCACGACACCGCCAACGCCGTCGCCACGGTGATCTACACCCACAGTCTGCCGCCCCTGGTGGCCGTGGTCTGGTCGGGCGTGTGGAATTTCATCGGCGTGCTCACCTCGAGCGGCGGCGTCGCCTTCGCCATCGTCACCCTGCTGCCGGTGGAACTCATCCTGCAGGTCGGCAGTTCGGCCGGCTACGACATGATCTTCGCCCTCCTGATCGCGGCGATCATCTGGAACCTCGGCACCTGGGCCTTCGGCATCCCCAACAGCTCCTCGCACGCCCTGATCGGCTCGATCATGGGCGTCGGCCTCGCCAACCAGATGATGGCTCCGGTCGGCCAAGCCACCTCGGGTGTCGACTGGGGCCAGGCGACCACAGTCTTCCAGGCCCTGCTGTTCTCGCCCCTGGTGGCGTTCACCTCCGCCGCTGTGCTGCTGCTGATCCTGAAATTCCTGATCAAGGATCCGAGGCTCTTCACATCGCCCGAGGGCGACGCGCCGCCGCCGCCGTGGATCCGCGGCCTGCTGATCCTGACCTGCACCTCGGTCTCGTTCGGCCACGGCAGCAACGACGGCCAAAAGGGAATGGGCCTGATCATGCTCATCCTGATCGGCGCTGCCCCCACCGCCTACGCTCTCAACCGCACGATGAACGCCCACGACATGCCGGCCTTCGTTCAGGCGTTGGAGAAGGGCCAGACGACCTTTGCGGCCCACGCCGTCGGGGCGCCGCCGGTGACCGACATCGTCGCGGCGCGCAAGACCGTCGGCGACGCCCTGCGGACCAAGAAACTGGACGATCCGGCCGTCTACGCCGCGCTCTCGGCGGTCTCCGTCGACATCGAAAGCCAGGTGAAGTCCTTCGGCTCGATCCGCCAGGTGCCCGCCGCGGCCACGCCGAACATGCGCAACGAGATGTACCTGGCCGGTGACGCCACGCGCATCCTCCTGAAGTCCAAGGCCAAGTTCAGTGACGCCGACAAGGCCTCATTGAAGGGTCTGCAGAGCAAGCTCGAGGCCGGCACCCGCTTCATCCCCACCTGGGTGAAGATCGCCGTCGCCTTCGCGCTCGGCCTCGGCACCATGGTCGGCTGGAAGCGGATCGTCGTCACCGTCGGTGAGAAGATTGGCAAGACCCACCTGACCTATGCCCAGGGGGCCTCGGCCGAGATCGTCGCGGCGATCACCATCCTGGCGGCCGACAATTATCACCTGCCGCTCTCGACCACCCACGTGCTGTCGAGCGGCATCGCCGGCACCATGATGGCGAACGGCTCCGGCCTGCAGTGGAGCACGGTGCGCTCGATCGCCCTGGCTTGGGTGACCACCCTGCCGGCGGCCATCTTCCTGGCCGGCAGCCTCTACTGGATCCTGCGCCACATCTTCCCATAGAAGGCGCAGGGGCAAAGCGCGGCCGGGCGCAAACGCCCGGCCGTTTCGTATCAGGGCGAGGTCCGCGGCTGGTAGAGAATGCGCTGGATCCGCCGGCGACCGCCGGTGCGGTCCATCTGCACCACCACGTCGATCAGCCGGCCGACGTAGGTCTGCAGGCGCGTCCAGTCGAGATCGAGGCCGCTGGTCATCGCCAGCATGGCGATCTGGTCGAGCGCGCCCTCCGGATCGTCGGCATGGACGGTGGTGATCGAGCCTGGATGGCCGCTGTTGATGGCGCGCAGGAAGGTGAAGGCTTCCGCGCCGCGCAATTCGCCCAGCAGCACGCGGTCGGGCCGCATGCGCATGGAGGCGCGCAGCAGATCGTCGGCGTCCACCCGCGCCTCGCCCTGGTCGCCGCGCACCGCGATCAGGCCAACGGCATTGTCGCGATCGAGGCGAATCTCCGGCGCGTCCTCGATGACGATCAGCCGTTCGCCAGCCGGAATCTCCTTGACGAGCGCGTTGAGCAGGGTGGTCTTGCCGGCCCCCGCCGCGCCGCTGACCACGATGGTCTTGCGCCGCCGCACCGCAAGCTTGAGGAAGTCCAGACGGTCGCCCCGGGCGAGAAGGCTCTCGAGCTCGGCGTCGGCGGCCACGCGTGAAGCCGCCGCCTCGCCCTCGGCGAAAAGGCCGGCGTGGCCGAGTTCGTCCAGCGTGAAGTCGGAAATGACGTGCTTGCGCACCGCCAGCGCCAGGCCGGCGCGGGTCGCCGGCGGCGCGACCACCTGGACCCGGGCGCCGTTCGGCAGCGCGGCGGAGAGCAGCGGGTGCTCACGGTTCACCCCCTGATGGCTGGCGGCGGCGATCTGGCGGGCCAGGCGGCCCAGCGCCGTTTCGGTCACCGCCGGCGCGGCCTCGCGCGACATGACGCCGCCGGCCGTCTCGATCCACACCTCGCCGGGCCGATTGACCAGGACGTCCGTGACGTCGTCACGCTCCAGCCAGCTGGCCAGCGGCGCGAGATAGGCGTCGAGATAGACGCCGGCGCTCACTTCGGCGCGACGCCGCTGAAGTCGAGGTCGCGGGTCAGGAACACCTGCACCGGCGCGCCTTGGGCGACCTTGATGGTCACCGGGATGTTGCCGGTCTGAGGCGCCGCGGCGGCGAGGCTGCCGGCCTGCAGGGGCGAGCCGATGAACACCGCCGTATTGGCCCCTCCGGCCAGGGTCGCCGCCGCCGTCCCGGCCGAGATCACCGACAGCATCAGCGAGCTGCCAAACCGTTCGAAGAAGTGCGTGTCGACCTTGCCGGCCAGGCCGCCGCGGCCGAGCGCATCGGTGGCCGGCGAACCGACATCGACGCTGACGCCGTCGGGGGTCAGGATCCGGCTCCAGACCACGAAAGCCCGCGACTGGCCGTAGGCCATGCCGCTGCGATACTGGCCGATCAGCTTGGAGCCGCGCGGGACAAGCACTTCCGAGCCGTCGAACCCGGTGACATCACGGGCGACCACCGCGCGCACGCCGCCCGGCAAGTCGGTGTTGATCGCGGTCTCGAGCACAGCGGCGATCATCGTGCCCTGCGGGATGGTGTGCTTCAGATCGGTCAGCCGGGTGGCGTGCGCGGTCTCGGTCTGACCCCCGGCGACTTCGGACTCGAATCGCTCCTCTGCGGATCCCTGCGCCGCCTCGGGCTTGCTGGTCGCGGCGCCGCCCGGCGCGGCCGGACCGCTGGCGGGCGTCTGGCTGCCCTGGTCGACCACCATGACGGGCGAATGGAGGGCGAGCGAGGCGTCAGCCGCGGCTGGGGCCACGGGCGCGGCGACCGGCGCAGGGGCGGCAGGGGTCGGGGCGGGTTCAGCGACGACGGCGACGGGAGCCGGCGCGGCCGGTGGCGGCGCGGGGGCCGTGTTCTGGGTGGTGACCCCATCGGCGCGCGCCTGGCGGCCGGCTGAGAGCGTGGCGAAGACGATCAGGCCGAGGACGCCGCAGGTCGCCAGGCCCAAGGCAAGCGACCAGGGCGAGTTGGGCTGGCGGACATGCAGGGCGACCTGGTCGGCGCGGCGGAAAACCGGGCTGTCGATGTCGGGCTTGTCGATCACAGGCGCCACCCGTGCGATTTCTTGTGGGGCGTCAGTTCGCTGCCGCCGATCGTCTGGAAGCCGTCGTTGATGATCCGCGTCTCGTCCTTGCCGCGGCGCAGCACGAAGGCGCGCGCCAGGCGCTCGACCACCAGATAGCCGTCGCGGCTGGCCGCGTTCACGGCCGCCTCGCTCTGGTCGGCCTCGATGGCGAAAATGGCCGGCAGGCTGGCCTCGTCGGCGAAGCGGAAATAGGTCGAATGGCCGTCGTCGAAGACCCTTAGCGGCAGGTTGGTCGCGCCCCCTTCCCAGCTGTAGGCATGATTGACGTCGCGCGGCGGCTCCGGGGCCGGCGGCGGCGGGGCTTGGGCGATCGGCCTCGCCGGCGGAGGATAGTCGAAACGCAGGCTGTAGATCGCCGCGCCGGCGCGCGCAGGCCCTGGCCGAACCGATAGCTCGAAGGCGTAGCGGCGCAGGTTGGTCACCACCGTCATGTTGGTCGTCTTGACCCTGGACATCGGCTTGACGAACAACAGATTGGCTTTGCGGTTCGGCGCCACCTGCCAGCCGAGGGAGTCGCCGATGGCGACGTTCTCGATCCGCTCGCCGGGCTCGAACTCGATCATCGTCTGGTAGCCCAGCACCCCCTCCAGGCTGACCACCTGCAGCGGATCGTAGCCCACGACCCGCACGCGCGGGTCGCCGCCGGCGGGAACCGGCGTGAGCGAGGCCGCCGCCGGCGAGGCGGCCAGCAACACGACCGCCAGGATCACGGCCCGTCTCATCGGCCCCTCCGACCGAGGTGGTCGCGCGAACTGTCGGCGCGGCGATAGGGCGAGGCGACGGCGAGCGTGGCCGGCTCCGAGCGCACGACCCGCAGGCGCGAGACGCCGGCCGCGACCTCGCTGGCCCGGGTTCGTTCGGCGGTCATCACATCCAGGCGGCGCATCTGGTCGGCCAGCAGGCTCGGGCGGGATATCATCGCCGGCGGCGGCGTGGCCGCGGCAGGGGCCGGCGCGGCTCGGCCCTCGCGGGTCACGAGCCGCCAGGGCGCCCACAGGCGGAACCCGAAGGCGATCACCGCCGCGCCGACCGCGAGCGCGATCTGGCCGGCCCCAAAGACGAACACCAGCCCCGCGGCGGTCATGCCGGTATTGGGGTCGAGATCGCTCGCCTCGCGCTGGCGGGCGAGCTCGATCAGCCACGGCCGCAGCACCACGCCCATCAACAGGATCAGGGTCCAGGCGGTGAGCGAGATCAGGGCCGCGGCGGCCAGGGTCCGCACCCAACCCTCGAAGAAGCCGCGGGTTTCCCGCAGCAGCAACAGGACGACGAAGATCGGCCCCACCGCCGTCAGCACGCCGACGGCGAGGTCGGCGGCCGCCACCAGACCGGCATGCAGGGTGAGCACCGACTGCGCCGCCGTCGCCAGCGACTCGGCCGCCGCCTTGCGCATCGGCGCGTCCGGTTGCGTCTGAGGCTGTTGCGGCGTCAGCGTCGCCGGGTTCGGGGCCGCACTGGACGCAAAGGCGGCCGACGAAGCGGTCAGCTGATCCCAGGCCACCTGCAGGTCGCCCACCGGGTCCGGTCGGCCGTGCGTGGGCGCGATCAAGGCGGCGATCTCGTCCGGCGCCTTGGCGGCCACGTCGAAGACCAGGACCTCGAACAGATTCCAGCTGCTGACAAGGGCCAGCACGGCGCCGACCTTGAGGGCCATGCGCGGCCCATCGGCGAGCCGCGCCCCGTCCGAGGCGAACAGCATCCGCCAGCCTACCAGGGCGACATAGATCGTCAGGATCGCCGTCAGGCCGGCCTGGAAGGCCGCGCCGCCGGTCAGCAGCTCATAGCCGCGATGGGCGAAGTCGCGGGTCCCGCAGTCCACCGAGCCCAGCACGGCCCGCACGACGCCGGCGTCTGGATGGACGGGGCAGCTCATGACGCCTTCCCGCCTCGGACGAAACGCGCCGCGCCATCGCCGGCCATGAACGGCTCCAGCCAGCCGGCCGGGTCGTCGCCATAGCGGGCCCGCAGGGCGTCCAGCCGCCGCACGCTGCGCTCGGTCCCGGCCAGCACCTTGAGCTCGCCCTCGAGACCGGAGAGATCGAGCCGGGCCACCACGCTGTGGCCCGGCTGCTTGACCAGGAAACTGCGCGAGGTGTCCGGCAAGGCGCGAACGAGCGCGAATTCGTGCTCTGTCAATCCGAAGCCGTCGACGTAGTCGGCCGCCTGGGCGCGCGGGTTCGGGAAGAACACCTGACAGGCCGCCTGCTCGACGATCGCCGAGGCGATGCGACTGTCGAGGGCGTCGGAGGCGTTCTGGGTGCAGAAACCGATGACGCCATTGCGCTTGCGGATGGTCTTCTCCCAGTCCTTGATCCGGCGCACGAAGACATCGTCGTCGAGCGCCTTCCAGCCCTCGTCGACCACGATGATCGCCGGCGAGCCGTCAAGTCGCTGCTCGATGCGGTGGAAGAGGTACATCATCACCGGCGTGCGCAGGCGCGGCGAGTCCAGCAGGCGGGTCATGTCGACCCCGAAAACGCGGGCGTCATCGTCCAGTCGATCTTCGGGGTTGTCGAACACCCAGGCATGCTCGCCGCCCTCGCACCAGGCCGCCAGGCGGGCGGCGAGGTCGCCGGCGCTCGGCCGCCGCGCTCCGCGGAACAGCTCGCGCAGAAAGCGCAGGCGTCGGTGGCCGGCCGGCCCGGCGTAGTTGGCGTCCACCGCCTCGGCGATCAGGGCCCGGTCCTCAGCGTCCGGCTCGTCGCCTTCGCCGCGCAGCAGGGTCGCCAGCCATTCGGCCAGGAAGGCGCGGTTCTCGCCAGTGTCGGGGAGGGCCAGCGGATTGAAACCGGTCGGCTCGCCTGGCGCGATGACGTCGTAGCGGCCGCCGACAGCCCGCACGAAGGGCTCGGCGCCGCGATCCTTGTCGAACCAGGCGATGCGGGGCTTCAGCCGCTCGGCCTGGGAGAGCAGGAAGGTCATCAGCGCCGTCTTCCCGGAGCCCGACGGCCCGATGACCGTGAAGTTGCCGAGATCGCCGCTGTGGAAGTTGAAATGATAGGGACCGAAGGCGGTGGTCTCCAGCAGGGTGATCGGGGCGCCCCAATGCAGGTCTGTGGCCTCACCAGCCGGATGGTTGTGGCAGCTGGCCAGGCTGGCGAAGTTAGCCGCCGAGACGAGGGCCTTGCGGCCGATATAATCGAGGTTGCCGGGAAACTGGGCCCAGAACGCCGGCTCGAGGTTGACGTCCTCGCGCACGGCGATGGCGCCGGTCTCGGCCAGGGCCGAGTGGACTTCCGCCGCCGCCGTGTCGAGTTCAGAGGGGTCGTCGGCCCGCGCGAGGATCGACAGATGGTGCTCGCCATAGGCGGCGCGGCCGGCGCCGACCTCGTCCTTGGCGGCCGCCAGCTCACCGCGCAGGCTGAGCGCTTCGTCTTCGGCGGCGCGCAGGCGGCGCAAGGCGAGACTCATGCGATCGAGCGAGGTCTGGCGGTCGACGAAGGCGAAGCTCTCGGTCAGCGTCAACTCGAAGGGCAGCCGCATCACCCCGTCAAGCATCCCGGGCCGCGACCGGGCCGGATAGTCTTTCAGGCTGATCATCGCCCCGAACCGCGCCGGCTCGCCGGCCGTCGGACCGAACTCGACCGTGTCGAGGCCGAAGGCGAGGCGGCGCTGGGCGAGGGCCTGACCCATGTCGCCGGACGGTGCGAGGACATGGCGCGGGACACCGTTGGCCAGCATGGCGAGGAACTCGGCGATCTCCGAGCGCACGCCGCCGGCGCCGTCCGCCAATCCGAGCGCGCGCGGACCATAGGGAGCGAGTGCCGAGACGAAGGTGTCGCGCACGGCGTGGAGGGCGCGAAGGTCGCGTTCGTTCGTCGCCCGGCGGTCGATGCGGCGGCCGAACAGGCTCTCGATCAGTCCGGCCGTCCCCTGCAGGGGACGGCTCACCAGGGTGAGGTAGAGCTCGTTGACATAGAGCCGGCGGGCAGCCAGGCGCGCCTTCCAGGCGGCGTCAAGGCGAGCACAGAACGGATCCTGGGGCGCCGCGAGTGGCGGCGGCGCCACCTGCCGGCGGATCACATGATGATAGATGGCGAGCCTCGACGAGGCCGCCCCGCGCAGAAGCGTCTCGCGCACCGCTTTGCGATAGTTGAGTTCGTCGTCGTCAGCCGTCTCGGCCGCAAACCCCTCCAGCTTCAGGACCTGGATGAGAAAGCCGTTGCGCAGCGCCACGGTCAGCGGGTCGAGGTGACCGACATAGGGCAGCTTGGCCCCGATCGGCGCCTCCCGCGGCGCCAGCACCCGGGCCGCGCGCGTGGTGAGGAAGGTGGCGGTCACGGCCGGTAGGCGTTGGCGCGCCAGAACCAGAAGTTGCGAACCCGCGGGCAGCGGCTGAGGCGGGTGACCCACAGGTCGAAAAAACGCGGCTCCCGCACGCAGCCGACATAGCCTGCCAGATGCATCACCAGTGCGAAGACGAAGGCCCAGAACGAGCGGGTGATCAGAAAGGCTTCCAGGGTGACGATGAGGTTGAACACGGCGAAGCTGTAGGTCACCCCGCCGATCATCTGCGGCCGGGTCAGGGCGGCGAAGATCGGATCGGAGTCGAGGGCGGACATCGTCTCAGTGCAGCCCGCCGGCGACGCCGCGGATGCCGGCGACGATCGCCGCCGCCCCGAAGATGATGAAACAGCCGATCACCACGGTCAGGCCGCGGCGCCATTCGATCCGGCCGGTGAGCATCAGGAACCCGACCACGGCCACGGCGATCACCGCCGCGGTGGTGGCGAGGTTGCCGAGCAGCGTGCCCTGAATCCACTCCAGAGCGGCATTGATCGGCTCCGACCCGGCTGGGCTGGTCTGCTGGGCCAGCGCCGGGCTGGCCAGGGCGGCGAGGGCGAGAGGGGCGAGGCGTTTCATCGGTTCATTCCATCGGCGGCCAGGCGGTCCAGCACCGCGGCCACGTAGGCCCGCGTCTCCGCGTAGGGCGGCGCACCGCCGAAGCGGCGAACCGCGTCCGGACCGGCGTTGTAGGCCGCCAGCGTACGGACGAGGTCGCCGTCGAAGCGGCGCATGAGCAGGGAGAGGTAGGCGGCCCCACCGTCGATATTGCCTTCCACGTCGGCGGCGTCGACGCCCATCGCCGCCGCGGTCGCCGGCATGAGCTGCATCACGCCGCGCGCGCCCTTGGCCGAGACCGCAGCCGGGTTGAAGCGTGACTCCCGCCAGGCCACCGCCTCCACAAGGCGAGGACTGAGCTGATGGCGCTCGGCGCTGCGGACGAGCAGTTCGGCGACTGAGGCCTGGGCGTGGGCGGGAGCCGAGGGCGTCACGGCGATCGGCGCGGTGACGCCGTCAACGGTGTGGACCGGACCGGAGAACGTCTGCGTCGCCCCGTCGTCGCCAATCTCGATCACCTGGGCTCGCGTCGCCGGAGCGGCCAAAACGAAGGAGGCCGCAGCGATGGCGATAGCCCCGAATTGGTTCAATGCGCTCCGCCAGTCTAAGCCACCCAAGAGGCGGGACCATACCGGAGCGCTCGCACCGGCGACAAGCCGACTCACCTCGGCGGGGATGCGTCGCATCGCACGGCTCAGAACGCGAAGTACGGGCCGGCTGTGCCAGCCGCGTTCCGGCCTTCGATGGCCGTAGCCACCGAGCGCCCGTAGAAGAACGGCAGACCGAAGGCGAAGCTGCTGGGGTAGGCCGTATTGGGGAAGGCGACGTTGGGGTTTAACCCCAGCCCCGGCAGGACGGTGAACGTGGTGTTCTGGAACAGGGTGTTGGCGTTATCGATCGTAATCTGCACGGCGGTGCTCACACCGTTCTGGCCCTGAATAGTTGGATTGATCGTGACCGGTGACGCCGGACAATAGAACCCATTGAGGCCTGACTCGGTGCAGGCGGCGATCGAGGTGTCCACGAACGTGTAAAGGCTGGTGCCGCTGTCGATGTAGCTCTCGTTGAGCGTCTGATTGTTCAGGGTCGCCGTGATCAGGCCAGGGCCATTGGCGCTTTCGGAGCCCGTCGTGGTGTAGATCTTGGTCGATCCCAGCCCGTTGTTTGTCTCCGTGCCGATGCCGAAATAGAGCGTGCCGCTCATCGACACCTCGCCGGCCGCGGGCGCGCTCGGCAGCATGAGGATCGAGCCGTTGTTGTCGGTGGACATGGCGGCGACCGGATTGGGCAGCTGCTGGAAGGGCGCCGTGGTGTTCGCGGCCCGGCCAATGATCGTGCTGCAGCCGCTGGACGGACAGTCGTAGTAGATCGCGGCGGACTCGCCGCCGGCGCTCTCGCAAATCGTCCCGCAGTCTGTCGAGGTCACCCCGATGCCGATGATGCCATTGGCGCCGAAGTCCGGCACCGTGTCCTCGTTGGTCCCGCCGCCCGACGAGCAGGAGGATGGGACCGTCGAAAAGACGCCGGTGTCGCCGATCACGTTGACCGGCATGCTGGAAACCTTCTCGCCGCCGATGGTGAAGTCGGCCTGGCGCACCGAGCCGAAGACGTAGCCGTCAACGTACTGGTAGCACTCGGCGACGGGATTGCCCGTGGGATCGGTCTCGCTGGTGAGCGCGCTTAGCAGGCTGGCGTTGAGCACAGAGCCGATGATCCGCAGCCCCACCGAACCGGTATCGACCTGGACGTGGTCGATGGTCTGGCAATTGGTCGTGCTGCCCGGCGCGCACAGGGTCACCGAAACATAGGCGACGTTGTCCTGGGTGTAGCCCAGGCCCGCGGGCCCCTGGTCCACCGTCACGGTGGCGTAGTTCTGGACCGCGGCCGGCGGCGTGGTGCCCGTGCCGGTGCTGCTGGAGCCGCCACCACCTCCCCCGCCGCACCCAGCCAGCAATACGAATGCGCCAAGAGCCAGAAACCGTCGCAACATCACACCCGTCCTACTTCAGGTCGTTGGCGGAGAAGCCGGCCGGCGCGAGGCCCGGCAGCAGGGCCAAGCCCCAGAACGCGCCCGAGTGGCCGCCGCTGTGGACGATGAAATTGCTACGGCCAACGCTGAGCGGCCGACGGCGAGGCGGCCCGGTGCGCACCGCGTTGTCGGCCTGCATGACATCGAACCACGGTCCGAGCAGCTGCCGCAGGTCGGGCCGGCCGCGGCCGCTCCAGGCCACCGCGAACACGGTTCCGTCAGAGCGCGTGTATTCCTTGACCGTACCGCCGTTGGGCAGTGTCAGGGTGTGGATTGTATGCGTGGCCGCCGAGGTCGAGGCGACGCGGGCCGCGAAATGGCTGCGGTCGGCAGCGACGCTCGCATAGGGCCCCCCCAGCGCGGCAAGGGCCGGCGATGCGAAGAGCACGCATGCGGTGAGCGCTACGGGGATCGCGGCGGTGGGCCTCACCGTCATGACTCATCGTCCTTTTTCGACGGGCGCGAACCCGTTACGTCCCCTGATGCTTGCGTGCCTCATTCCGCCAGCGCTTTCAATCCCCTGCGGGGCCAACGGAACCACCCCGCGCCGGGAGGAATGCGCCCGCTCACTCGGGCGTAGGTTGATCCCAAACAGCATGCGCGCCGGCGGCGACGGCGGCGACCTCGGTTTCGAGGCGACGCCGGCGCAGGCCAAGTCGGAACGAGTCGGCGGGACCCGTCGGGTCACCGATGTGATAGCTGGCAATGAACCGGGCCAGCGGAGCGAGCGGTCTTGGCTCGATCGGCGCAAGGCGTCCGGTCCAGTGTTCGAGCAGCCGCTGGCGCAGAGCGCGCGCCGCGGCGCGATCCGCCTCGCTGGTCAATCGAAACGACAGATCGCACTCGGTGTCGAAGCCGGTCGAGCGGTTGTTCATGTTCGACGAGCCGACGCGCACGAAATCGTCGTCGAAGATGGCCAGTTTGGCGTGGACGACGATAGCCGCCCCGCCCGCTGTGGCGGGACTGAGGACGCGCAGGCGGCCGCCGGCATCCGCCCGTCGCAGACGGTTGATGAAGTCGCCGCGCGCGCGGTCCATCGTCATGCGGTCAAACCAGTGCGGCGCGCGGCTGGTCGAGACCAGGGTCACCTCCGGCCCGTTCGGTTCGGTCAGGCGCCGAGCGAGCGCCTCGGCCACGGCTGGAGAGGTGAGGTACTGGTTTTCGATGTAGATCGAACGCTGCGCGGCGGCGATCGAAGCGAAGGTCAGGGATTCGGATTCGCGCACCTCGGGCCAGTCCCGCCAGGCAGGGGCGGTGCGAGACACCCCGACCATGGCCCCCGTGAAGTCGGGCGCCACCCCTTCTGGCCAGACGTCGACTTCGGCCGACTCGGGAGGCGGCGGCGTCTCACCCGTAGCGCGGCGCCAGCGCTCGGCGAAGACTTCTCCGAGCACAGCGGCCGGCTCACCATCCACCAGCGCCATGATCTCGTGCCTGGCGTCATGAAAGCCGCCCTGCGGGCGGGCGCGCCCGGGGTCGGCGTCGAGGTGGCGGGCGCTGTCCCAGCGGTCGACGCCGATGTCGGTCCCGCCGCAAAAGGCGATCTGGTCGTCCACCACCAGCACCTTCTGGTGGTGGCAGGCTCCAAAAGGGTGATGGCCGTCGAGAACGAACTTCACGCCTGACCCTGCGAAGCTGCGCCGGTCCTGCAGCGGAAACCAATCCTGCGTCGCGGCGATGGGCAGGGCGGTCTTCCAGACCAGGATACGCACATCGATACCGTCGGCCGCCCGGGCTTTGAGAAAATCGCCGATCCGTTCGTCAGACGACGGATTGAGCCGGGTGCGCGATTCGAACGCCCAATTCAGCAGCCGGATGGATCGGCGGGCCTTG
>JBEKQJ010000021.1:0-19211 GCA_049519835.1 Caulobacteraceae bacterium | reverse complement strand
TAGTCACGGACCTCGTCACTCAAGCCCAGGCTGTAGCCCATGACGGTCACCCTCGTTCTGTGAGCCAATAGATACCGGGATAGCGCACGGAGCGAGCCTGGTTCCTCCTCCCCCTCGATGGGGGAGGTGTCTTGCGCAGCAAGACGGAGGGGGTGGCGCGGCCACCCCACACCTCCCCAACTGGGGTCGGTGCTCCCTCCCCATCAAGGGGAGGGAGGAGAGACGGAATTAGAACAACGCCTCCGCCGCGGCGTCGAGGATGGCTTCCGCGTCGAGGCGGTAGGCGCGGTAGAGATCGGCGATTTCGCCCGACTGGCCGAAGGCCTCGACGCCGAGGGCCCGCACCTGGTGGCCGAGCACGCCGCCCAACCATGAGAGGGTGGCCGGCGGCCCGTCGATGACGCTGACCAGGCGGGCGCCGGGCGCGAGGGCGGCCAGTAGCCGCGCGGCGTGCGAGCGGCCGCCGGCCGCCGACCAGCCGCGATGCAGGCGGTCGGGGCTGACCGCGGCCAGCAGGCCGGCGCCCGGATAGTCTTCCCGGATGGCCTCGAAGGCGGCCTCAGCCTCCTCAGCCACGGCGCCGGTGTAGACGACCGCCAGTTCGGCGCCGGGCGCCGGCGCGACCTGCCAGTAGGCGCCTTCGACGAGTTCGGCGGCCCAGGCCGGGTCGTGCGGCCGATCGGGCTGGTCGAGCACGCGGGTGGAGAGGCGGAGATAGACGCTGCCGCCCTTCGCCTCCTGCATATGGCCGAAGCTCCAGCGCATGATCTCGCTGAGCTCGTCGACGTAGGCCGGCTCGAAGGCCGAGAGGCCGGCCTGGGCCATGCCGATCAGCGGGGTGTGGATCGACTGGTGGGCGCCGCCCTCCGGAGCGAGGGTCAAGCCAGATGGCGTAGCGGCGAGCAGGAAGCGGGCGTCCTGATAGCAGGCGTAGTTCAAGGCATCGAGGCCGCGGTTGATGAACGGGTCGTAGAGCGCGCCGACCGGCATCAGCCGAGCGCCGAACAGCGGCGCGGCGAGGCCGAGCGCCCCCAGCATCAGGAAGAGGTTGTTCTCGGCGATACCGAGCTCGATGTGCTGGCCCTGGGGGCCCATCGACCAGCGTTGGGCCGAGGCGATGGCCGCCTCGCGGAAGCGATCGGAATGGACTTCGCGGGCGAAGAGACCCCGCTGGTTCACGAAGGGGCCGAGGTTGGTCGAGACGGTGACGTCCGGCGAGGTGGTGACGATGGCGTCGGCGAGCGGCGCGCCGGCGCGGGCGAGATCGTTGAGGATGCGGCCGAAGGCGGCCTGGGTGGACTGCCGGCCGGTGGGGCGCGGGAAGGCGGCGGCGTCGGGCACGGCCACTTGTGGGGCAGACGGCGGCGGCTGGCGGGCCGCGAACGGGGCGGCAGCGAGGAAGGCCTCGTAGTCGCGCGCCTCGCGCGGCAGGCCGGCGAAACGCTCCCACTCTTCGCCTGGCGGCACGCCCATCTTCAGCTGGAAGGCGGCCATCTGGGTCTCCGTCATCAGGCCGGAGTGGTTGTCCTTGTGGCCCTGGAACGGCAGGCCGAAGCCCTTGATGGTGTAGACGATGAAGAGCTTGGGGGCCTCGTCCTTCACGGCCGCGAAGGCGTCGAGCAGCAGCTCGAGGTCATGGCCGGCGAGGTTGGTCATCAGCCCGGCCAGGGCCTCGTCGTCGTAGGACGCCAGCAGGGCTTCGAGGTCCTTGTCGCCGGCCAGGTCGCCCAGGATCGCCGCCCGCCAGGCCGCCCCGCCCTGAAAGGAGAGCGCGGCGTAGGTGTCGTTCGGGCAATCGTCGAACCAGCGCTTCAGGGCCTTGCCGCCCTTCTGGGCGAAGGCGGCCTCGAGCCGGCGGCCGTATTTCAGCGTCACGACGTCCCAGCCGACGGCGGCGAAGATCTCGGCGAAGCGCAGGAACATGCGCTCGGGCGTCGTCGCATCGAGGCTCTGGCGGTTGTAGTCGACGATCCACCAGCAGTTGCGAAGGCCGTGCTTGGCTCCCTCGATGGCGCACTCGTAGACGTTGCCCTCGTCGAGCTCGGCGTCGCCGAGCAGCGAGATCATCCGGCCGGCCCGCTCCGGGGCCATCAGCTTGTGGGCCAGGAGATAATCCTGGGTGATCGAGGCGAAGGCGGTCATGGCGACGCCGAGGCCCACCGAGCCGGTCGAGAAGTCGACGTCGTCGCGGTCCTTGGTGCGCGAGGGATAGGACTGGGCGCCTCCGAAGGCGCGGAAACGCTGCAACTGGTCGAGGCTCTGGCGGCCGGAGAGATACTGGATGGCGTGGAAGACCGGGCTGGCGTGCGGCTTGACGGCGACGCGGTCGTCCGGCCGCAGGATCTGGAAGTAGAGCGCCGACATGATGGTGGCGCAGGAGGCCGACGAGGCCTGGTGGCCGCCGACCTTCAGGCCGTCGCGGCTCTCGCGCAGATGGTTGGCGTTGTGAATCGTCCAGGCGGCGAGCCAGTGAACCTTGCGGTCCAGCTCGGCGATGACGTCGAGATCGGTATTGCCGGCCTTGGCGCGCGCCATGCGCCCTCCCCTCGTGATTTCGCCGCCGCTTCTAGCGCCGGAAGGCGTGCGGTGAAATCGGCTGGGGCAGCGAATCGACAAAGCGGATGGAGGCGCGGGAGCCTATCGCGAAATGCGATGAGTGGCGGGAAGACGGGATCAGGCTGGAACTGGTCGCCGCGCCTCGACCTCAATCTGCGCCGATCCGGCGCGCCGCGGCCTCCGCCGTATCCTCGGGGCGGGTGTTGAACGCAATGGCCGCTTTTGGAGCGCCCTGGTGGACGGTGTTCACCACCCTCTCGAAGAACGGCAGGCCTTTGGGCGGAAGGCGCAGGCCGCCGCCGACCACGACGCAGTCATAGGTCGCCTTCGCCAGCTGCGTCGCCAGCACCGCGATCCCACTGTCGTCGGGAGCGATCATGCAAAGGTCGGCCTCCCAGCCGCGCTCGGTCATCGTCGCCTCGGCGACGCGGATGCCGGCGTTGATCTTGTCGGCGTTGAACCCCGGCGGCAGAGACGGATCGGAGAAGTCGACGGTTTCCGGTTTCTGGCCGACAAACAATACGCGCGTCATGATCAGACTCCCTTGAGATCCAGCTGAATCGCCGGCGTGATGGCATCGGCCAGAGCGTCGACTGGCTCGAAAGGCCGCGCTCCGAGAGGTCAAGTGGTCCAGCCGCCGCCGAGGGCTTTGTAGAGCGAGACGAGGTCTTCGGCTGCCTCAGCGTTGGACTGGGCGAGCTGGTCGCGGGCGCTGAGGAGGGTGTTCTCGGCCGTGTAGACATTGAGGAAGGTGACGAGGCCGACGCTGTACTGGTCCTTGGCGATGGTCAGGGAATTTTCGGCGGCGCTGACGGCCTGGGCGAGCTGGACGCGGCGCGCCTCTTCGGAGCGATAGCGGGCAAGGGCGTCCTCGGTGTCGCGCAAGGCCCCGAGGATGGCGCTGCGATAGGCGATCCCGGCCTGCGCCGACTGCTCCCTGGCCTCATTGATCTGGGCGCGCGTCTTGCCGGCGGTGAACAGCGGCGCGGTCACCATGCCGACGCCGGCCGACGAGAAGCTCTGGCTCGAGAACAGGTTGCCGAGCGTCGGCGCGGCGAAGCTGGCGAGGCCGATGAGGTTGAGCTTGGGATAGAGATTAGCGGTCTGGACGCCGATCTCGGCGTTGGCCGCGGCAAGCTTGCGCTCCGCCTCGCGGATGTCGGGTCGGCGTTGCAGGAGTTCCGACGGCAAGCCCGGCGGCAGCTCCGGCGGCGGCGCGGCCTGAGCGGCGCCGCGGGCCAGGGTCGGCTCGAGCGTCTCCGGCGCCTCGCCGAGCAGGACGGCGATGGCGTGGATCTGGGTGCGCTCCTCAGCCTCGAGCTGATGGAGCTGAGCGGCGGCGGCGGTGGTGGCGCCGGTCTGCTGGTTGACATCGAGGTTGGTGACGAAGCCGGCCTGATGGCGCGAGGCGATAAGGCCGCCGATATCCTTCTGGCGGGCCAGTTCGGTCTCGCCGATCTCGAGGCGGGTCTGGACCTCGCGGAGGGTGAGGTAGTCGGCGGCGACCTCGGCGGTCAGCGTCACCTGGCTGTCGCGGCGGGCCCAGACGGCGGCCTCGCCGTTGGCCTTGGCCTCCTCGATCTGGCGGCGCACGCCGCCGAAGAGATCGATTTCCCAGGTGGCGTCGAAGCCGGCAGCATAGAGGTTGAGGTGACCGGGAATCTCTAGACCCTGAGCGGGAGCGCCGCCGGACGAGCGATCCGAGTTGAGGGTGAGGGCGTTGCCGATGGCGTTGACCGTCGGCCACTGTTCCGCCTTGGCCACCCGCTCCTCGAAACGGGCTTGGCGGATGCGCGAGGCCGCCGCTTCGAGGTCGAGATTGTTCGCCAACGCCCGCTCGATCAGGCTCTGCAGCACGGGATCGTGGAACTGCAGCCACCAACGGGAGAGATCGGCCTGCGACGCCGGCGCGCCGGCGCCAAGCTCGCTGAAGGCCGGCGGAACAGGTATGTCCGGACGGCGATAGTTGGGACCAACCGTGCAGGCGGCCAGCGCCGCAAGGGAGACGACGGCGAGGGCGCGGCGGGCGGTCAATGTCCGGCTCCAGCCGGCGCGCCGCCCTTGCGCACCTGCATCAAGAGCAGCAGCGGGATGCAGGCAAAGACGACGATCATCAGGGTGTGGAAGACGTCGATATAGGCCAGCATCTGCGCCTGGCGGCCAAGCTGCTGGTAGAGGTTGGCGACGGCCAGATTCTGGGCGTTCAACGCGGACTGGCCATAGTCCTGAAGCCGTCCCGCCGCTTGCGCCAGCCCTTGGGTGTAGTTGGGATTGAGCGGATCGAGATGCTCGACCAGGCGGGCCTGGTGCCACTGCTCGCGCCGGGCGAGCATGGTCTGGACCGAGGATATGCCGATGGTGCCGCCGAGATTGCGCGCCACATTCATCATCGCCGAGGCCTGATTGCTCTCGTTGGGCTTGAGGCCGACGTAGGCGACGGCGTTGATCGGCACGAACAGGAAAGGCAGGCCGACGGCCTGGAACATGCGGGCGAAGGCGGCGTCGCTGAAGCTGAGGTTGGTGTTGAGGTGGCTCATGTTCCACAACGCCAGGCCCTGGATGATGAACGCCCCGCCGATCAACAATCGCGGATCGGCCTTGCCGGTCAGAATGCCGCTGATCGGCATGGCGACGATGGTGGCGACGCCGCCGGCTGTGAGGGCCAGGCCGGCATCGGTCGAGGTGTAGCCCATCACCACCTGCAGCAGCTGGGGGATGAACAGGGTGGTGCCGAACAGGATGAGCCCGGTGATCATCAGGAAGATGCTGGCGACGCCGAAATTGCGCCGCCCAAACATGGCGATGGGAACGATCGGCTCCTTGCGCGTGAGCTCCCAGGGGATGAACAGGATAAGCGCCAGCGCCGAGGTGACCGCCGTCGCCACGATGGTCGGCGACGAGAACCAGTCGTCGGTCTGGCCGCGGTCGAGCGTGATCTCCAGGCAGCCGAGAAACAGCGCCACCAGGACGAAACCCATTACGTCGACGTGCAGGCCGCCCTTGAGGAGCTTGGCGCGGTCGCGCTTCAAAGCCTCCGGCTCGTCGACCATGAGGTTGACGAGAAACAGCGACAGCAGCCCCACCGGCACATTGATCAGGAAGCACCAGCGCCAGGAGGCGTTGTCGGTGATGACGCCGCCCAGGATCGGCCCGACCACCGGTCCGACGATGACCACCAGGCCGTAGGCGGCGAAGGCCAGGCCGCGTTTGCTGGGCGGGAAGGTGTCGACCATCATCGACTGTTCCGCCGCCGCCACGCCGCCCCCGGCCGCGCCCTGGACGATGCGGGCGAAGATCAGTGTCCCCAGGTCCGGGGCCATGCCGCAGGCCAGCGAGGCCAGCGTAAAGAGGGCGACCGAGATCATGTAGTAGCGCTTGCGGCCGATGACGTTGGCCAGCCAGCCAGAGATCGGGATGACGATCGCCGTCGAGACCAGGAACGAGGTGCTGACCCAGGTGGCCTCGTCATAGCTCGCAGCCATGGCCCCGGCGATGTGGTTCAAGGCGACGTTGACGATCGAGGCGTCGAGGGTGGTCATGAAGGTGGCGATCGAAATGACGCCGACGATGGTCCACGGGTTGCGCTTGCCGGCGACGGAGCGCGCCGGCGTCCAGCCAGCGTCGATGCCAGTGGAGGCGGCGCCGGCCACGCTCAGCGCACCCTGACCGTCGGTTCGACCGACATGCCGGGGCCGAGAACGCAGTCGCGCGGCGCCTCGTCGAAGAGGATCTTCACCGGCACGCGTTGCACCACCTTGACGTAGTTGCCGGTGGCGTTTTCGGGCGGCAGCACGCCGAATGCCTGTCCGGCGCCACGCTGGATGGAATCAATGTGTCCGCGCAGGTGATCCTCCGGACAGGCGTCGACCTTGATCGCGACGCTCTGGCCCGGCCGCATCAGCTTGAGCTGGGTCTCCTTGAAGTTGGCGGTGACCCACACCTTGAGGGGGACGATGGCCAGCACCTGGGTTCCGGCCTGCACATAGTCGCCGACGGCCACCGACTTGGCGGTGACGTGCCCGGCCAGAGGGGCGACGAGGCGGGTGTAGCCGAGCTGGACGTTGTTCTCGTCGACCTGGGCCTGGGCGGCGTTGACCGCCTCTTTCGAGGCGGCGACCTGGCTGCGCGCGGCGGTGATCTGGGCGGCGCGTGACTCGACGGCCTTGGCGGCGGAGTCGCGCTGAGCGGCGGTCTGGCGGGCCGCCGACGTCGCCTGGTCGATCTGCTGCTGCGAGACCGCCAGGGGGTTGAGGGCCGCGAGCCGGCGATAGCGGGCGAGGTCGGCGGCGGCGTTGTCAGCAGGGGCCCTGGCCGCGGCGAGGTCGGCCTGGGCCTGGCGCAGGGCCGCCTCGTCGATGGCGATCTGGGCGGCGGCGTTGTCGGCCTGGGCGCCGGCCTGGGCCTTCTGAGCCTTGGCCTGAGCGACGCGGGCGTCGACGTCGGCGGAGTCGATCACCAGCACGCTCTGGCCGGCCTGGACCAGCTGGTTGTCGGCGACCTGGACTTCTGTCACCCGCCCGGCCGCCTGGGGCGCGAGGCGGACGATGTGAGTGTCGATGAAGGCGTCGTCTGTGGATTCGTAGTTGCGGGCGTTCAGCCACCACAGCAGTCCAGCGATCGCCACGACGAGGAGGACGCCGATGCCAACGATTAGCAGGATGGGGCGTTGCATGAGCCCGCGCGGGGCAGGCTTGGCAGGCTCCTCGCGCCCAGGTTCGCTCGCCATGCTCGTCCCCCGCCGCCGGTCCAACCAACTGTGGGCCTTGCCAGGCGCACAGCCAAGCCTGACGCCAATCGGGATAACGGCTCAAGGAACAAGAGGGTTTCCGCTCGCAGACTTCCGGCGCGCGCCGCGGACGGGACGAACAAGCCTAGGCGTCGGCCAGGGCCGCCTTGGAGATTTCCTGCGCCAGACGCCCGGTCAGTTCGGCCATGTGATCGAAACGGGCCTCGTAGGAGCCGAGCCCTTGGCTGAGCGAACGCACCTCGGCGATGAGATCGTGGCGCTCGCTGGCCGGCAGGTTGGCCTCGATGCGCTCCCAGCCGGGCCAGCCCTCGCGGGGGGCGAAGCCGAGGATCTGGCCGCGCCGGGCCGAGAGGGCGGAGTTGACCGCTGACATGGCGCTGGTCGGGACATAGATCGCCAGCCGGTCGATGGGCTCGAGAAGCCGCGGCGCGCACTTGGCCAGGGCCTCGTCGATGGTGATGCGCCCGGCGGTGCGGAAGGCCATTTCCGAGGAATCGACGGGATGAGACTGCCCATCTGTGAGCGCCACCTCGATGTCCGCGACGGGAAAACCGAGCGGGCCCTTCAGCATGCCGTCGCGCACACCCTGCTCAACGGCCGGGATCCATTGCCGCGGCACCGCCCCGCCGGTGACCCGGTTGACGAACGAGAAGCCGCCTCCGCGCGGCAGGGGTTTCACCTCGATGGTGACGTCGGCGAACTGGCCGTGACCGCCGCTCTGCTTCTTGTGGCGGCCGCGCTGGGTGACCGACGCCGTGATCGTCTCGCGGTAGGCGGTCTTTGGCGCCTCGACGGCGACGTCGACGCCCCAGCGGCGCTTCAGCCGCTCGATGGCGAGGCGCACATGGCCGTCGCCCTGGCCGCGGACCAGCACCTGGTGGGTTTCCGGGTCGTTGACCACCGAAAGGCCTGGATCCTCCTCGATAAGTTTGCCGAGAGCGCCCGAGAAACGCACGTCGTCCTTGCGGTTGGCGGCCGCGACTCCGAGGGCGTAGAGCGGCTCGCGCGGCGCGGCGGCCGCCGAAGCGATCGGCCCGCCGCCGACGGCCAGCGCCTGGCCAGCCTGGGCGTCCTCGATCTTGGCGATGGCGACGATGTCGCCGATCGCGGCCTGGGCGACTTTCTTGCCCGGCGCGCCGTGGATCTGGAAGAGACCGCCTGAGCGCGCCTTGGCGCCGGAGGGCTGGGTCAGTTCTGCGGAATCGCTCAACGGGGCGCCGAAAACGCGGGCGTAGGCGAGCTTGCCCGCCTGCCCGGCATGGGAGACCTTGAGCACATAGGCGGCCGGCCGGCCGACACCGAGCCTGGCGGCGGCGCGCTCGGGCGGCGGGGCCTCGTGACGCAGCGCCTTGAGGAGGCGGGTGATCCCGAAACCGGCCAGGGCCGAACCGAAGAAAACCGGTGCGATCAGG
Organism: Caulobacteraceae bacterium; assembly: GCA_049519835.1. Lineage (GTDB taxonomy): Bacteria > Pseudomonadota > Alphaproteobacteria > Caulobacterales > Caulobacteraceae > Acaudatibacter. Next base: position 10,496 of record JBEKQJ010000021.1, on the reverse strand, counting down.
CCCTCGGCGAAGTCGCGCGCCAGATCGGCGAACACCGTCTCGCGGGCCGGGTCGACGTCGCTCAACAGCTGTTCCATCAGTTCGTCGTCGAAGTCGGCCAGCTGCTCGAGCATGTGGAAGCGGGCGTCTGCCTCGACCTGGGCGAGGTCGGGGGTGAGCTCGACCACTTCCGATCGCTTGCCCGGCCGCCAGACATGGGCGCGTTCCAGGGCCAGGTCGACGAAGCCGGTGACCTTCTCGCCTTCGACGATCGGCAGCTGGCGGGCGACCAGTGGCGCGGCGCTCACTGGCGCGAGGGCGGCCAGCAGGTCGCTGACCGGGCCGCGGGCCTGGTCCATGCGATTGACGAAGATGGCGTGTGGCACGCCGAGCGCCTCGAGCTGGCGCACCATCGGCTGGACGAGGCCGGCGCGCAGCGGGTCCGGATCGGTGACGACAATCGCCATGTCGACGGCCGCCAGGGCCGCGTCGGCCTCGCTGGCCAGCTCCAGGGAGCCTGGACAGTCGATGACCACATAGCGGTCGCCGAGGAACTCGAAGCCGGCGATATTCAGCTCGACCGAGTGGCCGCGCGCCTTCGCCTCGGGGGTGAGGTCGCCCACCTTCTCCTGGCTGTGACCGCCGGCGGCGGCGATCATGGCCGACATCAGGGTCGTCTTGCCGGCGCCCGTCGGCCCGACCAGGGCCAGGGCGCGTACGGCTCTCTGAGCTGCCATCGGCAACCTCCCATCGCCGACTATCGGGCGGGAACCCTAGCAGGAAGTGCGCGCCGCGGGAAAGACGGGCTTCGGAGTGTCGGCACGGGCGGGTATCTTGATCCGCAGATTACGCAGATTGCGCAGATTAGAATGATGCGAGCCTTGAAGCGCCGGCGTTTGAGTTCTGATTGCGCGCCAAAGGCGCGCGAAAAGACACCGCCCGGGGTCAGAGTCGGCAGAGGTTTGGACCCATCAATCGGCGAAATCTGCGTAATCTGCGGATAACAAAATACACACGCTAGGGGCGGGCGCGGATCTCGACGATGGCGTGATCCGGACCCTTCACGACGACGAGATCGGCGAAAGGACGGACGGGCGCGATGTGATCGCGGAGGTTCAGCAGGTTGATGCCCGCCCAGACCTGGCGGGCGACCTCGGTGACGCCATGCCGATCCAGTTGGCGGAAGCGCTGGTAGAACGAGGCGGGGTCGTGCTCGGCCGCCTCCCAGAAGGTTAGGAAGCGGTCGACGAACCAGGTCTCGAGCTCGGTCTCGGCGGCGTCGAGGTAGATCAGGCAGTCAATCCCGTCGGCGATCGACGGCCGCGAGAGGCCGAGCGCCAAGCCCTCGATGAGCAGCGCAGACGGCCGGTCGAGCCTGCGCCCCGGAATGGGATCGAAGGTGACGTGCGAATAGGCCGGGAAGTCAGCCGGACCCTGCCGCACGGCCGCCAGCGCCGCCGCCATGGCCGCGAGATCGTAGCTCTCAGGGAAGCCCTTGCGATGGATGAGGTTGCGCTCGACGAGGACGGCGGTGGGCAGGAGGAAGCCGTCTGTACCGACCACCTCGGCGCCGAGCCGGGGGGCGAGCTCGGCCGCCAGCGTGCTCTTGCCCGAAGCCACCGAGCCGGTCAGGCCGACGACGAAGGTCCCCGCCGCAGGCTTGAGCTCGAGGACGGCGCGGGCGAGATCGTCGACCGTCATGCGCTGAGGATCGCTCCGCCATAGGCTGGTAGGCGCACGCGGCCCCCTTCGGCCCGTTCGGCCCCGGTGACGGCGAACAGGACCTCTCCGCCCGCCGCGACCTCGGCAGGCGCCCCGGCCAACTCGAACACGCAGAGGAGACGCCGGCCCTCCAGCCCGCGTTCGAAGGCCAGAACCCCCTCGGGCGCCTCCAGAAGTCGCGTGGAGCCCAGGCGCAGCGCCGGCTCGGCCTTGCGCAAGGCGACGATAGCGCGCGTGAAGGCGAGCATCGAGGTTGGATCGCCGTCCTGAACCTCGGCGGCGAGGGCGCGATGGCGATCGTCGAGCGGCAGCCAGGTCTGCGCGGTTGCGGAGAACCCGGCCGAGGGGCCGTCGGCCGTCCAGGGCATCGGCGTGCGCGCACCGTCACGCCCTGCGCCGCCAGTCCAGCTGGCGATGGCGAACGGGTCGGCGAGGCGCTCGAACGGCACCTCGGCCTGAGGCAGGCCGAGCTCCTCGCCCTGGTAGAGAAAGACCGTCCCCGGCATGGCCAGCAGGGCGGCCATCAGCACGCAGGTTTGGGCCGAATCGTCGCCGGCCAGGCGACTGGCGAAACGGGCGACGTCATGGTTGCCGAGCGACCAGGCCGGCCAGCCGTCGGCCTCGGCCCAGGCGGCGATCGCTTTCTGGAACAGCTCCGGTGTCGCCCGATCGGCGGCCAGAAAATGGAAGCTGTAGGCCGTGTGCAGACGGTCGGGGCCGGCGGTATATTCGATCTGCCGCGGCAGAGCCGGATCGTCGACCACCTCGCCGACCGTCATGCGTCCGGGCGCCTCGTCCATCAGGCTGCGCAGGCGGCCCAGGAAGCCGAGAGTCTCCGGCCGCGAGCGATCGTGGACATGTCGCTGCAGGCGGCTCGGCGACAGCGGCGGCCGGGCGCGCGGGTTCGGCGGATTGTCGGCGAGCGAGGGGTCGTGGAACAGGTAGTTGATGACGTCGAGGCGGAAGCCATCGACGCCCAGGTCCAGCCAGAAGCGGGCCACATCCAGGATCCGGTCGGCGACGCCGGGCGCCCACCAGTTGAGGTCCGGCTGCTCGGGCAGGAAGTTGTGCAGATAGTACTGCCGGCGCCGTGCGCTCCAGGTCCAGGATGGGCCGCCGAACGAGGCCTGCCAGTTGTTGGGTGGCGTGCCGTCGTCGCGGGCGTCGGCCCAGACGTACCAGTCGGCCTTGGGCCCGTCGCGGGAGGCGGCGCTCTCGACGAACCAGGGGTGCTGGTCGGAGGTGTGCGACCAGACCTGGTCGATGATCACTTTGAGGCCGAGCGCGTGGGCGCGGGCTGTGAGCGCCTCGAAGTCGGCCAGGGTCCCAAACCTCGGATCGACCGCCTCGTAGTCGGAAACGTCGTAGCCGAAGTCCTTCATCGGCGAGGCGAAGAACGGCGAGAGCCAGATCCCGTCGACGCCGAGGCTGGCGACGTAGGGCAGCTTGTCGATGACGCCCGGCAGGTCGCCGTAGCCATCGCCGTTGGAGTCGCGGAAGCTCAGTGGGTAGATCTGATAGAGGCAGGCGCCGCGCCACCATTCGCCGGACATCCGCGCCACCCTTGCCTTACCCCCCGGAATGGCCCGCAATATCGCGCCGCAAGGGGAAAAGCCTAGGGAAGATTGATGGACCGCATTCTGCCGACGCCGACGCCGGAGACGGCGCATTTCTGGGATGGTTGCAAGGCCGGCGAGCTGCGCTTGCAGCGGTGCGTGGCCTGCAGCGAGACCTATTTTCCACCGCGGCCGTTCTGCCCGGCCTGTGGCCATCGAGAGGTGGAAGTGTTCAAGGCGAGCGGCAAGGCGGTGCTCTGGAGCTACGTGATCAACCACCGGCCGCGACCCGATCTCGGAACGGCGCCGCATTCCATCGCCGTGGTGGCGCTGGCGGAAGGCCCCAAGATGATGACCAACATCGTCGGCTGCCCGCAGACGCCCGAAGCGCTCATCCTCGACATGCCGCTGGAAGTGACCTTCCAGACTTTCGGGGACATCGCCCTGCCGCTCTTCACCCCCGCGGAGGTCTGAGGCGATGAAACCTGGAAGCATCGCCGTCGTCGGGGCGGCGGAGACCACCCGCATGGGCAAGATCCCCGACGTCTCGGTGATCGGCCTGCACGCCGACGCGGCCTTGAACGCCCTGGCCGACGCTGGTCTGAAACCCTCCGATATCGACGGCGTCGCCACCGCCGGCGAGAACCCGACCTCGATCGCCCACTACCTCGGCATCGTCCCGACCTGGGTCGACGGCACGGCGGTGGGCGGCTGCTCGTTCATGCTGCACGTCCGCCATGCCGCGGCGGCGATCAACGAGGGCTACTGCAAGACGGTGCTGATCACCCACGGCGAGAGCGGCCGCTCGCGGGTTGGCGGCGGCGGCCGGTTCGGCGGCGGTGGCGGCGCCAGCCTGCAGGGCCAGTTCGAAGCTCCGTTCGGGCCGGTCGGGCCGCCGACCCTGTTCACCATCCCGGTGCTCCGCTACCTCAAGACTTATGGCCTGACGCGCGAGGACCTCGCCTGGGTGGCGGTGATCCAGCGCGAGTGGGCGGCGATGAACCCGCGCGCCAGCTACCGCGAACCGATCACGGTCGACGACGTGATGAACTCGGACATGATCGCCTGGCCGTTCACCAAGCTGATGTGCTGCCTGGTCACCGACGGCGGCGGAGCCCTGATCCTGACCAGCGCCGACCGGGCCAAGGACTTCCCGCACAAGCCGGTCTATGTGCTCGGGACCGGCGAGAGCGTCGAGACGCCGATGGTCTCGCAGATGGCCGACTTCACCACCTCGCGCGCCTTCCGGGTGTCGTCGAAGCAGGCTTTCGCCGAGGCAGGCGTCAGGCACGCCGACGTCGACCACCTGATGATCTACGACGCCTTCGCTCACCTGCCGCTCTACGGCCTTGAGGATCTCGGCTTTTGCCAGCCCGGCGAGGCGGCCGCCTTCATCCGTGAACGGAACACCGCGCCCGGCGGCAAGCTGCCGCTCAACACCAACGGCGGCGGGCTCTCCTACATGCACTCTGGCATGTACGGCATGTACGCCCTGCAGGAGAGCGTTAGGCAGATGCGCGGGATCGCCCCGGCCCAGGTTCCGGGCGCGAAGATCTCCGTCGCCCAGGGCATCGGCGGCATGTTCGCCGCCGCCGGAACGATCGTGTTTGGGAACGAGGCGCCATGATCAAGCTCTACGACCATCCCCTGAGCCCCTACGCCCAGAAGGTGCGCATCGCCCTGCGCGAGAAGGGCGCGGCATTCGAGGCCCTCTTGCCCGGCGGCCTTGGGGCTGGGGGCGTGGCTGGCGAGTTTCTGGAGGCGAGCCCCAGGGCCGAGGTGCCGGCGCTGGTCGACGGCGAGGTCAAGGTGTTCGATTCCACCGTCATCCTCGAATATCTGGAGGATCTGATCCCCGAACCCGCGCTCCTCCCCAAGGGCGCGGCCGAGCGGGCCCGGGTGCGGATGATCGAGGAGATCATGGACACCCACTACGAGGCCATCAACTGGGCGCTCGGCGAGATCGGCTGGTTCAAGCGGGCCGAGGGGGCGGAGGCAGAGGCTTTGCGCGCCGCCGCCGCCCGACAAACGTCTGGCTTTCACGCCTGGCTGGAGCGGGAACTAGGCGAGCGCGACTGGTTCAACGGCGCGGCGTTCGGCTGGGGTGACCTCGCAGTTGTTCCCTACGTCGCCGCCTCGGCCGCGCTCGGCAACGCCCCGCCGGCCGGCTCGAAGCTGGCCACGTGGCTGGAGCGGGTCCTGGCCCGGCCGTCGGTGGCCGAAACTGTGGCCGAAGCGCGCGGCTTCGAGCGCGGCAGCATCGACGTGGCCGACCTTGTCCGCCGCGGCCTCTTCAAGCGCGAGTACCGCGACCACCGCCTGGAATGGATGATGAAGTCCGGCGGCGTCGAGATCGTCCTGGCGGGTCTGAAGGCCGACAACATCCGCTTCGCGCCGGATTTTCACTGAGAGCCCTCCCTCCCCTTGATGGGGAGGGTGGACCGCGCGTCAGCGCGGGACGGGTGGGGTGGCCGCTCCACCCCCTCCGTCTTGCTACACCAAGGCTTCGCAAGCCACCTTCCCCATCAAGGGGGAGGAGGATTCGGGCAGCTATCGACGCGGGGCGCGGGTCCGCCTAAGCTTTTGGTATGTTGAGTGAGTTCGATGAGCGTCTTGACTATCCCGTGCGGGACTACGACCGCGACGCGCTGATCGCCAAGCTCAAACCCCTTCTCCCCGACGACGGCCTGCTCTCCGCGCCTGAAGCGATGCGGGTCTACGAGTGCGACGGTCTCGCGGCCTACAAATCCCTGCCGGGCCTGGTGGCGCTGCCGAGGACCACCGAGCAGGTGCGCGGCGTGCTCCTCGCCTGCCGCGATGCCCACGTTCCGGTGGTGGCCCGGGGAGCTGGCACCGGCCTGTCGGGCGGGGCCCTCCCCTTTCCCGGTTGCGTGCTGTTGTCGATGTCGCGGTTCGACAAGATCCTCGCCATCGATCCGGTCGCGCGCGTCGCCCGCGTTCAGCCGGGCGTGCGCAACCTCGCCGTCTCCGAGGCGGCCGCACAACACGGCCTGTTCTACGCCCCCGACCCGTCCTCGCAGGCTGCCTGCAGCATCGGCGGCAACGTGGCTGAGAACGCCGGCGGCGTTCATTGCCTCAAGTACGGCCTCACAGTGAACAATCTGGCGTCACTGGAGATCGTCACCCTGGACGGCGAAGTGATCCGGTTGGGTGGCGAGGCGTTCGACACGCCCGGCTTCGACCTGATGGCGCTGCTGACCGGCTCGGAAGGACTGCTAGCGGTGGTCACCGAGGCGACGCTGCGCCTGACTCCGATCCCGCTGCACGCTCGCGCCCTCCTGGCGGCGTTCGACGAGGCCCGGGCGGCCGGCGAGGCGGTGGCGGCGATTATCGCCGCAGGCATCATCCCGGCGGGACTGGAAATGATGGACCAGCTGGCGCTGGTCGCCGCCGAACGGTTCTGCAACGCCGGCTATCCCACCACCGCCGCGGCGATCCTGATCTGTGAACTGGACGGCGAAGAGGAGGACGTAGCCAGCGAACTCGACAACGTGGCCGCGATCTGCCGCCAGGCCGGGGCCTTCGAGGTGCGGCAGGCGCGCGACGAGGCCGAGCGGAAACGGTTCTGGGCCGGCCGCAAGGCCGCCTTCCCGGCCATGGGCCGGCTAGCGCCTGACTACTATTGCATCGACGGCACAATTCCGCGCGCGCGCCTCGGGGAGGTGCTGGACGAGATCGCCCGCCTGTCGGCCGAACGCCGCCTGCCGGTGGCCAACGTCTTCCACGCCGGCGACGGCAACCTCCACCCGCTCATCCTCTACGACGCCCGCCGCAAGGGTCAGCTGGACCGTGCCGAGGCGCTGGGCGGCGAGATCCTGGAGCTGTGCGTCGGCGTCGGCGGCACCATCACCGGCGAGCACGGCGTCGGCCGCGAGAAGATCAATCAGATGTGCGTCCAGTTCACCGAAGCCGAGCTGGAGACTTTTGCCGCCCTCAAGCGCGCCTTCGATCCCACCGGCCTGCTCAATCCCGGCAAGGCGGTGCCGACCCTGGCCCGCTGCGCCGAGTTCGGCGCCATGCACGTGCACGGCGGACAGCTGCCCTTTGCCCACCTCGACCGACTCTGAAGTTGTGGAGGCCCTGGCGGCGCAGGTGCGCGAAGCCGCGCGGCGCCACAATGCGCTCAAGATCCGCGGCGCGGGCAGCAAGAGCTTCCTCGGCCGGCGCACATCCGGCCGCACGCTCGATGTTTCCGGGCTCACCGGCATCGTCGACTATCAGCCCACCGAGCTCGTCATCACCGCCGGGGCCGGGGCCAGCCTGCGCGACGTCGAGAGCCTGCTGGTCGCCAACGGCCAGATGCTGGCCTTCGAGCCGCCGGATTTCGGCAAGGGTGGCACGGTTGGCGGCATGGTCGCCTCAGGCCTCGCTGGTCCCCGGCGACCGTTCGCCGGGGCGGTGCGCGACGGCGTGCTGGGCGTCACCCTGCTCGACGGCCGCGGCCGGAGGCTGCGCTTCGGCGGGACGGTGTTCAAGAATGTCGCCGGCTTCGACGCTTTCCGCCTGATGGCCGGAGCCATGGGAACGCTGGGAGTGCTGCTCGACGTTTCACTGCGCGTCGCGCCGCGCCCGAGGGCCGAGCGCAGCCTGGCGTTCGAGGAGCCTTGGGAGCAGTCACAGGCGCGGCTCACCCAGCTGATGCGGCGGCCGCTGCCGCTCTCCGGCGCCTTTCACGACGGCAGGGTGTTACGACTGCGCCTCGCGGGCACCGAGCGGGCCGTGGAGCATGCCGCGGCCGAAATCGGCGGCGATATTGGCGACATCGAGGTGTGGACCGAACTGCGCCACCACCGCCTGCCGATCTTCACCGCCACGCGTCTGTGGCGGCTCTCCGTCCCGCGCACGGCCAAGGTCGCCGACCTGCCCGGCGCGCAGCTGATCGACTGGGCTGGGGCGCAGCGCTGGCTGGCCAGCAACGTCCCTGCCTCGGAAGTCCGCGAGGCCGCCCGGGCCGCCGGCGGCCATGCGATGGTGTTCCAGGGCGCCATCGACGGCGAGGAGGTCTACGATCGTCCGCCGGAGGCGCTTTTCCAATTGCATCGGCGCGTAAAGGCGGCGCTGGATCCGGCCGGGGTGTTCAACCGCGGCCGGCTCTGGGAGGACCTCTGATGCGGACCGAGGTGAAGGGTCCGCTGCGCGGCACGGCGGCCGGCGCCATCGCCGAGAACGTCATCGGGGCCTGCGTGCACTGCGGCATGTGCAACGGCGCCTGCCCGACCTTCCGCCTCACGGGCGACGAGCTCGACGGGCCGCGCGGGCGGATCTACCTCGTCAAGCAGGCGCTGGAAGGCGAGCCGGTCACGGCGCTGACCCGCCACCACCTCGATCGCTGCCTCGAGTGTCGGGCCTGCGAGACCGCCTGTCCCTCGGGTGTGGATTATCATCGCTTGCTCGACATCGGCCGGGGCGCGGTGGCCGAGGCGGCGCCGCGGCCCCTGCCGGAGCGGCGCCTTCGCTGGGCGGTGCGGTTTGCCGCCTCGCAGCCGCGTCTGCTGGGCGTCCTGTTCGCCACCGGCGGCCTGGCGCGCGCCGTGATGCCCAAGGGTCTGTCGTTCAAGCCCCCGCCACGGACCAAGCCAGGGCCCTGGCCGCAGGGCCGGCAAACCCGGCGGATGGTGATCCTCGGAGGCTGCGTGCAGGCGGCCGCGGCCCCGCGTTTCAACGCCGCCACGGCCCGGGTGTTCGACAAGATCGGCATCTCGCTCACCGAGCGGGCCGGCTGCTGCGGAGCGGTGCCCTTCCACCTCGAGGCCGGCAAGCCAGCGCGGGCCATCGCCCGGCGGCAGATCGACGCCTTCGTCCAGGCCCTCGACAGCGGCGTCGAGGCGATCCTCGTCAACGCCAGCGGCTGCGCCGCCTTCGTGCGCGACTGGCCGGACCTGTTCTGCGATGAGCCCCCCTACCTGGAAAAGGCGCGGCGCGTGGCTGCCCATCTCAAGGACCCGATCGAGGTGCTGCGGGACGCCGATCTGGCTCCGCGGCGCACGCCTGCCGCCAGGCGCATCGCCGTCCACGACCCCTGCACCGTCAAGAATGGGCCAGGCCTCGCCGGTCAGGTGGAGGCGCTGCTCGCCCGCCTCGGTTTCGAGCCGACGACCATCGCCGACGACGGCCAGTGCTGCGGCTCGGCCGGGACCTATTCGTTGTTCCAGCCCGAGTTCGCCCAGCGCCTCAGGGTCGCCAAGCTGACAGCGCTCAACGCCGGCCAGCCGCAGCAGATCGTCACCGGCAACGTCGGCTGCTGGATGCATCTGGGCGCCGCCTCGGCCATCCCGGTGCGCCACTGGATCGAGGCGGTGGACGAGGTGCTCTAAACTCCGGCGAGACCGGCGCGCGGCGGTCGGCTAGAACCCGCCGCATGGACAAACGCACGCTCACCTACGCCGGCTACCTCAAGCTCGACGAGTTGCTCGCGTGCCAGTCGCCGCTCTCGACCGAGCACGACGAGCTGCTGTTCATCATCGTCCACCAGTCCGCCGAGCTGTGGCTGAAGCTGTGTCTGCACGAACTGGACGGCGCTCGCCGCAGCATCGCCGCCGACGAGCTGGCCCCGGCCTTCAAGATGCTGGCGCGGACCGGTCGCATCCAGGCCCAACTGATCCAGTCGTGGGAAGTGCTGTCGACCATGACGCCGGCCGACTATCAGCGGCTGCGCACGCACCTGGGCACAAGCTCCGGCTTCCAGTCCTTCCAGTACCGCCTGCTGGAGTTCGTGCTGGGCGCGCGTGATCCGGCCATGGCCCAGCTGCATCGCGACGACACCGACCATTTCGCCGCCCTCGAAGCCGAACTGGCGCGCCCGAGCCTCTACGACGAGGCCTTGCGCCTGCTGGCCAGACGGGGCCTGCCCGTCCCCACGGCCGTTCTCGAGCGGAACTTCGCCGAGCCTTACCAGGCCGACCCCGGCGTCGAGGCCTGCTGGGCCGAAATCTACCGCAACGCCGATCGCCTCTGGGATCTCTACGAGCTGGCCGAGAAGCTCATGGACCTCGAGCACCACGTGCAGCTCTGGCGCTTCGGCCACGTCAAGATCGTCGAGCGGATCATCGGCTTCAAGCGCGGCACCGGCGGCTCGACTGGCATCGACTACCTGATGAACGTCCTGACTCGCGGGTTCTTCCCTGAGTTGCTCAGCGTACGGACGGTGCTGTGAGAACCCCAGAAGGACTTCCTTCTCCCCCGTTCGGGGGGAGAAGGTGGCGCATCGCGCCGGATGAG
>JBEKQJ010000020.1:0-22344 GCA_049519835.1 Caulobacteraceae bacterium | reverse complement strand
GATGAGGTCGCGGAAACGTTGGCCATTCTCGCGTGTCAGGCCGCCGTGCGCCGTGAACCAGGCGAAGGAGTCGTCGGCCAGCATCTGGGTCCACAGATAGGCGTAGTACCCGGCCGCATACCCTCCGGCGAAGATGTGCTGGAAATAGCTGGAGCGATAGCGCGGCGGAACATTGGGGAAATCGACGCCGGTCTTGGCCAGGGCGGCAGTTTCGAAGGCGTCCACGTCGGCCGGCTCGCCGCCTTTCGCGATCTCATGCCATTGCATGTCGAGCTCGGCGGCGGCGATCAACTCGCCCATCTCGTAGCCTTTGTTGAACTTCGCCGCCCTTTTGATCTTGGCGACGAGATCATCGGGCATGGACGCGCCGGTCTTGTAGTGGTGCGCGTAGTGAGCCAGCACCTTCGGGTCCAGCGCCCAGTGCTCGTTGAACTGGGACGGGAACTCTACGAAATCGCGGGCCGTGTTCGTGCCCGAGATCGAGCCGTAGGTCTGATCGGCGAACAGGCCGTGCAGAGCATGGCCGAACTCGTGGAACATGGTGGTCACGTCGTCGAACGACAGCAGGGCCGGTTGGCCTGGGGCCGGCTTTGTGAAGTTGGCGACGTTGTAGACGACCGGCTTTTCGCCCAGCAGCTTCGACTGGGCGACGAAGTTGCCCATCCACGCGCCGCCCTGCTTGTTGTCGCGCTTGAAGTAGTCGAAGTAGATGATTCCAAGCTGCGAGCCGTTCTTGTCGAAGACGTCGTAGACCTTGATGTCGGTATCGTAGACCGGCAAGTCGTGGCGCGCCTTGAAGCTGACGCCATACAATTGGTTGGCGGCGAAGAAAACGCCGTTTTCGAGCACGTTGTTCAACTCGAAGTAAGGCTTGATCTGGCTCTCGTCGAGATCGTACTTCGCCTTGCGGACCTTCTCGGAATAGCGCTCCCAATCCCACGGCGCCAACTGGAAGCCGCCGCCCTCCTTGTCGATTGCCGCCTGGATGTCGGCGGCCTCGCCGGCGGCGCGGGCGCGCGTCGGGCCGACGAGCTGGCGCACGAAGGCGTCGACCGCGGTCGGGGTCTTAGCCATCTGGTCTTCGAGGACGTAGGAGGCATAGTCGGGGAAACCGATCAGCGCCGCCTTCTCCGCTCGAAGCTTGATGATCTCGAGCAAGGTGGCGCGGGTGTCGTTGGTGTCACCCTGTTCGGTCCGGATCCAGGAACGCTCGAACAGCGTTTGCCGTGTCTTGCGATCGGCCAGTGATTGCAGGGCCGGTTGTTGGGTCGTGTTCTGCAGCGGCAGCACCCACTTCCCGTTCAATCCGCGGGCCTTGGCCGCGGAGGCCGCGGCGGCGATCTCGCCGTCGTCGAGGCCGGCCAGCTGAGCTTTGTCGTCGATCACGAGGCCGCCGGCCTTGTCGGCTGCCAGCAACCTCTGCTGGAAAGTCGTGGAAAGTGTGGCCAGCCTGGCGTTGATCTCCGAAAGACGCGCCTTGTCGGCGTCGGCGAGGTTAGCCCCGGCGTGAACAAAGGCCTCGTAGGTCACTTGAACAAGTTGACGGGACTCGGGATCGAGCCCCAGGGAGTCTCGCTTCTCCCAGATCGCCTTCACCCGGGCGAACAGCCGCGGATTCAGATAGACCGAATCCTGGAAAGCCGAGAGCTTGGGCGCCTCGTCGGCCTCGACCTTTTCCAGCGCCTCGTTGGTGTTGGCCGAGGTGAGGGCGAAAAAGACGCTGGTGACGCGATCGAGCATCCGGCCCGAGCGTTCCATGGCGACGATGGTGTTCTCGAATGTCGCCGGGGCCGGATTGTTGGCAATCCTGTCGATCTCGCCACGCTGGGCGGCCATGCCCGCCTCCAGCGCCGGCTGGAAGTCCGCGTCCTTGATCTTGTCGAAGGCGGGGGCATGCAGGGGCAGGTGGCTCGGCCCGTCGAAGGGTCCCGCGTCGGCGGCCATAACGGCAAACGGCGCCGCGGCCAGCAGCGCGGCGGCGGCCGCGGTCAGATAGAGGTGATGCATGGTGTTCCTCGCGGACAATCCGGCGTGACGCCGTCTCGCGCCGCCTGGGCGGCTTGTCAAACCCATGTCGAGCGCGCGGGGGATTGATCGGCGCGCGCTTCTCGGCGACGAGGGGCGGAACACAAGGAGCCCGGTCATGATCCTCCTCACCCGCCGCCTCGCGGTCCTGGGCCTGCTCACCCCGGCGCTGGCGGCCTGCGGTGGTCAGACCGCCGGGGGACAAAACGCCGCTTCGTCTGGACCGGTGCCGGACGACATGAGCCTCGGCAATCCGGCCGCCAAGGTAACGGTGGTGGAATACGCCTCGGTGGCCTGTCCAGTCTGCGGCCGCTGGTACAAAGAGGTCTGGCCGGCGTTCAAGGCCAAGTACATCGACACCGGTAAGGTTCACTACACCTTCCGCGAAATGCTGGTGGGCGATGGCTCGGAGGTGGCGATCGCCGCCTCGGGCTTCCTGTTGGCGCGCTGCGCGGGCAAGGACCGGTACTTCCAGGTGGTCGACGCGGTCTTCAAGAGCCAGCCTGACCCCAACGGCGGTCCCAGGACACAGCCAAGTCTTTACGACGATCCGAAGGGCGTGCTCAGCGGTATCGCCAAAACCTTCGGCCTGTCAGATCAGCAGTTCAACGCCTGCATCACCGACAGCACCGCTCTCAATGCCTTGCAGACGCGGGTAGCCGCCAATGCCAAGAACGGGCAGGTGGACTCCACTCCGACCTTTGTCATCAATGGCAAGGCGCTCGACCCCGGCTATCAGCCTCTCACGGCGCTTGACGCAGCTATCGCACAGGCCAGTTGAGAGGGCGCGCGCAGTGAGCGCCGAGCCGCATGAGCTCCGCGCCGCCATCGGTCTGCCGAGTGCGGTCATGCTCGTTATCGGCGGGGTGGTGGGGGTCGGCATCTTCGTCAACCCGGCCGTGGTCGCGCGCGCCCTTCCGTCGCCTGGACTGGCCTTGGCGGCGTGGGTCGTGGGTGGGGTCGTGGCTCTGTTGGGGGCCTTCGTCTACGCCGAGCTCGCCGGGCGCATCCCGTCGACCGGCGGAGAGTATCAATACTTGCGCGCCGCATTCGGCCCCTTGGCGGCTTTCCTGTTCGGCTGGACGACGCTGCTGGTGGTCCACACCGGTGGCCTTGCCGCGGTCTCGATCGTCTTTGCCGACAATGTCGCGGTCCTGGTCGGCGGCGGCCTGCCGCGCGCGCCCGTAGTGATCGGCACGCTCGCGGTCCTCGCCGGGATCAATTGCCTGGGCGTCAGATCCGGGAATGGGACCCAGGCGATCCTGGGCGCCCTGAAGGTCGCGGCGATACTCGCCATGGTCGCCGCCGGCCTCAGCCTGGCGCCGCAGGCCGCGCCGCCCGTCACGGCGACCGCCTTTCCGGGCTTCAAGGCTTTCGGGGCGGCGTTGATCCCGGTCCTGTTCAGCTATGGCGGCTGGCAGACCGCCAACTACGTGGCGGGAGAGGTGAAGGACGCGCACCGGCGTCTGGGCGTGGCGTTGCTGGCCGGCGTGCTTGCCGTCACCGCTCTCTACCTGCTGGTCAACATCGCCTGCTTGCGTGCGCTTGGCGTCGCCGGGCTGGCGCGCACCATGACGCCGGCCTCCGAAATGCTGGGTCGCGTGGCTGGGCCATTTGGATCCAAGCTGGCCGCAGGGGCTGTCGCCCTCTCGGCCTTGGCGTTCATGTCGCAAGGGATGCTGACCGGTCCGCGCGTCGTCTACGCGATGGCCAGAGACGGCCTGTTCTTCCGCGCGGCCGCGAATCTCGGTTCGCGCAGCCGTGCGCCGGCGGCGGCGATCGTCATGGTGGCGATCTGGACCGGGGTGCTGGCGCTCAGCGGCAGCTACGAAAGTATCCTCTCCTATGTCACCGCCATGAATTTCCTGTTCTTCGGCCTGACGGCGGCCGGCCTCTTTGTGCTGAGATCCCGCGACCGCGACGGCGGCGCCTTCCGCACGCCGCTCCACCCGCTCACCACCGGCCTTTTCGTCGCCGCCTGCGTCGTGGTCGTGCTGAGCGCCTTCTGGTCGTTTCCCATCGACAGCCTGAAGGGCTACGCCATCATGGCCGCTGGCGTCCCGCTCTATCTGTGGTGGCGACGCAGCGACCGAAGCCGTCTTGCGAGCGCGCACCATGAATGACGCTGGCGGCCGGGCGCAGGGTTCGGCCTACATGCAGTTCGCCAAGCTGAAGGCGGCGGCCAAATACGGCCTCGCCTCCAGCGGCGTCGCCGACGCGGGAATGGCTGAGATCGCTCCCGAGCCGCACGACCTGGTGCTGAACGATCCTTCGCCCTATGGCTGGCCCCCGCTTGTCGAGACCATCGCCGCGCGCTTCCGCGTCGATCCGGCCTGTGTCGTCGTTCCGGGCGGCGGCTGTTCCTTCGCCAACCACTTGGCCATGGCGGCGATCATTCGGCCGGGCGATACGGTCGTTATCGAAGACCCCGGCTACGAGTTGCTCACCTCGACGGCGAGTTTCCTGGGCGCGCGGGTGCTGCCGTTCACGCGGCGGTTCTCGGAGGACTGGCGGATTGACCCCGCCGCGGCGTCCGTGACGCCTGATGTGTCGGTGGTCGTGATGAGCAATCTGCACAATCCCTCCGGCGCCCTGGCTGCGCCTGAGGACGTCGCTGCTCTGGCCGCGGTCGCGCCGACCTTGTTGATCGACGAAGTCTATTTCGAACTCACCTTCGGCGAAGCACTGGCGCGCACGGCCTTCTCCGAGGATGGAAACATCGTGGTCACCAGCAGTCTTACCAAGGCCTACGGCCTCTCCGGCCTTCGCTGCGGGTGGATCCTCGCGCCCAGGGCGCTTGCGGAGCGTATGCGGCGGCTGAACGACCTCTTCGGGGTCAAGGCGCCGCACGTGGCCGAGCGTCTGGCCGTTCGAGCCTTCGCTCGCCTGCCGGCGTTGCGCGACCGGGCCGCAGGCCTGATCGAGCCCAACCGGGCGGCCTATCAGGAGATCCTGGCCGGCCATCCCGCTCTTGAACAGACCATCTTCGATCAAGGCACGACGGTGTTTCCGCGTCTCCGGCATGGCGACGGCGACGCCTTCTTCCGCCGGCTTACGGAACGGTTCGAGACCAGCGTCGCGCCGGGGAGTTTCTTCGGCGCGCGCGACCACATTCGCATTGGACTGGGCGGCGATCCGGCCATGACGCGTGAGGGACTGACGCGCATCGCCGAGGCGCTGCAGCTCGCATAGGAAAAGGTCGATGGCCGGCGATGTCGAGGTCCTGATCGCCGGCGCCGGACCCACCGGCCTGACGCTGGCGCTGTGGCTTTCGCACCTGGGCGTGAAATTGCGGATCATCGACCGCGCCCCGCAACAGGCATCCACGTCCCGCGCTCTGGCCGTCCACGCCCGCACCCTAGAGTTCCACGACCAGATTGGTCTCGCTGATGCGGCGGTGGCGGCCGGCCTGGAGTTCGGCGCGGTGCGGCTGTGGGCCAAGGGGGTTCAGCGCGCGCGCGCTGGGTTTGGCGAACTCGGCGCTGGCGTCAGTCCGTTTCCCTTCGTGCTCATCCTGCCGCAGGACGCGCACGAACAGCTGATGATCGAGGCCCTGGCCGCTCGCGGGATCACCGTCGAGCGGCCGGTCGACCTGCGCGACTTCCAGATCGGTGACGACGGCGTCGCCGTCCGGCTCGGACATGCCGGCGGCGCTGAAGAGCGCATCGAGGCGGCGTTCCTGGCCGGCTGTGACGGCGCCCATTCCACCGTTCGCACCACGCTGGCCGCGAGTTTCCAGGGCGGGACCTATTCGCGGATGTTCTACGTCGCCGACGTCGAAGCCGCCGGGCCGGTGATCAATGGTGATCTCAACATCTGCCTGGATGAGGGCGATTTTCTCGCTGTCTTTCCTCTGCAGGGCGACGGCCGCGCCCGCCTGGTCGGCGACCTCGAACGGATCGGCGCTGACGCATTCACCTTCGACGACGTCGCCTCCGCGGTCATCGACCGCCTGGGCCTGGAAGTAAGTCGAGTGAACTGGTTCTCGACCTATCGCGTGCATCATAGGGTCGCCGAGACTTGGCGGCGTGGGCCGGTCTTCGTGCTCGGGGACGCCGCACACGTCCACAGTCCGGTCGGCGGCCAGGGGATGAATACGGGCATTGGCGACGCCGTGAACCTTGCCTGGAAGCTGGCGGCCGTGCTCCGCGGCCAGGCGCCGGCGCCCCTGCTGGACACCTTCCAGCGCGAGCGGATCGCCTTCGCTCGCCGCCTCGTGGCCACCACCGACATGATGTTCCAGGCCGTCAGCCGCGACGACGCCGCGTCCCGCTTCCTGCGTCTGAATGTCGTCCCGACCGCCCTGCCGATGCTCGCGAAGTCGACCACCTTCAAGCGCTGGATGTTCGAGACGCTCTCCCAGACCGCAATCAACTACCGCGGCAAAGGGCTCGCGGAGGCCGCCGCCGGCGAGGTGCGCGGCGGCGACCGCCTGCCCTGGGTCGAGGGGAGCGCCAACTACGCGCCGCTCAAGTCGCTGGCCTGGACGGGGCAGGTCCACGGCGAACCGGAGGCGGGTGTCGCCGAGGCCTGCGCCGCCGCCGGCGTTCCGTTGTCGGTTTTTCCTTGGAGCGAGGCGGCGGCCCGCGCCGGCTTCCACTCGGGGGCATTTCACCTCGTGCGGCCGGATGGGTACGTGGCCCTCGCGGCCGCCCGCGGGGCGCCAGCGGCCCTTGCGTCGTTTCTGTCCCGCCGGGGGCTCAAGCCGGTTGCGCCTCGGTGAGCTTCTCCAGGGAGATGCGCCCCGTCTCGGGCACCATCAGCCACGTGGCGATCGCGCCGGCGACCGACAGGGCGGCGATCACCCAGTAGGCCGCGGTGCCGCCGAGGCTCGAGAACAGCAGGGGGAAGAAGAAGGCGCTGATCGAGGCCCCGATCCGGCCGCCGGCGACGGTGATGCTCTGCGCGACGGAGCGGATCCGCGTTGGCGCCAGCTCGACGCCGAGGATGCCCGCCCCCGAGACCAGGCCCGGCCCGGTGGAGGCGACATTGAACATGCCGAAGACGATGAAGGCCAGGACCGGCGCCGCCGCGAGCTTCGACTGCATCAGCGCGAACACGGCGACGAAGATGGCGCTGCCCAGGAATCCCCAAGCCTGCAGCGGCTTGCGGCCGAACCGGTCGATGATGAACAGCGAGCCGATTATCGAGGCCGGCAGGATGAACACCACCTGCATCAGGATCTGGAACACGCCGGCGCCGAGGCCGAGGCTCTTGGCGATGATGTTAGGTCCGAACAGGATCGCGCCATAGACCACCAGGTCGTAGAGGAACCAAAGGAAAGCGCTGGCCAGGATGGCGCGCCAGTGCAGCGCGAACACGCTCCAGAAGCTGCGCTCGTCTCGACTTGGGGGGGCGACCGCCTGACCGGTGACGCCGGCCATCACCTTGGCCGCCTCCTCGCCGCGGCCGGCCTGCCGAGCCAGGAAGCGCGCGGTCTCGGGCATCCTGCGCCGCAAATACATCACCCCGAAAGCGGGGATGGCGCCGGCCGCCAACACCAGCCGCCATTCCAGGTCGGGCGTCACGTGCAGGGCGTCGAGCAGCATCTTGAGCAAGCCGGCGGCCAGGGCGCCGATCGGCCACATGGTGCCGAAGCCGAGGCCAATGGCGCGGCCGCGGTCGGCGCGGTTGGCGTGTTCGGCCATGATAGTCGGCGAGAGCACGTAGTCGCCGCCGACGCCGAGGCCGAGAATGAACCGCAGGGCGATCAGCCAGATGAGGCTCGGCGCGAAGCCCTGGGCGATGGCCGCGACACCCAGGATCAGCACATCGAAGCCGTAGAACGTCTTGCGGCCGCGCTGGGCCAACATGCCGAAGATGATCGCGCCCACCGCCGATCCGATCAGCGCCGACGCCGACAGCGTGGCGCTCTGGGCGCTGGTCAGAGTCGCCTGGCCGAACGAGTGCAGCGCCTCGGGCAGCACCAGGGAAAGGCAGGAAATGTCGTAGCCGTCGCAGAATACGCCGAGGCCGGTGGTCAGCGTCGCCAGCCAGTGAAACGAATGAAATTTCTGCTCGTCGATGGCTGAGAATTCGATGTCGGCCAAGTCTATCCCCTTCAAGTCACCAGGCTGAACGGAGCGCGCCGGTGGTGACGGTCGAGTCGGCCATGTCCCAGGCCATCAGCCGGGGCGGCAAGGTCGGCAACGGTTTGGCGCTCGCCGGCCAGCTCGGCGTCCACGCGGCGTAGCGGATGTCGAGCGTGCCATGGCCGACAGGCTTGAAGGCGATCTCGAGCGGCGTTCCGGGACCCCAGACGAAATGAGTCCATCGACCTGGCTCGGTCAGCATGGGCGTCGGACGGCCATCGACGGCGCCGCCCGTGACAACGGCGTCGGTCTTGACGTCCAGATGGAGCGTTGCGCTTGGGTCGGCGGAAGCCTTGATCTCGACGGTCCCGTCGGCGGCGCGGGCGAGATCGACGGTCGGCGCAGCGGACGTCACCGGCGCGGCGGGGGCCGCCCAGACGGGGCCGCGGAAGGCGGGAAAGTTCAGCAGGCCGATCTTGCCGCCGTCTGCTTTCAGCATCGCTCTTGTCCAGGCATCCGGCTCGAAAGGACTGACGCGCCAAGCGTGGCCGTCGTCCACCACGTAAAGCGGCTCGACGACGTTCGGATGACGGACGGTCCACGGTGGGGTGAAGGCGAGCGTCAGCGCGACCCCGACCGCGGCGGCAAGGGCAAGCAGGGCCACGCCCAGATGCGCCGCGCGCGAGCCGGGCCTTGGCCACAGGAGAGGCCAGAGCGCCAGCGCCGCCAGCCAGAGGGGAAGGGCGGCCGGTTCCGGCAGATCCATGGCCTGTAGCAGCGGGTGAAAGACGCCGCCCGCCCAGGCGGCGGTCAGGACCATCAGCACCAGCGCCGCGCTCCACCGGGCTTGAGGCGGAACGCGGGCATTGAGCGCCACCAGATGCAGGACGGCCAGGGCGGCGACGAGCGGCCAGGCGACCAGGAAGGCTGTGGTCGGAGCGATGACCTGCAGAACCAGGGTCAGCAGGAACGCGACCGCCAGCCCACCAAGCCAGGCGCCCGTGAAGCCAAGTGGCCGACCGGTGAGGATCAGGGCGAGGACGACGACCACGCCGCCTTCCCAGAGCGCGACCACGTCGAAGCCGCCGAAGGCCTGGGCGGCCAGCGCCGCCGCCGCGGCCGCGAGCGTCGAGGCCAGCCGCGCCTCGCCCAGCGAGAGAGCGAAGAACGTCAGCATCGCCGTGGCGAGGCCTGCCAGGGCCATGGCCGCCTCGAAGGCCGGAAAACGGGCGAGGAGCGGGCGGCCCTCGATCCAGCCGAAGCCGACGCCGGTCAGGTGACGGACGGCGTGCAGCCCGAGAGCGAGGGCGACGAGCAACAGGACGCCCGCGCCGACACCTTGCGCCAGGTCCAGCCACCCAAGGTCCTTGGCGCGCTGGCCGCGCACGACCCCCCAGGCCAGGAGACCGGCGCTCACGGCGACCAAAATCCAACCGGCCCAGGCGGGATAGGCCAGGACAGCGTCGCCGACGAGGTTGCCGTAGACCGCGTCCTCGGATCTCGGCGGCAAGGTGGAGGCGTTGGCAAGGGCCCGCGCCGGGCCAAGCACTTGGTCGCCCAGGCTCTGCACCGCACCCTTGTCCAGGGCCGCCACCGTCGAGCTCGGCGAGTGGTAGTCGAACTGACGGCCGATGAAGGCGAGATTGAGCCCGGGGACACGCGCCGCTCTGGCCACCGTGTAGTCGGTGTCGTTGGGCAGCTGCTTGTAGATGAAGACCGACAGGGAGTTGGCAAGTGGGCGCTTGGCCGAGGCGAGGAACAGCTTGACCGCCGGGCCATTGCCGGGCCCGGTCTCGAACATCTGAGCCCGGCCGCCGCCGCCACGGGTCTCCATGTTGATGACAAAACCCACGTGCCTGGCCGCCGGGTCGTCGGCGAAGAAGGCCTGAGCGCCCAAGAGGCCCGCCTCCTCGCCGTCGGTGATGATCAGAATCACGTCGCGCAGCGGCTGGCCGCCAGCCTCGATCGCCCGCGCGACCTCCAGCGCCGAGGCGACGCCGGCGGTGTCGTCAGCCGCTCCGGGGGAGCCCGGCACGGTGTCGTGGTGAGCCATGAGGGCCAGCGCCGGCAGGGTCGGATCGCGACCCCTGAGCACGCCGATGACATTGTCCACCTTCGCGCCACCGATCCAGCGTTCGCCCCAGTACGTATCGCCACGCACGCCCTCATCGCTCTGGACGCGTGGCGAGAGACCAAGCTCGGTCATGCGCCGCACGACATAGTCGCGCACCGCCGCGTTGGCTGGCGAACCCACGGGGTGGGGGACGGCCCCGATGACGGCGATGTCGCGCATCGCCCGTCCGGCCGAGAAATCCCCAAGCGCCGCGTTGGCCGGCGCCGGTGCTGGCGTGCGGGCCGAGGCGTAGAAAAGGGCGAATGCGGCGGCGAGGACGGCCAGGAGCGCGGCGATCCGCATCATGCTCCAGGACCTCTCGACCGTTGTCGCCGCAGCCGCAACATGCGCGATCGGTCAGGCTGGCGCAATGCGCGGCGGCGCGGCTCACTCAAGGGCGTGGAAGGGCTCGTTCGGCGGCGCGCCGTTCTCATTCAGGATCGGCCTGGGGCTCGGTCGGTTGAACGGAGACCAGTGAGGGCGAGGCAGGATATAGCCCGGGGCCCAGTCGTCGTCTTCGTCGCACCACTGGCTCCAGTCCGGCTCCAGGCAGAGATCCTGGCAGAGTCGCTCGACGGTCTTGCGAAGGGGCTCGTCGGGGAGGACCTCGTAGGCGTCGTCCTCGCTCAGACGCTCAGAGAGCGCATCGAGGAGGGTCTCGGCGACGTCGGGGTCTCGGGTTTCGGCGAAGACCGCCTGCGCGACGCTGATTTCCACGGCGTCGCGATGTTGGCGCTCCTTCTGGCCCGCCTTTTCGATCGCCTCGCCCGTGATCAATTCAAGCCGGTGCAGGTCAACGATCTCTGCTTTGATCCTGCCGATCTCATGGACGGTCTTGCCCTCCAGCGCGATGGTAAGGCGGATGGCGCGAGAGAGCTTGGCGAAAGCGCCGGCCGCCGTTTCGGGATCGTCTCCCTCCGGCGCCAGGACGCGATCGCGCAGCGCGCGGGCCAGCTCCATGCCCATCTCGGTGAGCTCTTGCAGCAGCTCGAGCCGCCGCTGCGCTTGGGCGATGACAGGATCTTCGGCGGTGTCGCAGGCGGCGTTGGACATGACGATAATCATTGCATAACGCAATAGCGCGCGTCAACGCATTTTGCAAATTGCTTTCTGAGCGCACCGCGCTGCCGTACAGGTTACCCCTTCAGATTGCGGTCCAGCAGATCGAAGAGCGCTGTCCAGTGACGCTCAGCCGCAGCCGGATTGTGCACCGGCGTGTCGGCGGGAACCCAGCCGTGCAGCGCCCCCTCGTAGATCACCACGGTGTTGGTGACGCCGGCGGCGGTCAGGGCTTCGCGCAGGCGATCGGCCTGTTCGGGCGGAAAGCCCCCATCGTTGTCGGCCCCCGCCATGTAGACCTCAGCCTCGATCTTGGGCGCCAGAAGGTGAGGGCTATCCGGCTCATCGGTGGCGAGCCGGCCGCCGTGGAATCCGGCGCAGGCGGTCACTTTGTCTGGATAGGTCCCGGCCGCGCGCAGGGCCATGCCCGCGCCCATACAATAGCCAGTGGCGCCCACGGGGCCCGGTTTGGCGAGCGGCTGGGCCGCGATCCAGGCCAGGAAGGCGCCGGTGTCGCGCATCGACTTTTCCGGGTTTGTGGAAGGCATCAGCTTGGTGAACAGCTCCGCCCGCAGCGACTCGTCGGTGAATACCTTCTTGGCGTCGATCTGCGGATAGTCGCCGGCGCGCCAGAACATGTCGGGGAGCAGTACGTAGTAGCCCCCGGCGGCGAGGCGCTCGGCCATCTCGAACAAGGCCGGCCGGATGGCGATGGCGTCCATGTAGAGAATCACCGCCGGCCACGGTCCCTGGCCCTCCGGCGTAAAGACGAAGGCGCGCGCATTCCCGTCGGGGGTAGGAATGGAGACTTCGGTCCCAGGCATCGGTTTCTCCTTCTTGCAGACGTCGGGCGCCTAACGCCTTACGAAGATTTCACGAAGATTTCCGCATCCAATGCCGCATCTGCGGGCCACTTCCCTTGTGAGCGGGTCCGCATGGGCGGCGTCCGGCAACGCTGAATGGAGACGAAAATGGGCGACTTTGCGGGGATGATCTGCGTGATCGTGTTCTGGGCCTTCCTGGCCGGCATAATCCTGGGTCCCAGGTACATGCGCTATCGCGAGCGTCAGCAGATGCAGGAGGTCTTGAAGACCGCCTACGAGAAGGGCCAGCCGGTGCCGCCGGAGCTGATCGCCGCCATGCAGAACAGTGTTTCACTTCCCGCGCCGATCGCCACCCGCGAAGGCGACCTGCGCCGCGGGATCGTGCTCATCTTCGCGGGCGTCGGCATCATGTTGCTGGGCCTGGGGATCGGCTGGGGCATCGTCAACGCCGGTGGCGACGAGGGCGGCTACATCGCCGGCGCGTCGATCGTGGGCGGTGGCGCGATTCCGGCCCTGATCGGCGTCGCCTTCCTGGTGCTGTGGGCCCTGGGGCGCAAATCGACCTCGGGTTCGCGTTAGGCCTGATCGACGTTCGGCCCTCGGGGAGGGGCCCCCAATGGTGGAAAGCGTCCGCGCCGCGAGGCACGACCTCGAGTTGGTCGCCCTGGCCGTCACTGGCGACCGGGCGGCCTTCGGCGAGTTGGTGCGCCGCCACGGCTCGGCCGTGCGCGCGCTGCTGAGAAGGATGGGGGCGGCGCCCGACCTCGCCGACGATCTGGCCCAGGACGCCTTTATGGCGGCCTTCGAGCAGATCGCCGAGTTCCGCGGGGAGGGGACCTTCCAGGCCTGGGTCAAGCGAATCGCGGCGCGGGCCTATGTCCGACGCTGGCGGAGGAGCGCTCGCGAAGCCCTGTCCGCCGAGCCTTCGGAAGCCTCCGCGCCGCCGCCCGATCATGCCGGCGCAATCGATCTCGACGCGGCGCTCGCTGGCCTGACCCCCGCCGAACGGATGTGCGTCTCGCTCTGCTACGGCGCCGGTCTTTCCCATGCGGAGGCCGCCGCCGCCTTGAATACGCCGCTTGGAACGGTCAAATCCCATGTCAAACGTGGTCTGGATAAACTCCGCGCCCGGCTCGCGCCGAGGACCGGAGACCTGGAGAACCGGGCGAATGGCTGACAGAACCTTCGAGATGGAACTCGAGCGTCTGTTCGGCGAGCAGACGGCCTTTCCCGACGCCGACCTCTTCGCCCTGAGGGTCGACTCGAGCCTCGACCGCGGCTGGACGCTCCGCAATCTCCTGATCGGCGGACTTGGCCTCGCCGGCGGCCTCCTCGCTTCGATCCAGATCATGGGCGCGGGCGTGTGGCCGAGGCTCCAAGAACTCGCCATGCGCTATGCGCCAAGCGTGCAGTTGCAGTGGACCGACGCCCACATGCTGCCCGGCGGCCTGGAGGTGAACGGCGAGGTGCTCTGGATGTCCGCGGCCCTGGCGGCGGTGGCCGTGGGCTTCGCCGTGACCCGGGCGATCCGCGAAATCTGACCGGGCCAGCCTCGGCTGGACCCACCCGCCGACTTGATCTAACTCGCCTCCTCGCAACCTGGCGCGATGAGGCTTCATGAAGACGGTCATCCTGGCGGGCGGGCTCGGTAGCCGCCTTGGCGAAGAGACCGCGACACGCCCCAAGCCGATGGTCGAGATCGGCGGCCGGCCGATCATCTGGCACATCATGAAGATCTACTCGGCCTATGGCCTCAACGACTTCATCATCTGCCTTGGCTACAAGGGCTATATGATCAAGGAGTATTTCTCCAATTATTTCCTGCACATGTCCGATGTGACCATCGACCTGACGCGCAACGGCATGGAGGTGCATCAGAACTACGCCGAGCCCTGGCGCATCACCCTCGTCGATACCGGCGCCGACACCATGACCGGCGGCCGGCTGAAGGCCATCCGGCCGTATCTCACCGAAGGCGAGACGTTCTGCTTCACCTACGGCGACGGCGTCGCCGCCATCGACATCGCCGCCCTGACGGCCTTTCACGCCGCTCATGGCCGCCGCGCCACAATCACGGCGGTGGCTCCGCCAGGACGCTTCGGAGCCCTGGAATTCGATGGCGACAAGGTGACCAGTTTCCGCGAGAAGCCAGACGGTGACGGCGGACGGATCAACGGCGGCTTCTTCGTCGCAGATCCATCGGTGCTCGACCTCATCGAGGGGCCCGAGACCATTTGGGAGCGCGAGCCCATGGAGACGCTGGCCGCCGAGGGCGACCTCGTCGCCTATCGCCACGAGGGCTTCTGGGCCGCCATGGACACCTTGCGCGACAAGATCACCCTCGAGGAGATGTGGGCTCGCGGCGACGCGCCCTGGAAGGTCTGGTGAGCAGCGGCCCGCCCGTATTGAGCGGCGCGGGCGCGGAACGGCTGAGGGACGGCCCCTGGCGGGTCGTCGTCACCGGCGCCGGGGGCTGGCTCGGATTGGCGACCTTGGAGCTTCTGGCCGACCTGTTCGGCGAGCGGTTCGGAGATCGAGTCGTCTGCTTTGGCAGCCGGGCCCGCGCCCTCAGCCTGCGCGATGGCCTCGAAATCGCCCAGGCGCCGCTCGGGGACCTCGCCGACTTGCCGCCGTTGCCAACTTTGGTGCTGCATCTCGCCTTTATTACCCAGGGCGCGGGCATGACGCTCGATGCGGAGGCCTATGTCGCCGCCAATCGGGCGCTCGCCGAGCAGGTGCTGTCCGCGCTCGACCGCATCGGGGCAGAGGCGGTGTTCCTGGCCTCGTCCGGCGCAGCGCATCTGGCCGATCGCGGCGGCGGACCGCAGTCCAAGGGTCTCTACGGCTGGATCAAGCGCCAGGACGAGTCGGCGTTCGCGGACTGGGCCGAGCGGCGTGGCGCGCGCGCTTCGATCGGCCGAATCTTCAATCTCTCGGGTCCCTACATCAACCGGCGGGCCACCTACGCCTTGGCGAGCTTCATTGCCGACGCCCTCGCCGGCCGGTCAGTGAGGGTTGGCGCCGGCGCCCCGGTCTGGCGTTCCTACGTTGCGATCTCGACGCTGATGAGCGTCGTCGCGGCCGCATTGACCGAGGGATCGGCCGGCGTCGCGACCTTCGAGACCGCTGGCGAGCGGGCCGTGGAGGTGGGCGAACTGGCCGGGATCGTGGCGGACCTGTTGGGCGCGCCCGGCGTGGAGCGGCTGGCGTTTGATCCCGAGTCGCCCGGCGACCGGTATCTCGGCGATGGGCGGGCGTTTTCCGCGTTGATGAGCACTCACGGCGTCGCCCCGATCGACCTTGCGATCCAGATCCATCAGACGGCGGCTTTCATGGCCGAGTATCCGGACGATCCACCTCGATAGTCCCGAGCGCCCGACGCGGCTCAGGCGCTGGTTCGCTGGTCCACGCGCCGAAGCTTCTCCATGACCGGCACCTCGCGTTCTTCGACGCGCTTGACGCCGTCACCGAGCGCCGTCTCGATCAGGCGGATGTCGCGGATCAGGCGGGTGATTCCGTTCGGTTCAAGCGAGGCGGCCTGATCGCTGCCCCACATGGCGCGGTCGAGCGTGACATGCCGTTCGACCATGCAGGCGCCGAGCGCGATGGTTGCGGCGCTGGTGGGGATGCCGGTCTCGTGACCCGAGTAGCCGATCGGCACGCCGTAACGCTCGCGCATCGTCGGTATGACCTTGAGGTTCAGCTCCCCGTATTGCGATGGATAGGCGCTGCAGGTGTGGAGGAGGATCAGGTTCTTCTTGCCAAGCACCTCGACCGCCCGGTCGACCTGCTCGATGGTGCTCATGCCGGTGGACAGGATGATCGGCTTGCCCGTGGCCCGGGTGTAGGCGAGCAAGGCGTCGTCGGTGAGGCTCGCCGAGGCGATCTTGTAGGCGGGCGGATCGAACCGCTCGATGAAATCGACGCTGGCCTCGTCCCAGCAGGACGCGAACCAGACGATCCCCTTGTCCTTGCAGTGCGCGTCGATGGCCCGATAATCGGCTTCGTCGAACTCCAGTCCCCGCTTTAGGTCGCCGTTGGTGGGACCGAAGGGGTTTTCCCGCTCGCGAGCCAGTTCCTCGGCCGTATACACCACGTCGACGGTGCGCTTCTGGAACTTGACCGCGTCGCAGCCGGCTTCGATGGCGACGTCGATCAGCCGGCGGCAGATGTCGAGATCGCCATTGTGGTTGATGCCGATCTCGGCGACCACGTAGCACGGCTCGCCTGGGCCCACCGCCTTGCCGGCGATCATCACGCGTTCCATACCAAGTCCTCCCAAATCTCGTGTCGCGCGCCCCGCGCCATGACAAGCCGCCTCTCAGGCCTGAGATCCCGCGACGACTCGCGGAGCCTCGACCCGGAGATGAGGCGCGGCGAGCGGGACGGCTGGCTCAAACTCGAAATTCACCCGCTCGCGCTCGACGGCCCAGGGCCGGCGCTGCAGCTGGGTGTGGATGGCGCCGATGTACTCACCGAGCAGGCCCATGAAGATGAGCTGGAACGAGAAGCCGACGAAGCCGAAAATCACCAGCGGCGCCACACCGGCCTGGAATCGGTCCCAGAACAGCAGCTTGTAGATCAGCAGAGCCGCGCCAAGGCACATCGAGACGGCTGCACAGACGAGGCCCGCAAGGGTCATCAGGCGTAGCGGCGCCTTCGAATGGGTGACGAGCCCCACCAGCGCCATGTCAATCAAGGTGCCCAGGTTGTTCTTGGACTTGCCGCGCTTGCGCATGGGCTGGTCATAGGGAATGGCCTTGTAGGGAAAGCCCAACTCCGCGACCATGCCGCGAAAATAGGGCTCTGCGTCATCGAGAGCGATGACCTGGTCGACCACTTTTCGGTCGTACAAGCCGAAGCCAGTGTAGTTCTGGATGGTCTCGATCGAGGCGAGCTGTTCGAGCAGGCGATAGTAGCGCTTGCGCAGCGCGAACATCAGTGGGTTCTCGGCGCTGGAGCGCTTGATGCAGGCCACCATGGGCCAACCCTCTTCCCAGGCGGCGAGCAGGTCTGGGATCAGCTCCGGCGGATCCTGGAAATCGGCGACGAGGCCGATCACGGCGTCGCCGCGAGTCTGGGAGAGCGCGTACATCGGCGACCGAATCTGGCCAAAATTGCGCGTATTGACGATGACCTTGACGTTGCGGTCCTTGGCTGCGAGCCGTTTCAGGATCGCCACCGTACGGTCGGTGGAGGCATTGTCGATGAACAGATGTTCGTAACGATAGCCGCCAATCCGCGCCATGATCTCACGGACCCGCTCGTAGAGGGCCTCAACATTTTCCTCTTCGTTGTAACAAGCGGTAAGGATTGTAACTGACTTCATGGTTTTCGAACTTTATCCGCTATGGCCTTTGGAAGGCGAGGCGTCCCGTTGTCGCGGGCGAGTCAGAAAGACTGATTCTGTGAGTTCTGCGTCAGCGCCGATCCCATTGAAGGCCAGCCAAGGATACCATGAGTGGTGAAGCTCTCCGACTATGTCGCCGACTTTGTGGCCCGCCAGGGCGTCGATCACGTCTTCATGGTGCCGGGCGGCGGGGCGATGCATCTCAATGACTCGTTCTTCCACCACGACGGGCTGACCTGCGTCTCCAATCTGCATGAACAGGCCAGCGCGATGTGCGCCGAAACCTGGGCCAAGACGCGGGGCGCGCTGGGTTGCGCTCTGGTGACCACGGGCCCGGGCGGCACCAACACCATTACCGGTCTCGCCGGCGCCTGGCTCGATTCGACCCCGGTGCTGTTCGTCTCCGGCCAGGCGAAGCGCCCGGACCTCAAGGGGGATAGCGGCGTGCGTCAGATGGGAGCCCAGGAAGTGGACATCGTGTCTATCGTCCGGCCACTGACGAAATACGCCGAGACGGTGATGGATCCGGCCGATATCCGGTTTGTTCTGGAGACAGCCGTTCACACGGCCCGTTCCGGCCGGCAGGGACCGGTGTGGGTCGATATCCCGCTCGACGTTCAAGCGGCGACCATCGAACCGGACTCGCTTGCGGGGTTCGCGGCCACCGATCGGGCCCCCGCCGATCTGAGCGCCGATGTCGCAAGCCTGTTCGCCATGCTTTCGGTGGCGCAGCGGCCGGTGATCCTGGTCGGCAACGGCGTTCGTTTGGCCGGGGAGCGGGCGGTATCGGACATGCGCCGGCTCGTCGAGGCGCTGCAGGCGCCGGTGCTGGCCACCTGGCTGTCGATGGACCTCTTCGCCTTTGACGAGCCTTGCTACATCGGCAAGCCGGGCGCGGTGGCGCCGCGCGGGGTCAACTTCACATTGCAGAACGCCGACCTGCTGCTGGTGCTGGGATCGCGTCTCGATTTCTCGATCACCGGCTACGCCCCCGAACGCCTGGCGCGCGGGGCGACGAAGATCATGGTCGACGTCGACGCCGCCGAGATCGGCAAGCTTGCGGCCTATGTCGATGTTCCGATCGTGGCCGACGCTGGCGATTTCCTGGCCGCGGTGGCGGCCGAGCTCAACGGCCGCGCCTGGCCGGACTGGAGCGCCTGGCTCGCGCGCTGCCAGGGCTGGAAGCGCCGCTGGCCGGTGGTCCTGCCCGAGTTCCTGGCCCCGGACCAGAAGGTGAGCGTCTACGCCCTGGCCGACGTGCTCTCCGAGGCCCTGCCGGAAGGCCATCTCATCGTCACCGGCAGCTCCGGCGCCGGTATCGAGATCTTCCAGCACGCTTTCCGCCTGAAACGCGGCCAGCGCCTGCCATCCACCGCCGCGCTCGGCTCCATGGGCTATGGCCTGCCGGCGGCGATCGGCGCCTGTCTGGCGATGGGCGGCGCCGAGACCGTGGCTATCGACGGCGACGGCGGCCTGCAGATGAACGTGCAGGAGTTCGAGACCGTCCGCCGGCTCGGCCTGCCGATCAAGTTCTTCGTCCTATCCAACGAGGGCTATTCCTCGATCCGCACCTCGCAGAACCGCTGGTTCGGCCGGCTCGGCGGGGCCGATCAGACGAGCGGCCTGACTTTGCCTGATCTCGGCAAGGTGGCGGCGGCCTACGGACTGCCCAGCGTGCGCATCGCCGACCAGAGCCGGCTGAAGGAAGAGGTCGAGGCCGTCCTGGCGATGCCGGGCCCCGTAGTGTGCGAGGTGGTCTGCATACCGGATGAGCAGCGGATTCCTTCGATGAGCTCAGCCCAACGCGCGGACGGCTCGCTCTATTCGAAGCCGATCGAAGATCTCTGGCCGTTCCTGCCGCGAGACGAGTTCCTGGCCAATATGATCGTCCCCCCGCTTGAGGAAACGTAAACAAACGTCTCGCGCGGAGCCGGCCGTCGCTTTCGTAAGGGCGGCCAGGCCGGCGACCGATATCGTGTCCCGCTGTGAGATCGAGACAATCACGCGTTACAAAGAACGAGCGTATGACTTACCAAACCGACGTCTGCCCTGGCTGCGGCTCAACCGACTTCATTTCCCGGCCGGCGGTGATGGCGCCGTTCTTGGCTGCATACCTTTTTGACCAGCCGCCCGACGTCCACGCCTTGGGCGCCTGTGCTGCGTGCGGCCTGAGGTTTTACACAACCCGTTTTGACGACACCGAGATCGATCGGCTCTACACCGACTATCGCGACGAACGTTACCTCGCGATGCGTCGGCATTCTGAGCCTTGGTACACTCGCAAGGTCAACGAATACCTGTCTGGCGCAGGGATGGAGCCGCGCCAAGAGGTCTATCGGGCGGCGCTCGTGGGCCATGCAGAGGCGAACTCTATCGGTTCGGTTCTCGACTACGGCGGCGACCGAGGTCAGATGATGGCGGGGGGGCCGGGCAGCGAATTCTATGTCTACGACATATCGGGCATCGAGCCTGCGCCCGGCGTGACAGCCATCCGCGACGAGGAAGACCTTGAGCGCAGGCAGTTCGATCTGGTCCTGCTTTGCGCCATTGTCGAACACTTTTCAGAGCCGTTAGCGCAGCTCAAGCGGGTGGCCGAGCGTGTGAAGCCTGGCGGCCTTTTGTATATCGAGGTGCCCGAGGATTCGTTCTCGGTGGAGTCAATTCCGAGCGGCCGCTGGTACGTTGCTTACCTCCGGCGTCTCGTCCGACACCCGCTATTGATGCTTGCTGTCGATTTTCTATCGACGGCGGTCCGTTTGAAATTCCGAGTCATCCCCCCATTCGGGTTTGCAAAACAACACGAGCACCTGAACTATTTCGACGTCAGATCGCTTTCGCATTTGGTTTCTGCTTCAGGACTCACGCTTCTGAATTGTTCGATGTCTAGCGAAGGGTCGGTGGTCGCCATGTGTCGGAGGTCGGCCGCAGTCGATGTCAACCTTGGCGCGGGCGGAGTCTCTCAAACGGCGGCCAGCACTGTCGCCTAGCATTGGGCCCGTCGGACAGCTGCCGCCATACAGCGAAGTGCACGGAAGCGAGATAGTGGGTCGAATCGAAGAACTGTTGCGACGCTGTGGCATGGGGACAATAACGCCATTTGGCGCGCCCTGGATGTCGTGGTGAACGGCCGTATTCTTTTCGACCTCGATGGTACGTTGATCGACAGCGTACCCTTGTGCGCTCAGCTGGTGAACGAGATGCTGGCGGCGCGCGGCGTCAGCCGCCGGGTGAGCGAGGCCGAGACGCGCCCCCTGGTCACCACGGGCGGCCGGCTGATGCTGGCGAAGCTGCTCGGCGAGGCGTGCGGCGATGTCGAGGCGGCGCTGGTCGAGTTCCGAGCGCGTTACGCCGCCCGGCCGACGGACCCGGCCTGCCTCTATCCCGGCGCGCGCGGGGCGCTGGCTGAGCTTCGCCGCGCCGGCTTCGGCCTCGCGGTGTGGTCGAACAAGCCGCAGGAACTGTGCTCCAAGGTGATCGCCGAACTGGGCCTCGCCGACCTTTTCGACGCCGTGGTGGGCTCAGGGCCGGCTGTGCCGCTTAAGCCGGACCTCACGGGCCTCGGCCTCGCACTTGGCGATACGCCGCGCGGCCGTTGTTGCTCGGTGGGCGACAGCGAACCCGACTGGCAGGTCGCCCAGGCGGCTAGCCTGCCACTCATCCTGATGACCTTCGGCTACGGTGACTACGACCGCGCCTGGCCGGGCGCGTCCCTCTGCGCCTCCTTCTCCGAGCTTCCCGGTGTCGTGGAGGCGCGACTTGCCGCCCGAGACGCCGCGTGAGGCCGGAGCCGGCGCCGTATCCGGCCCTGACTGGGGTGGGCGCTGGGCGGCTGGCCGCGAGCGGCCTGCGCGTCGTCGTGGCTGGCGCCGGCGGCTGGCTGGGTCTGGCGACGCTGGAGATGCTGCATGGCCTGTTCGGCCCTGATTTCGCGGGGCGGGTCGCCTGTTTCGGGTCCAACGCCCGCACCCTGGCGCTAAGGAGCGGTCTCGCCGTTCCGCAGCGGCCCTTGGCCGAGATCGGCGACCTTGCGCCAGCCCCCAGCCTCGTCCTGCACCTGGCTTATCTCACTCAGGAAAAGGCCGCGGCAATGTCGCCCGAGGCTTACGCGGACGCCAACCGAACCATCTCACGACAGGTGTTGAACGCTCTCGGGCCGATCGGCGCATCCGGCGTGTTTCTGGCCTCGTCTGGCGCGGCCTACAGAGCGGAAGTTCCCGGCGCGGCGGCTTCGATGCGCCTCTACGGCGCGCTAAAAATGGAAGACGAAGCCGCCTTCACCGACTGGGCCGAAAGGGCCAACGGACGCGCAGTCATCGGGCGGGTATTCAATCTCGCTGGCCCATACATCAACAAACAGTCGAGCTATGTGCTGGCTTGTTTCATCGCCGACGCCCTGGCGAAACGTCCGATGGAGATACGGGCCGCCAAGCCGGTCTGGCGATCCTACGTGGCGATCTCGGAGCTGATGAGCGTTGTGTTTGGGGCTTTGACCGAATCGAGCGGCGGCGTCATCAGGTTCGACACGGCTGGCGAAGCCGTATACGAGGTCGGTGAGATCGCCGATGCGGTGGCCGACGCCTTGGGCGCGCCCCGAGTGGCGCATCGTCCGCCGCCGAGCGGGGAGATCGAGGACCGCTATGTCGGCGATGGAAAGGTTTATGCGTCACTGCGCCATCGTTTCGACGTCGAGCCCGTCGCATTTTCCGAACAGATCAGGCAAACGGCCCGCTCGATGGCCGACGCCGGGCTTTCAACGAGATGAGATCCACTGACGTGCCGTTCGCCTTCGCTCGCCTCATTCGCGCCGTATCGACGATAGGTCTCGCCGGCCTGACCTGTCTGGTTCTCGCCTCGCCGGCGCCCGCCCAGACCTACACGGGCGTCGGCCAGACGCCACCATATGGCCAGAACCCCTATGGAAATTCCACGGGTGACACCAAT
>JBEKQJ010000019.1:0-20078 GCA_049519835.1 Caulobacteraceae bacterium | reverse complement strand
GAAGCTCCTGCTCGCCCAGGCGCAGGTAAGCATAGGCGGAGTCCTCCGGTGTGAAGATGGCGCGGTAGACCGCGCAGGAGATAACCGAGCCGAGCGCCAGGCTGAACAGCCCGGCCAGAATGAAAAAGGCGCCCAGGCTGGCGAACAGCGGCAGCAAGGCTGAAGGGTCGGCTTGCGGACCTGACCGCGCCATTGTGGTGATGAATTCGGCCAGGCCGGCGGCGAACGGCACGGTGACCAGCGCGATCACGCCGGTCCACAAGAAGGCCCAGATCAGGGCGGCGCCCGGGCGCCGAGCGAGCAGGCTCACGCCGGCGAAGGCCGCATCCTCGATCTTGAAATTCGGCATGCGATTCGCCCCCTTCCGGCCCTGCGCCAACGATTATGACGAAACCCGCGGAGACGCCACTTTCCCGCGCAGTAGGGTGGGTTTAAGGCTCCGCCCCCATGTCTGAGCGGCCAATTCACATCATCGGCGCGGGCCTCGCCGGCAGCGAGGCGGCCTGGCAGGCGGCGAACACCGGCGTGCGCGTGGTCCTGCACGAGATGCGGCCGCTGGTCTCGACCCCGGCGCACCAGACCGATGGCTTCGCCGAGCTGGTCTGCTCGAACTCCTTCCGCGCCGACGACGCCGAGGCCAACGCCGTGGGTCTGCTGCACGCCGAGATGCGTCGCTGCGGCTCGTTGATCATGGCCTGCGGCGACAGGCATCAGGTGCCGGCCGGCGGGGCGCTGGCGGTCGACCGCGAGGGCTTTTCGCTGGCTGTGACCGAGGCGATCGTCGCCCACCCGCTCATCCAAGTCGAGCGCGGCGAGGTGGCCGGCCTGCCGCCGGCCGAATGGGACAACGTCATCATCGCCACCGGACCCCTCACCTCCCCCGCGCTCGCCGACGCTGTCGGCGCGCTCACAGGCGCCGAGAGCCTTGCGTTCTTTGACGCCATCGCCCCGATTGTGCACCACGAGAGCATCGACATGTCGGTGGCCTGGCGGCAGTCGCGGTACGACAAAGAGGGGCCGGGCGGCGATGCGGCGGCCTACATCAACTGCCCCCTGAACCGCGACGAGTATGAAGCCTTCATCGACGCCCTACTGGCCGGGCCGAAAGCTGAGTTCCGCGACTGGGAGAACGTCCCCTACTTCGATGGCTGTCTGCCGATCGAGGTGATGGCCGAACGCGGCCGCGAGACGCCGCGCCACGGCCCCATGAAGCCCGTCGGCCTGACCAACCCGCACAGGCCAGGCGAAAAGCCCTGGGCTGTGGTCCAGCTGCGCCAGGACAATGCGCTCGGCAGCCTTTGGAACATGGTCGGCTTCCAGACCAAGCTGAAGCACGGGGCACAGTCCGAGGTCTTCCGCACCATTCCTGGCCTTCGGAACGCCGTCTTCGCCCGCCTGGGCGGCCTGCACCGCAACACCTTCCTCAACAGCCCCCGGGTGCTGGACGGACGCCTGCGGCTCAAGGCCGAACCGCGCCTGCGCTTCGCAGGCCAGATCACCGGGGTCGAGGGCTATGTGGAAAGCGCCGCCATCGGCCTTCTGGCCGGACGGCTGGCGGCGGCCGAGGCGCAGGGTGTGGATCTCGCCCTGCCGCCGCCGACGACCGCCCTGGGCGCTCTCGCGCGGCACATCACCGGCGGTCACCTCGATGGTGGATCGGGCACATTCCAACCGATGAACATCAACTATGGCCTGCTGCCGCCGATCGCCGAGCCGCCGCGGGAGCCCGACAAGCGC
The DNA here is from genome assembly GCA_049519835.1 of Caulobacteraceae bacterium. Classification (GTDB taxonomy): domain Bacteria; phylum Pseudomonadota; class Alphaproteobacteria; order Caulobacterales; family Caulobacteraceae; genus Acaudatibacter. The sequence goes on along the minus strand of JBEKQJ010000019.1, from coordinate 18,341 downwards.
CGCGCCCGCGGCGAACGCGCGCGCGCGCGGCGGCGCGCCGTCGGTCAGCGGGCCCTCGTGGACCTGGAGGGCTGGGTTACTCCGCGGCCTGGGTTAGGGGGCTCGGCCGACGTGCCTTAAGCTTCTCGGCCACCAGGAACGCCAGCTCCAGGGCCTGTTCGCCGTTGAGGCGCGGATCGCAGTGGGTGTGATAGCGGTCGGCGAGATCGCCTTCAGTCAGGGCCCGCGCGCCACCGACGCATTCGGTGACGTTCCGACCGGTCATCTCGAGGTGCACGCCGCCGGGATGCACGCCCTCGGCCTCGGCGATCTCCACGAAACTGCGCACCTCGGCCAGAATCCGCTCGAAGGGCCGGGTCTTGTAGCCGTTGTTGGCTTTGAACGTGTTGCCGTGCATCGGGTCGATGGCCCAGACGACGGGGCGGCCTTCGCGACGCGTGGCCGCCATCAGGCCCGGCAGCCGGGCGGCGATCTTGTCGGATCCGAAACGACCATAGAGCGTCAGCCGGCCGGGCTCGCCGTCGGGATTGAGGGCGTCGATCAGGCGCAAGAGGTCATCGGCCTCGAGCGTCGGGCCGACCTTGAGCCCGACCGGATTCTTGATCCCGCGCATGAATTCCACGTGGGCGCCATCGAGTTGGCGGGTGCGCTCGCCGATCCACAGCAGGTGGGCGGAAACGTCGTACCAGTCGCCTGAGGTGGAATCGACGCGGGTCAGGGCCTCCTCGAAGCCCAGCAGCAGGGCTTCGTGACAGGTGAAGAACTCGACGCGAGTCAGGTCCGGATGACTCTGAGGCGCTACGCCGATGGCCTCCATGAAGGTCAGGGCCTCGCTGATCTTGTCGGAAATCTCGCGATAGCGGGCGCCCTGCGGACTGCCGTCGACGAACCCAAGGGTCCAACGGTGGATGTTGTGCAGGTCGGCGTAGCCGCCGCCGGCGAAGGCGCGCAGCAGGTTCAGCGTCGCCGCCGACTGGCCGTAGGCCTTGAGCAGGCGCTCGGGATCGGGGCGACGCTCACCGGCTTCGAAGTCCATGCCATTGATGATGTCGCCGCGGTAGGACGGCAGGGTGACGCCGGCCACCGTCTCGGTCGTCTCGGAACGTGGCTTGGCGAACTGCCCGGCCATGCGGCCGACCTTCACCACTGGCTTGCCGGCGGCGAAGGTCAACACCACCGCCATCTGCAGAATTAGGCGAAAGGTGTCGCGGATGTTGTCGGCCGAGAATTCCTTGAAACTCTCCGCGCAGTCGCCGCCCTGCAGTAGGAAAGCGCGGCCCGCCGCGACTTCGGCAAGCAGGTGCTTAAGGCGTCGCGCTTCGCCGGCAAAGACCAGCGGCGGCATGCGCGCGAGCTCGCCCTCGACGCGGGCCAGCTCGGCCGCGTCCGGATAGTCGGTCGGAATATGCCTGGCGGGCCGGGCTCTCCACGAGCCAGGCGCCCAACGCTCACTCATCTCAATTGCCCGACGAAGGAAGGCGGCGGCTTAGACCAAGCGCGTCCGAAAGGCAAAAAATCGAGGCAATGGCCGCGAACTCGAAGCGCCCTATGACGGATCCTTGTAGAGCGCCGCCACCGGTTCTCGCATGGTGACCAGCTCTTCGGCCGAGGTCGGATGAACCGCGCAGGTCTCATCCCACTGAGCCTTGGTGATGCCGAGGCGGATCGGGATGGCGGCCATCTGGATGATTTCCGGCGCGTCCGCCCCGACCATGTGGCAGCCGAGCACCTGGTCGGTGTCGGCATCGACCACAAGCTTCACCAGGGTCCGATCCTGGGCGCCGTGGAACGACGCCTTCATCGGCCGGAACACCGAACGAAAGACCTTGACCTTCCGGCCGCCGGACCGCGCCTGCCCTTCGGCCAGGCCGACGGAGCCGACCGGCGGTTGGGAGAACACCGCGCTCGCCACCGACTGGTGATCGAAGCGCATGGGCTTGCCCAGGAATTCGGTATTGGCGAACGCCGCGCCTTCGCGGATGGCCACGGGGGTGAGCGCGATGCGATCGGTGACATCGCCCACCGCCCACACGCTCGCCGCCGTGCTCTTGGAATAGTCATCGACGACCACGGCTCCGCGTTCGTTCACGTCGACGCCGGCCACTTCCAGGCCCAGGTCCTTTGTATGGGGAAGCCGTCCGGTGGCGAACATCACCGCCTCGGCGGTGATCGAATGACCGTTGGAGAGCACGTTGACGAGTCCAGCGTCGCTCTTCTCGATCCTCTCGTGGCGCGCATCCGTGACGATCTTCACGCCTTGGCGCTCCATCTCCAGAGTGAGGTGCGCCCGGACATCGTCGTCGAAACCGCGCAGGATCATCGGGCCGCGGTAGACCAGCGTCGTCTCCACACCGAGGCCGTTGAAGATGCCGGCGAACTCCACGGCGATATAGCCGCCGCCGGCGACCAGAATGCTCTTGGGGAGCCGCTCGAGCTGGAAGGCCTCGTTGGAGGTGATGGCGTGTTCGATGCCCGGCACGCCTTCCGGCAGCACCGGCGTGGCGCCCGTCGCGATCAGGATCTTCTCAGCCGTGATGGTTCGGCCGTCGACCTCGATGGTGTGGGCGTCGACCAGCCGGGCGCGAGCGTGAATGATCTCGGCGCCGGCGTTGTGCAGGCCGGCGACATAGAGCCCCGAGAGCCGGGCGATCTCCAGGTCCTTGCGCTCGAGGAAGGTCGGCCAGTCGAACCGGGCCTCGCCGAGCGTCCAACCGAAGTCCGTCGCCGATTCAAAAACGTGCGGGAATTCGCTGGCGTAAACCATGAATTTCTTTGGGATACAGCCGCGGACGACACAGGTCCCGCCGACCCGGTATTCCTCGGCCACCGCTACATGGGCGCCGCCGGTCGCCGCCAGGCGCGCCGCCCGCACGCCGCCGGAACCGGCTCCGATGACGAAGAGATCGTAGTCATAGCGCGCCAACAGTGGCTCCTCTTATGGCAGGATCGTCGCGACGCCCGCGTCGGTCCCGATCAGGGCCCGTTCGGCAAGGCCCAGGAACAGGCCGTGGTCGACGACGCCCGTCACGCTCTTCAGCGCCGCGGCCAGCGCGGCGGGATGGCCGATGGCCCCGCACGGCGCATCATAAATAAGGTTGCCACTGTCGGTCCGCACGGGGATGTCGCCCTTCAACGTCAGGGCGCCGAGGCGCAGGCGGGGCCGGACGGCGATCCCCTGCTCGGCGAGGACCGCGGCGATGCGCTGGGCCGTATCGGTATGTCCGAACACGACCACCTCGATCGGCAGCGGGAAGGCGCCAAGGCGGTCGACCCGCTTGGAAGCGTCAGCGATGACCACGCAGCGCTTCGAGGCGGTCCATACCAGCTTTTCGCGCAACAACGCCGCGCCACCGCCCTTGATGAGCGAGAGGTCGGGGCCGATTTCGTCGGCGCCGTCGACGGTTAGCTGGATTTCCTCAACTTCGTCGAGGTCCGCGACTCTCAAGCCCAGCGAACGCGCCAGCGCCGCCGTCGCCTCGGAGGTGGCCACGCCGGTGACGTCCAGCTTGCGCGCCGCCAGGGCCCGCACGAAGTGTGCCGCCGTCGTGCCGGTGCCGAGACCCACGGTCATACCCGCCTCAACCAGGTCGGCGGCGGCGACGCCGGCCGCCCGCTTCTGCGCCTCGCTCATCGGCCGGCCTTCGCGGCCAGCTTGCGCGCCCGGAACTCGGCCGCCCAGCCCGGCTTCTCCGCCTGTCGGCCGCGGCCGAGGGCGAGGGCGTCCGGGGCCACGTCGGCGGTGATCACCGAGCCCGAGCCGGTGTAGGCCCCTGCCCCGATCCTGACCGGCGCCACCAGCGCCGTGTTTGAGCCGATGAAGGCGTTCTCGCCCACGACGGTATTGAATTTGTCGAAGCCGTCGTAATTGCAGAAGATCGTGCCGGCGCCGATGTTGGCGCCGACGCCGACCTCGCCGTCGCCGAGGTAGGAGAGATGGTTGGCCTTGGCGCCGGCGCCGACCTTGACCTTCTTGACCTCGACGAAGTTGCCGATGTGGGCGTTCTCGCCGATATCCGCGCCCGGCCTCAGACGAGCGTAGGGTCCGACGATCGCGCCGGCCCGCACTGCCGCCCCCTCAAAATGGCTGAAGGCCCGCACCACCGCGCCGGACTCGACGATCACGCCGGGAGCGAAGACCACGTTAGGCTCGACCGAGACGCCCGCCCCGATCTTCGTATCCCACGACAGCCAGACCGTCTCCGGCGCCGTCATGGTGACGCCGGCCGCCATCAGCTCGCCGCGCCGGCGACGTTGAAAGAGACCTTCGACGACGGCCAATTCGGCCTGGGAGTTGACGCCAGCCAGCTCCGCTTCGTCAGCGACGCTCACCCGCACCGAATGGCCCTCACCGCGGGCCAGCGCCACCACGCTGGTCAGATAGTACTCGCCCTTGGCGTTATGGTTGTCGACGCGCGCCAGGAGCTGGAAGAGCAAGCCCGAATGCGCCGCCATAACGCCTGAATTACAAAGCCTTATGGACAATTCCTGAGGCGACGCATCCTTGGCCTCGACAATCCGTTCGAGGCCGCTATCCGCCCCCATGACCAGGCGTCCATAGCCGGCCGGATCGACCGCCTCGAAACCCTGCACGGCGACGGCGGCGCCGCCCGCCAGCAGTTCGAACAGCGGCGCGATCGATTCCGGCGTCAACAACGGCACATCGGCGTAAGTGACAACCATCTCGCCGGAGAAACCGCTCAGCGCCTCTTTCGCGGCCAGCACCGCGTGGCCGGTGCCGAGCGGCGGGTCCTGGATCGCCAAAGCCTCATCACCGAGGCGCTTCCTCACATGCGCGGCGACCTCTGGCGCGTGGGCGCCGGCCACAACCACAATCCGCTCGCAGCCGAGTCTCTCTGCGGTGTCGATGGCGTGGTCGAGCATGGCGCGGCCACCGACCGGATGCAGCACTTTGGGCCGTGGCGACTTCATCCGCTCGCCCTTGCCGGCTGCGAGGATCACCGCCGCCCTCGCCCGTCGATCGGTCATCGGGAATCTGCTCCAGTCCGCAACCGGACCGCTCTAGCGAAAAAGCCCGGCCGTTTCGATGGGCGGGGCGAACCTTGCCCGCGCGAGGCCAAAACGCTATAGGCCGCTCCCTTCCGGCGGCGGGCGCGTAGCTCAGCGGGAGAGCACTCGCTTCACACGCGAGGGGTCGAAGGTTCAATCCCTTCCGCGCCCACCACGCCGTCGTCCTGCCGCCGCCCGACTGCTAGGCCGCCGCATTGCAGTCGCTCGGCGCCGGCGCCCCTGCGAAACGGTCGGCTATCCACGAGACCGTCGCAGCTGCGCTCTTGAGCGCCACGAAGCCGTGGCCGGCGCCGTCCACCCAATCGATCTTCACGGCGACGCCGGCTTTGCAGAGACGAGCCATATATCCGCGGGTGATCTCCGGCCGCACGATCTGATCGCGCGTTCCCTGGGTCAGGAGCACCGGAATGTTCGCGGCGACGACTCCCGGCGTGTTGGCCGCCATCAAGCTCGCCCACGGCTCCTTCTGAGCAAAGGCCGGATCGGTCAGGAAGTGGCGGCGTAGCGGCCGGGTGGTCATGTTGCGGAGCTCGAGGTCGAAGATCGATTCGATGCATTCCTTGGCCAGTCGATCCACGGTCGCAGCGGCCTCAGGATCCAGGACCTGGTCGGCCGGCGCCTTGTAGAGTCGCGACCATGACCACAGGGTCATCGCCGTGAGGTTCTGGCCGGCAGGCGTATCGAGGTCGGCGGTGAGCAGGGCCGCCAGGTCGGTGGCCGGCGCGGCTGCGGCCACGCCAAGCAGCTTCAGCTCCGGCGCGTAGCTCGCCGCGTCAAGGGCGGTGAACAGCGCCGCCTGGCCGCCCTGCGAGTGGCCCCAGACCACGAAACGGTCGCCGGCCTTGGCGCCGGGCAGTCCGTGGACCGCTCGCACCGCATCCAGAGTGGCGCGCGCTTCGCTGTCGCCGACGAGATAGGGATGAACGCCGGGCGAGCCGAGGCCGGGATAGTCGGTGGCGACCACGACAAAGCCACGCGCGATCATCGACTTCAGACCGGGAATGAACTGATACCGCTTGCGGGCCAGCGACGGCGCGCAGCGAATGACGATGCCGCTGGTCGGATGATCCCAGGCGACAATCGGGCGGTCGCCGGGCGCATTCACCGGGATTACCGCCAGAGCGGAGACGGCGATCGGCTCGCCTGCAAGTCCGGTGGAACGGTAGAGGAAACGGTAGGCCACGGCCCCGTCTGGGGCCCCATCCGTGGGCTCGGCGTAGATCACCGTGCCCGGCCGACCAGGAATAAGACTCGGATCCAGCCTAAGGGGCGCGTGCTGGGCCGCAGCTGGCGCGATCCAAAGCAGTGTCAGAATTCCAGCGACATGCGCCGCGCGAGCCCAGGCAGCTATCGGTTGAAGCGCGCCGGCCGAGCGACCGCGGAATGGGCTCCACCTCAATCGCCACGTCATCAGGGCCTCCAGAGAGCGTGTGCGCCGCTGGGGATTATGAAGCGTCGAAAGCGATCTGCAGAGGTGTCAGCCCACAAATTTCGGCCTCGCCTCCGAAAACGGAATTGGCGCCCGTCAGCGTCGATCTGGGCGGCGGCGTCCACATGAGGAACGCAATAGCACCAATATTGTTAATTTCGTCGCTTGTAACAATTGGACTTATTGATCTCCAATTCCGAACATACTCTGGGCAATATGCGCAACAGTCTGCCACAATATATTGGGGCGATTCGTTGTTCTCATTACCTTATTTGAGAAATATATATTCAATACACTGCGCTTAGCGATGCCGCCCAGTGATTGCTGGGTGGGTAGCAGGCGACTTCATCACCAATGGAGCGTCAAAAAACAGGTGGGTGAATATGCTCCGCGTAGTTCTCTTAAGCGCCGCGACCGTCGTTTCTCTGGCCGGGCCGGTCCTGGCCCAGTCGGCGACTCCTCAAACCTGGGCCGGACCCTACATCGGCGTGAACCTCGGCGCCGGCGCCGGCAACTTGAACTATCCGTTCGCCGGCGTGAGCACGGCCACATCGAACTTCATCGCCGGCAAGTTCAAGCAATCGGCCAGCGGCGGCCTGATCGGCGGGCAGATCGGCTACGACTATGAGATGCGAAATGGCGTGGTTCTGGGACTTGTGACGGACCTCGACGGATCCAGCATAGCCGGCAACAGCAGTTTCTCGAGCCTGGACTCCGCTGGCAACGTCTATGGCGACCGGTTGAAGACGCAGATCGACGCCCTCGGCACCGTACGCGGCCGGGTGGGCATGGCGATGTTCGGCGGCCGGCTCCTGCCCTATGTCACCGGCGGGCTGGCGTACGGCGGCGTGAGCACGACCGCTGAGCAGGTCTGCTCTGCCTGCGCTTCGGGCGCGGGAACCGCGAGCTATGCATCTCAGTATGCGAACCGCACGGGTTGGACAGCGGGCGTGGGCGCCGACTACGCCCTCAACAACCACCTCTCGCTGCGCACCGAGTATCTCTACACGGACCTCGGGCGTCAAAACCTCGAAGGTGGAACGTTCAACGGGCCCGGGGTAACGGTCGACGACGCCACGAGCACCGTCAACACCTCGGCCAACACCGTAAGAGTTGGCCTTAACTATAAATTCTGAGGCAACGAGTGCGGGGCGGTCGCCTGACCGCCCCGGCTCTATCCTTACGCGTCAAGGCACACCGCTGCCGCGGATCCTCCCGGAAAAGAAACCGACCACAAGCATCACCAGGAACACCAGGCAGAGAAGCTTGGCGATTGAGGCAGCGAGACCGGCCAAACCAAAGAATCCAAGCGCGCCGGCCACAAGCGCCAACACTGCAAAAATAAGAATCCACTGTAACACTTTGGACTCTCCTCGGATTGCGCCTAATTGCAGGCATCCAAGCGCTAAACGCCTAACTGCACCCTGCGTTCCTTTGTCACTATCAAGTGACTATTGAGCGCCCTAGGTGGTCAATGCAGCTTGAGCCGGCCCGAGACTCTTCGATGAAGGAGGCGCGCCGCCGCCAGCAGAACCGTCCGCCGGAAGCCGAGGATGGCGCGGTGGTGATCGAGGTGAAGGCCCATGTAAGCCCAACGGGCGAGGAGGCCTTCGATCAGGAAGTTCTGGCCGAGGAGTCCGCCCATCAAGGCGCCGACGCCCGCAAGACCGCCGAGCGACACCAGCGAGCCGCGGTCGCGATAGGCGAAGGGCTCGGGATTCTTCGCCGGGTCGGCGAGGAAGCGGGCCAGCCAGGCCGCCTGTTGCGCCGCGACCTGCGCGCGCGCCGGCAGGGGCCGACCGCCCGGCCCCGGCGCCTCCGCACAATCGCCGATGGCGAAAACATCCGGCGCCGAGGCGCGGAGATGGTCATCGACAACAAACTGGCTAAGCCGCCCGACCGCCAGGCCGAAGTCGCGGTTCGTCGCCGGCGCCGCGACTCCCGCGGCCCAGACGATCAGGTCTGCAGGGACGGGGCCGGCGCTGGTCTCGAGCCCATGCGCATGGACGGTCGTGACCTTGGCGCCGGTCAGGAGGCGCACTCCCTTGGCGGCGAGCGCTCGAGCGGCCTTGTCAGCCACCGCTTCCGACAGTCCGCCGAGGATTCTTGGAGCCGCCTCGACCACGGTCACCTCGAGGCCAAATGCCCCACCGACGCCGAGGGCGACACAAAGTTCGTCGTGCCCCTCGATCAGCTCGGTCGACAGCTCAACGCCGGTCGCCCCGGCGCCGACAATGGCGATGCGCAGAGTCCTGCCCTCCGCGGAGGCGGCGGCCAGGAAGGCTGCGGTCAGGCGGCGATTAAAGGCCTCGGCGTCGGCCACGTCTTCGAGCAGGCAGGCGTGCTCGGCTGCGCCCGGTGTGCCGAACAGGTTGGAACCGCTGCCAGTCGCCAGCACCAGCGTTCGCCAGGCGAGTGTGCGAGGACCGACGAGGGTCTCCCCGTCGGGCCCCTTGATCTCGGCCAGATTAAGCGTGCGGGCAACGGGATCGAGACCCACGAGCCGGCCGAAGGCGAAACCGAATTGGTTGCGCCGCGCCAGGAGTGGATAGGAGAGCCCCTCCTGGTGCGAGTCCAGCGAGCCGGCCGCCACTTCGTGCAGCGTCGGCTTCCAGAGATGGAAGATCGAGCGGTCGATCAGGAGGACCCTGCGCGGGCCCTCGCGCGGACCGAACCGCCGGCCGAGCCGCGCGGCCAGCTCCAAGCCACCGGCTCCGCCGCCGACGATGACGATCTCAGCTTCGCGCACGTTGATCAGCTAGCGCTTCGGCGGCCGTCCGCTGAGGAAGTCGGCGGCGCTGAAACTCTCGGGCGCCGCCACTTCGACGATCGGATCTTCGCGATCGTCCCACTCCACACGCAGGGCCCGGCTCATCACCGCGTGCATGTCGTAGAGGCAGGTGATGTAGGTGAACTCGAGGATCTGCTCGTCGCTCCAGAACGTCTTGAGCTTGTCGAACACCTCCCGCGGTGTGCGTCCGCCCGCCCCCGCCAGACAGTCCGCGTAGGCGAGCACGGCGCGTTCCTCCTCGTCGAAGACGCTGGCGACCTGCCAATGTGGAACGGCGGCGATCTTTTCCTCCGTCACTCCGAGCCCACGCAGTGACTTGCAGTGCTGGGAGAACACGAATTGGCTTCCCTTCACCCAGCCGGCGCGGGTCTGGCCGAGCTCGCGCAGCACGGGGTCGATCCTGCGCGCCGGGTTGCGGTAGACGGCGAAGCCTTCGACGGCGTGCTTGAAGATGTCCGGAACAAGGGCGAACACCGTCCACCAGTCGCCGGGCGTGCCTGTCGCCGTGCCGGGCGTCGCCACCGGATCGACACCTTCGCCGAACAGGAAATCATAGTAGCGGCTCACTACCTCGGAGGTGACCTCCGCGCGGGGAACCTGGCGAAGCACGGGCATGGCGTTCCTTTCTAGGTTCAGATGATTCCAGCCGTCTCCAGGGCTTCGAGATCGTTCCGTCCCAATCCAAGCCGCTCGGCGAACACCTCGGCGTTGTCCTGACCGACCGCCTGCGAGGCGACTCGGCGGATCGAGCCCGGCGTCGCCGAAAGCCGCGGCAGCACGTTTTGCATCGGCAGCTTGCCCCACCGCGGGTGGTCGACTTCGACGATCGCCTCGCGGGCCTTGAAGTGCGGGTCGGCCAGCATCTCTGGGGCGCGATAGATCCGGCCGGCTGGGACGCCCGCGACGATCATCGCCGCCTCTACTTCGTCAACCGTGCGTGTGGCGGTCCAGGCCCCGATGAGCGAATCCAGTTCCTGCTGGCGGGCGCCGCGCGCCTCGTGCGTCGCATAGCGAGGGTCGGAGGCAAGTTCCGGCTGGCCCATGGCCGCGCAGAGCCGCACGAACACCGTGTCCTGATTGGCGCCGATGAGGAAGTCGCCGTCCTGGCAGCGATAGACGTTGGATGGCGCGATGCCCGGCAGGATCGAGCCGGATCGTTCGCGGATGAACCCGGCCAGCGCATGGTCGGGCACCAGGCTCTCCATGACATGCAGCACCGCCTCGTAGAGGGCCGAGTCGACCACTTGGCCCTCACCGGTCTTCTCCCGATGATGCAAGGCCGCCAAGGCGCCCAGGCAGCCGAAGGTCGCCGCCAGGGAGTCGCCGATCGAGACGCCCATGCGCGACGGCGGTCGATCCGGATCGCCGACGATGTGACGCCAGCCGCCCATGGCCTCGCCGATCAGACCGAAGCCGGCGCGATCAGCGTAGGGCCCCGTCTGGCCGTAACCGGAGACGCGCACAACGATGAGCCGCGGATTGGCCTTGCGCAGCTCCTCCGGCGCGAGGTTCCAACCCTCCAGGGCGCCCGGCCGGAAGTTCTCGATCAGGATGTCGGCGCCGGCGATCAGCCGCCGCGCCAGATCCTGACCGGCTGGCTTGCGCAGGTCGATCGAGACGGTGCGCTTGTTGCGGCCGAGGATCTCCCAGAACAGCGGATAGCCCTTCTGGCCCCACTGCCGCATTGGATCGCCCTGCCCCGGCGCTTCGATCTTGACGACGTCGGCGCCCATGTCGCCGAGCAGCTGGCCGCAGAAGGGTCCGGCGATCAGCTGGCCCATCTCGATCGCCCTGACGCCGGCCAGCGGACCTTCGCTCATCCCTTGTCCCTCAATGCGAACCTAGAGCGCGACTTCTGGAAAGGATAGCGTGGTGGCATGGACGACCTAGCCACACGCCGCCTCAAGACCGTTCGCGACCACATGGCCCTGGAGGTGATCCACGATTGGGACGGGGTGATCGCCACTTTCCAGCACCCCCGCTACGAAATGCATGGCGGCGGCCAGACCTTCGACGGCGAAGCCGCCGTGCGTGGATATTTCGCCGCCTCACGGACGCCTTTCCCCGACCAGGGCAATGAGATCATCGCCATCGCCCACGCCGCCGATACGGTCCTGGTAGAGTTCTGGCTGACCGGCACGCACCTCGGCCCTTTGCGCATTGGCGACCGGGTGGTCGCGCCCACCGGCAAGGCTTTCCGCGTCCGCATGGCGGCCAGCTTCGAGTTTGCGCCCGGCAGCGACAAGATCGTCTGCGAACGGCCCTACTTCGACCAGGGCATGGTTATCCGGGCGCTGGGACTCGCCTAGGCGCTACGCGCGAGCAGTTGCGCCCGCTCTTCCGGCGTGTTGGCGCCGCGCAGGCGGGCAACAGCTTCGGGCGGGCAGGCTGGCCGCGCCAGTCCGGCGCTCTCGATTAGGCGGCGCACCGGCCAGCCCGCTTCGGCGTCGGCGGGAAGCCCGGCGAACGCGATGAGCACCGGCAAGTGCAGACCATCGAAAGCCGCCCCAGGCGGCGGCGCGTCCAGCAATGGAGCCAAGTCGCTGAGGCGGATGGTCGGAGAATCGACGGCCAGGATCAGAGCCGCGTGGCAGCCGCGCTCGGCCAGCGCCGCTGTTCCCGACAGGATCCCGCCCACCGGTCCGGCCAGCGGCGTCGCATCGCCGACCCGCGGCCAGCCGTAGTCGCCGCCGCCGACCGTCACGATTTCCAGGGCGCCTGCCGCACGGGCGAGGGCGGCGACGAGATCCACGGCTCGCTCGCCGCCCCAAAGTTGGACGGCCTTGTCCTCGCCCATCCGCGACGAGGCGCCGCCGGTAAGGATCGCCGCCCCGAGCCGAGCTTTCACGCGGCCTTGGCGTCGCGCAGCTGCCGCAATGCGGCGGCCGCAGCGGGGGTCAGTGGCGGCCCCTCCCCGTCCAGCATCGCCAGGCCCTGCTGTTTCATCCGCGGGTCCCAGTACTTGGCGATGTGATCGGCCGTCGCTTTTGCGCCCGCCGCCTCACCGAGAGTGGCGAAATTGCGGGCGATCTGGTCGGCCATGTAGGCGAGCTTCTCGAGATTGCTCATCATCGGCGGACTACTCCGCCGCCGCGGCGATGCGGCGCGACCGGCGCGCCTGTTCGGCGTAGCGCTTCTGCCAGTCGCTCGGACCGTTGGACGGCGCGACCTGCACGGCCGTCACCTTGTATTCTGGACAGTTGGTGGCCCAGTCCGAATAGTCGGTGGTGATGACGTTGGCCTGGGTGTCCGGGTGGTGGAAGGTCGTATAGACGACGCCCGGCGCCACCCGATCGGTCACAAGGGCGCGCAGTGTCGTCTCGCCGGCCCGGCTCCTCAGCGACACCCAGTCGCCGTCGGCGACGCCGCGATCCTCGGCGTCCTGCGGATGGATCTCCAGCCGGTCTTCCTCGTGCCATATCTCATTGGCGGTGCGCCGGGTCTGGGCTCCGACATTGTACTGACTGAGAATCCGCCCGGTGGTGAGCAGCAGCGGATAGCGCGGCCCGGTCTTCTCGTCGGTGGGCACATAGTCGGTGACGACGAAATGCCCCTTGCCGCGCACAAAGCCGTCGATGTGCATGACTGGCGTGCCCTCGGGCGCCTTGTCCGTCGCCGGCCATTGCATCGAACCCAGGCGGTCCAGCGCCTCGAAGCTCACCTTGGCGAAGGTCGGCGTCAGGCGCGCGATCTCGTCCATGATCTCGGATGGATGGTGGTAGCTCCAACCGAGCCCAAGGGCGTTGGCCACCAGCTGGACGATCTCCCAGTCGCCATAGCCATTCTTGGGCTCCATCACCTTCCGCACCCGCTGGATGCGCCGCTCGGCGTTGGTGAACGTGCCGTCCTTCTCCAGGAACGTGGAGCCCGGCAGAAAGACGTGGGCGTAGTTGGCCGTCTCGTTGAGAAACAGGTCCTGCACCACCACGCATTCCATGGCCGCCAGCCCCGCGGCCACGTGATGAGTGTTGGGGTCGGACTGCAGGATGTCCTCGCCCTGGATGAACAGGGCCTTGAAGACCCCGTCGGTGGCGGCGTCGAGCATGTTGGGGATACGCAGGCCGGGTTCGGGATCGAGGGTCACGCCCCAGGCCGCCTCGAACAGCTCGCGGGTCGCGGCCTCGGATATATGGCGATAGCCAGAGAGCTCGTGCGGAAAGCTGCCCATGTCGCAGGAGCCCTGGACGTTGTTCTGTCCGCGCAGCGGGTTCACGCCGACGCCTTCGCGGCCGATGTTACCAGTCGCCATGGCGAGATTGGCGATGGCCATGACCGTGGACGAGCCCTGGCTGTGCTCGGTGACGCCGAGGCCATAGTAGAAGGCGGCGTTGCCGCCCGTGGCGTAGAGCCTGGCGGCGGCTCGGACCGTCTCGGCCGGGACCTGGGTCAGCGGCTCGGTCGCCTCGGGGGACCGAGCCGGCTCAGCGACGAAACGGGCCCAATCTTCGAAGGTGTCGGCCTCGCAGCGTTCACGCACGAAGGCATGATCGACGAGACCCTCGGTGACGATCACGTGCGCCATGGCCGTCAGGACGGCGACGTTGGTTCCGGGCCTCAGAGCCAGGTGGTGCTCGGCCTGGATGTGCGGGGTGCGCACCAGGTCGATGCGACGCGGGTCTATCACGATCAGCCTGGCGCCGGCCCGCAGCCGCCGTTTCATGCGGCTGGCGAATACCGGGTGGCCATCGGTCGGATTGGCCCCGATCACCACCATGACATCGGCGGCCTCCACGCTGTCGAAGTCTTGCGTACCCGCCGAGGTGCCGAAGGTGGTCTTGAGGCCGTAGCCGGTTGGCGAGTGGCAGACCCGCGCGCAGGTGTCGACGTTGTTGTTGCCGAAGCCCTGGCGGACCAACTTCTGGACGAGGAATGTCTCCTCGTTGGTGCAGCGGCTGGAGGTGATCCCACCCACCGAGCGTACACCGTACTTGCCCTGGATGCGGCGGAACTCCGCAGCGGTGTGGGAGATGGCCTCATCCCAGGAGACCACGCGCCAGGGTTCGTCGACGCTGGCCCGAAGCATCGGTTCGACGACCCGCTCCTGGTGCTGGGCGTAGCCCCAGGCGAAGCGGCCTTTGACGCAGCTATGACCGCGGTTGGCCTTGCCCTCCTTCCAGGGAACCATGCGGACCAGCTCTTCGCCGCGCAGCTCGGCGCGGAACGTACAGCCGACCCCGCAGTAGGCGCAGGTGGTCACGATTGCCCGTTCGGGCGTGCCAATCTCGACGACCTTCTTCTCCTGCAGGGCCGAGGTCGGGCAGGCCTGTACGCAGGCGCCGCACGAGACGCACTCGCTGTTGAAGAAACCCTCGTCCTGGGAGGCTGCGATGCGCGAGGCGAAGCCGCGGCCGTCCACCGTCAGCGCCAGCGTCCCCTGAGTCTCGTCGCAGGCGCGCACGCAGCGCGAGCAGACGATGCACTTGGTGGGGTCGAAATCGAAATAGGGGTTGGAGACGTCCTTTTCGGCGACGAGGTGGTTGGCCCCCTCGTAGCCGTAGCGCACCTCGCGCAGGCCGACGGCGCCGGCCATGTCCTGCAGTTCGCAGTCGCCATTGGCCGGGCAGGTCAGGCAGTCGAGCGGGTGGTCGGAAATGTAAAGCTCCATCACTCCGCGGCGAAGGCTCTTCAGCTTCTCGGTCTGGGTGCGCACCACCATGCCGGCGGCGACCGGCGTGGTGCAGGAGGCGGGGTAGCCGCCACGACCCTCGATCTCCACCAGACACAGGCGGCAGGAGCCGAAGGCGTCGAGACTGTCGGTGGCGCAGAGCTTCGGGACGCTGGTCCCCAGCAGCGCAGCGGCGCGCATCAGCGACGTGCCGGCGGGAACCTCGACCGCCTCGCCGTCGATGGTCAGGCTGACCATCGTCGCGGCCAGCGTCGGTTTCGTGCCCAGGTCGAGCTCGCGGTCAAACGCCATGCTCGCCTCCCGCGAATTCAGCAGATCGCATGCGAGGGATCATTGACCACCAGCATACTATCTTTGCGCGCCAATGCAGCCAGCGTGAGGCCGGCCTCGACCGCCCGCTCAACCGCCAGGCTAGTGGGGGCTGAGATCGTCACCAGCATCGGGCAGCCGGCGACCACGGCTTTCTCCACCAGCTCGTAGCTGCACCGGGCGGTGAGCAGGATGAAACCGGCCTTCAAGTCGACGCCAGCCCGCGCCGCCGCGCCGATCAGCTTGTCCATGGCGTTGTGCCGCCCGACGTCCTCGCGGACGACGGCGATCTCGCCGTCTGGTGAACAAAAGGCCGCTGCATGGGCGGCGCCGGTGGCGTTACCGAGCGGCTGGCGATCCTGCAGGGCGCCCAGCGCCTTGGCGATGGCCGCCCGGGTCGTCGGCGCAGCCGGCCCAACTGTCGGCAAGGGCCGAAGCACCTGCTCGATGGTCTCGAGGCCGCAGAGCCCGCAGCTGCCCTCGGTGAGACGCAGGCGCACGCGCTCGAAAAGGCGCTCGCGCAGTGCGCCACGGAGGGTGACGCGCAGGACCCAGCCGCGCGGCAGCTCGGCCGGCGAGACGTCAGCAACGTCTTCGATGCGCTCGACCAGTCGCTCGGACAGAGCGAATCCGACGCCAAAGTCTTCGAGGTCAGCCGGCGTCGCCATCATCACCGCATAGCCGACCCCGTCGAACTCGAACGCGACCGGAGTCTCTACCGGCACGATCCGTTCGCCGTCGGCGTCCGACAAGTCTGCGAAGCCCACACGGCGCGCCGCCACCGTCTCGGCGGTGAGGTCAGGCCGCGACATGCGCCGTCTCCAGTCCGAAATCCTCCGGAAAGTGCTCCAGGGCGCTCAGCACCGGATAAGGCGTGAAGCCCCCGAGCGCGCACAGCGAGCCGTACTTCAGCGTCTCGCAGAGGTCGCGCAGCAACGCCGTCTCGTCCGCGACGCCCCGCTGCGCCGCCCGGGCGTTGCGCATCTGCGGCAAGGCCTCGACGGCGTCCCCCGCCCGGCCGCCGGCGCGAATGCGGTCAAGGATCTCCACGCCGCGCACCGAACCGATGCGGCACGGCGTGCACTTGCCGCAGCTCTCGACGGCGCAGAACTCCATCGCGAAGCGGGCCATGGCCAACATGTCTACCGTATCGTCGAAGACCACGATCCCGGCGTGGCCGACGAGGCCATTGGCCGCCGCGAAGGTCTCGTAGTCGAGCGGCAGGTGGAACATCGACGGCGGAAAATAGGCTCCGAGCGGTCCGCCGAGCTGCACGGCCCGCACTGGCCGGCCGCTCTCCGCCCCGCCGCCGATGTCATCCACCAGTTCGCCGAGCGTGATACCGAAGCCGACCTCGAAGAGGCCGCCATTCTTGACGTTGCCGGCCAGCTGCACCGGCATGGTCCCGCGTGAGCGACCGAAGCCGACCTCCGCGTAGCGTTTCGGGCCGTGGGCGAGGATGAACGGCGCGGCCGCCAAGGTGAGGACGTTGTTGATCACCGTCGGCTTGCCGAACAGGCCGGCGATGGCCGGCAGCGGCGGCTTGGCCCGCACCTGCCCGCGTTTGCCCTCGAGGGAGTCGAGGAGCGCCGTCTCCTCGCCACAGACATAGGCTCCGGCCCCGACCCGCACTTCCAGTCGGAACGGCGCGACGATGGCCGCCGAACGCTGGACCGCCTCGCGCATGGTCTGAATCGCGAAGGGATATTCCGAGCGGATGTAGATGTAGCCGCACCCCGCGCCGATGGCGTGGCCGGCGATCGCCATGCCCTCGATCAGGCTGAATGGATCGCCCTCCATCAGCATGCGGTCGGCGAAGGTTCCGCTGTCGCCCTCGTCGGCGTTGCAGACCACGAACTTCTCGCCGGCGGTCGCGTCCAGAGCCGTTCGCCACTTGATCCCGGTTGGGAAGCCGGCGCCGCCGCGGCCGCGCAGGCCCGACGCCGTGACCTGCTCGACCACGGCCTCGGGAGTCATCAGGCGCGCCGCCTCGAGCCCCGCCCAGCCACCGCTGGCGCGGTAGTCGTCGAGACTGAGCGGATCGATCATCCCGACACGGCCGAAAGTGAAGCGCTGCTGGCGCGCGAAGAATGGCAAGGCTCCGACGTCGCCGAGCTGATTCGGATGAGTCCCGTCCAACACCTGCTCGACTTCGTCCGGCGCGACCGGGCCGTAGCCAACGCGACCTTGCTGGGTTTCGACCTCAACCAGCGGTTCGATGCGGAAGAGGCCGCGGCTGCCGGTCCGGATCACCTCGGCGCCGGCTTGGGCGAGCGCCGCGGCCACCTCATTGGAGCCGAGCGCGACGGAGGCCATGTCGCGGCTGACGAAGACTCGGCTCACGCCTCGATCTCCGCGGCGATCGCGTCGAGCCGCGCCCGCGTCAGGCGCGAGACGGGCCGGCCGTCGACGAGCGCGTTGGGACCCGTCGCGCAGAGACCAAGGCAATAGACCGGTTCGAGGGTCACCTGGCCGTCGGCTCGCGTCGCGCCCATGGCCACGCCAAGACGCTCAGCCGCCGCCGCCTCGATCGCCGCGCCGCCGCGGGCCTGACAGGCCTCGGCTCGGCAGAGCCTGACCACATGGGCGCCGGCCGGCGTGCGGCGGAAGTCATGGTAGAAGGTGACCACCCCATGCACTTCGGCGCGGCTCAGGTTCAGCGCCCGGGCGACGATCGGCACGGCGGTGTCGGGGACACAGCCAAGCGTTGCCTGGAGGGCGTGCAACAGGGGCAACAGGGCGCCGCGCGCGCCGGCGAACTCGCCCGCCAGCCGCGCGATTTCCTCGGTCTGGGTCGCCGTCAGAACCATGCGGTCGCCATGTCCATAGTCATCGCCCGGCGAACGGCGGCGTCAACCGAGGCGCTCGGCGTGCCAGCGCAGGTGGTCGGCCATGAAGGTCGAAATGAAGTAGTAGCTGTGGTCGTAGCCCGGCTGGAGGCGCAGCGTGAGCGCGATCCCCGCTTTGGCGCAGGCCACCTCCAGCAGTTCGGGCTTCAACTGGGTCGCTAGGAAAGCGTCGGCGCCGCCCTGATCAACCAGCAGGGCTGGGACTCGGGCCCCGTCCTCGATCAGCGCCACGGCGTCATGTCGGCGCCAGGCGCCTCGATCCGGTCCCAGGTAGCCTGCGAGCGCCTTCTCGCCCCAAGGAACCTGGCT
>JBEKQJ010000018.1:0-20155 GCA_049519835.1 Caulobacteraceae bacterium | reverse complement strand
AGTACAACAACCAGGACCACGCGATGATGACGGGCATGCTCACCGCTCTCAACATCCTGGCCGGGCGCGAGGTCTACGACGTCTGGGACGTCAACGAGGACGCCGAATATCATGAGGGCGGCGTCGAGGGCGCGGAGGAGGCCCTCGCCAGCGAGCGGCTGGTGCCACGGCGTGTCGGCGCGGCGGTGGGCGGGGCATGAACCTGACCGCCGCGCGCTTCGGCCCGATGGGCCCCAAGCTGCTGACCCTGTTCCACGAGTCCTGGAAATACTTCCTGGTCAGCGCGGTCTCGCTGGCGCTCGACATGGCCATCTATTGGGCGCTGTTCGAGACGGCCAAGGTCCCGTACCTGGCGGCCAACGTGGTCAGCGTTTCGGCCGGCCTCGTCGTCAACTATGCGCTGAGCGTCGCCTGGGTGTTCAAGGAACGGCGGCTGACCAGCCGCTGGGCCGAATTCACCGGCTTCGTGGTGATCGGACTGGCCGGCCTGGCGGTGAACGAGGCGCTGCTGGCCGGATTCGTCGCCGGCCTGCGCCTGGGACCTCTGGTCGGCAAGCTCGGCGCGGCGGGGGGGAGCTTCGTGTTCAACTTCGTGGTGCGACGCCTGATCCTGTTCACGGCGCGCGGATGAAGACCGCGGCGAGCGGGCGGCTGGCGCTCGCCTGGCTCGTCCCAGCGGCGACCCTGACGTTCCTCGCCGCGCCCGACCTCGTCACGCCCCTACCCAATCTGCAGGCCGCCTATTTCCTGCGTGAGGAAGATTTCCAGGTCCTCGCCGGCCTGACCGCCGTGATGGCGGCGACGCCGATTCTGTGGCGGCTGGTCCGTCGCCCCGGACCCATCTGGCGCGCCCCGCCCATTTGGCTTGTGGGCGCGCTGGCGGCCCTCGCCGCGCTCTTCGCATTCCTCGGCTGGCGGGTGGTGTTCGGCGGCTACGCCTTCTCGCGCGACGAGGACATGGCCCGGTTCGGCGCGAGCATCCTCGGGCACGGCCAGGCCTGGGCCGGCGTGGCCTCAGAGTGGCGGCCGTTCGCCCGGGCGCTCGAGCCGGAGTTCGTGCGCTTCGCCTCGGGCAACGGGCTCTGGCAGCCGCTCTACCTGCCGGTGAACGCCGCTTTCCAGGCCCTGGCCGGACCACTCGCCAACCCGCTGCTGGCGGCGCTCGCCGTCGGCGCGCTCTTCGCCGTCGCCCGGCGCCTGTGGCCCGACCGCCCGATGCGCGCGTGGGCGGCCGTGCTGCTGCTGGCGACTTCCAGCCAGTTCCTGCTGGCCGCCGCCACGCCCTATGCGATGACCGGCCACCTGGCGCTCAACCTCCTCTGGCTGGCGCTGCATCTGCGGGGCGGAAAGGCCGGCCACGCCGGGGCCCTCGCCGTCGGCTTCCTCGCCTGCGGCCTGCACCAGCTCGCCTTCCATCCGCTGTTCGTGGCGCCGTTCGTGCTGCAGCTCTGGCTCGAGCGGCGGTGGACCACGGCGACGCTCTACACGATCGCCTACGCCGCCATCTGCGTCTTCTGGGTCGAGTTCCCGTCACTGACGCTGATCGCTCAAGGCGGCGAGAACGGCGTCACGCGCGCCTTGAGCGGGCTCGGAAGCCAGGTCTCTGCGGTCGCCGGGGCGCGCCACCCGCCGACAGCCGCGACCATGGCCGAGAACCTGATCCGCTTCATGACCTGGCAGAACCCGCTCGCCGCGCCGCTCCTGGTGCTGGGCTTCGTTCCGGCCTGGCGGGCCGGCGGACCGATGCGCGCCCTGGCGGGCGGGCTCCTCCTGACCACGGCGGCGCTGATCGTGCTGATGCCTTACCAGGGCTACGGGTGGGGCTATCGCTACTGGCACGGCCTGCTGGGCTCGATCGCCCTGATCGGCGTCATGGGCGGCGCGGGGCTCATCGAAAGCGCGGCCGATCCCGACCGGCGCGCGGCCCAGACTCTCTTCGCGGCCTCGTCGCTGGCATCGCTCTTCGCGCTCCTGCCGCTGCGGGTGGGACAGGTCCATGACCTCGTGGCGCCCTACCGGCGCATCGAAGCGGCGATCCGCGCCGCCCCGGCCGATATCGTGCTCGTCGACATCAAGCACGGCTGGTACCTGAACGACCTGGTGCGCAACGACCCCTGGCTGCGCAACCGCCCGCTGGTGATGGCGACCCGATCCTTGACGCCCGACCAATTGAGCGCGCTCTGCGCGAGCCATCGGCTGGCTTTCCTCACCGCGGCAGGCGCGGCGCGGTTCGGCGCTTTCACCCCCGTCTGGCCCGGCCCGTCGGTGAGGCCGGCCCTGCCGCCCGCCTGCGCCGGCGCGCCGGTGACCGAGATCGCGGCGTTGCCAAGCCGATCCTAGCGTGGCTAAATCGACGCATGTGTCCTGAACGCTTCAGGGGCTGACGCCCAAAGCCCGCTCGCGGACCGCCGGACGGCGGCGCGTCCGCATGTCCCCGAAGCAGGACCTCCCGCATGAAGCTGTTCGCCAATCGCGCGGTCGCCCGCGCCATCCTGCACACCATGATCCAGACGCTCGCCCAGCAGAGCGGCGGCGTGTTCGTGTTCGTCTATCTGCTCAAGGTCGGCGTTTCGGCGCCGCTGGTGCTGTGCGTCGTCGCCGGCATGGTGGCGTCACGCTTCGCGATACGGCCGGCGGTGCTGCCTCTGGCGCGGCGCATCGGCCTGCGCGCCAGCCTGATCGTCGGTACGGTGCTCGAGGCGGCGATCTTTCCGCTGCTGCCGTTCGTCCACGGTCCCGGACCCATGTTGCTGGCGGTGATCGAGGTCGGTGCGGCCGGCAGCGTCGTCTACTGGACCTGCTACCACGCCTACTTCGCCTCGGTGGGCGACGCCGATCACCGCGGCGGCCAGGTCGGCGTCCGCGAGGCGCTGAGCGCCCTGATCGGCATCGCGGCGCCGGCGGCCGGCGGCTGGGCGATGGTGACCGCGGGACCGAATTTCGCGTTCGACGCCGCCGCGATCATCCAGCTGGCCGCCATCGCGCCCCTGATCGGCGCGCCGAACGTCAGCGTCGCCCACGAGGCCCCCGGCGGCTTCCGCGCCGCGCTGATGGGCGGGGCCCTGATGGCGACGGACGGCTGGTTCGCCTCCGCCTTCTACTACCTCTGGCAGATCGCGCTGTTCATCTCGCTCGGCGAGGGCTTCGCCGGTTATGGCGGGGCCATGGCCCTGGCCGGACTGGCCGGCGCGGCGGGCGGCCTCATCGCCGGCCGCCTGGTCGATCGCGGCCACGCCCGGCGGTCGGTGCTGCTGGCCTACGCCTGGTGCGCGGTGGTGGTGATCTTTCGGGCGGCGAGCTTCGGCAACCCCGCCCTGGCGGTGGCGACCAACGCCCTGGGCGCGACCGCCGGGCCCGTGCTCATCCCGGTCCTGATGACCCGGGTCTACAACCTGGCCCAGGCTTCGCCCTGTCCGCTCCGTTTCCACATCGCCACCGAGGGCGGCTGGGATATCGGTTGCGGCGCCGGTTGCCTGACCGCGGCCGGCCTGCTGGCGCTCGGCGTCACGCCGGGTCCGGCCATGCTGATCGCCTTGGCGGGCGCCGCCGCCGCTTGCACCCTGCTGCTCAGAAGCTACGGGGCCAGCCGATAGCCGCCGGCCTCGGTGATCAGCAGGTGAGCCGCGCCCGGATCCGGCTCGATCTTCTGGCGCAGGCGATAGACGTGGGTCTCAAGCGTGTGGGTGGTGACCGCGGCGTTGTAGCCCCAGACCTCGGCCAGGAGCTCTTCGCGCGACACCGCCTTGGGTCCGGCGCGGTAGAGATACTTCAGGATGTTGGCCTCTTTCTCGGTCAGGCGCAGCTTCTTGCCGCGCGCATCGACCAGCAGCTTGGCCGCCGGCTGGAATTCGTAGGGGCCGATGCTGAAGACCGCATCCTCCGAAGCCTCGTGATTGCGCAGCTGGGCCCGCATCCGGGCCAGAAGGACGTTGAACTTGAAGGGCTTGGTCACATAGTCGCCGGCCCCAGAGTCGAGGCCGAGGATGGTGTCCGCCTCGCCGGCCGCAGCGGTGAGCATGATCACCGGCGCGCTCACCCCGCCCTCGCGCATCAGGCGCATGGCCTCGCGGCCGTTCATGTCCGGCAGGTCGACGTCCAGCAGAATGAGGTCAGGCCGCGTCGATCTGGCCGCCTCGACGCCTTCGGCCGCCGTCGCCGCCACCGTCGGGTGGAATTCCTGATGCAGTTCCAGCTGTTCGGAGAGCGCCCCGCGCAGCTCCGGATCGTCGTCGATGATGAGGATCGTCTTGCGTCGCGCCATGGGGTGGACCATGCACTCTTTGACAGCCCTCCGCCAAGCGTAGCATGCAGGACCATGATCTTCACCGTATTCGCCGACGGCTGGATTAAGCTCCCCCGTCGTTACGCTCCGTGCTCCATGGGGCGGTCCGGAGTCAAAGCGCCGCCCTTCAAGGTTGAAGGCGACGGCGTCTCGCCGGTTGGAACCTGGCCCCTGCGCCGGGTGCTCTACCGCGCCGATCGCATACGCGAGCCCGACACCGGCCTGCCGATCGCGCCGATCGCGGCCGACGACGGCTGGTGCGATGCGCCGGACGATCCGAACTACAACCGCCAGATCAAGCTGCCCTATCCGGCCAGCGCCGAGGCCCTGTGGCGCGAGGACGAGGTCTACGACCTGATCGTCGTGCTGGGGTACAATGACAGTCCGGTCGTTCCGGGCGCCGGTTCGGCGATCTTTTTGCACGTGGCGAGCCCTGACCACTACTTCACAGAGGGTTGCTTCGCCTTGGAGTTCGAGGACCTGCAGGAACTGTTGCGAGACGCCCGGGCGGGTGACGCGCTCGAGGTACGCCGCGTGCGCCGAAACCCCTAGCCGTGCTCAGGGCGGTCGCCGAAGACGGCCGAGCCGACGCGTACGTGGGTGGCGCCGAAGCGGATGGCCACCTCAAAGTCGGCGCTCATGCCCATGGAGAGATCGCCAAGACCGTTGCGGGCGGCGATCTTGGCCAGCAGGGCGAAGTGAGGGCCCGGCGGCTCGTCCGCCGGCGGAATGCACATCAGCCCGACGATCGGCAAACCGTACTCGATGCGGCAGGCGGCGATGAAGGCGTCCGCCTCGGCGGGGACGACGCCCGACTTCTGCGGCTCTTCGCCGGTGTTGACCTGCACCAGCAGCCTGGGCGCCGCACCGGCGGCGGCGATCTCGTCGGCGAGGGCGCGGGCGAGACGCAGCCGGTCGAGGCTCTCGATCACGTCGAAGAGCCGCACGGCCTCGCGCGCCTTGTTGGTCTGCAGCGGCCCGATGAGGCGCAATTCGACGCCAGCGCGATGATCGCGCCAGCGCTCGGCCGCCTCCTGCACCCGGTTCTCGCCGAACACCCTCTGACCGGCGGCCAGCACCGGGGCGATGCGCGACCACGGCTGCTGCTTGCTGACGGCTGTCAGGGTGATCCCGACCGGGTCGCGGCCCGCCGCCCGCGCCGCCGCGTCGATCGCCGACAGGACCGCGCGTCTGGCTTCGGCAGGATCGAAGGTCGGGTGGGTCATTGAGCGGGATTTCACGGCTGTGGCGGTGCGCCAGAAGGCTAGAGCGCGTCCGCCGCGGGCGGAAGGCCCTGCCGCCGCTGCTGCTCTTCACCGACCCTCAGCGGACGCCGAATCCAGCGGCGATCGCGACGCGTCTGCCGCGCGGGGCGGGCGTGGTGTTCCGCGCTTTCGGCGCACCCGACGCGGTCGAGACCGGCCAGGCCCTGGCCCGCGTCTGCCGCCGGCGCGGTCTCACGCTGCTGGTCGGGGCCGACCCGCGCCTGGCGCGGCGTCTCGGCGCGGACGGCCTGCACCTGCCAGAGCGCCTGGCGGCAAAGGCGCGACGGTTCCGCGGCCGCTTCCTGGTGACGGCGGCGGCGCACAGCCTCCCGGCGGCGTTGCGCGCAAAACGCGCCGGCGTGGATGCCGTCGTCGTCTCGCCGGTGTTCCCGAGCCGCAGTCCGTCAGCCGGCCGGCCGACCGGGCCGCGGGCCCTCGCCCGTCTCGCGCGTGACGTGAAGACGCCGGTCTACGCCCTGGGCGGCGTGAATGCGGACAACGCGCGAAAGCTCGCCGCCACCGGCGTGGTCGGCCTGGCCGCGGTGGAGGCTTTAGCAATGTGAGGGGTTGGAGCCTTTTCCTCTTAGAAGCGCACAGGCCTCATGACGGCCGTCACGCAATAACAAAAATGTCGGAGTGGCTGCGATCGGTGCCCAGGCGAGCTCACAGCCGGCCGCCCCGTCTTGGCAGATTTGGCCGAATCCATAGAATCGGCGACATGAGCACCATGAACATTTCGTTGCCCGAGGCGCTCAGGGCCTTCGTAGATACGCAGGTCTCGGAGCGCGGCCATGGGAGCAGCGGCGAATATGTCCGCGAACTGATCCTGGCGGAACAGGACCGGCAGCATCTTCGCGGCCTTCTCCTGGGGGGTGCGGGTTCGCCGACAACAGCGGGGGCCGATGTCGGTTATTTTGCTGAACTGCGGTTGCGAGCGCAAAGCCGCCCGACGACCTAGACATCAATCGCGAAGTACGGGCGATCGAAGCGCTGGCTAGAACTTGAAGACCGTCTCGAGACGGACGCGCGGGGCGGGCGCCTGCGGCTGGCCCATGCGCAGGGTTTCGACCTGGTCGGGGGCGAGGCTGACCGCGCCGCCGATATGCAGGCGCTTGGTGAGCTTGTAGTAGACGCCGGAGGACATGTCCTTGAGCTGCAGATCGCGATCGGTGGAGTGCTGCTCGACGCCGAAGTTGAGGCCCCAGCGGCCCTTGCTGTCGTCCCACTCCAGGTTGCGCCGGGTGGTGGTCGGCGGCGCGCCAGTCAAGTTCGGGGCGGAGAAGTCGGAATCGGAGATCAGCATCGTCTGGGCGCCCTCGGCATGCGCGGCAAAGGCGCCTGCGGAGAACGCAAGCGTCGCAGCGGCGGCAATGGCGAGGCCCAGCGACTTCATGGCGACGACCCGAATAATCCCCCAAACTCCTGCAGCCCGCGCACACGCGTTGGCTAGCCCAACCTCCGATAAAGGCCCAGAGGCCCCGATCGTCAACCGCCAGGGATACGAATCTTCGTCGTGACCGAGCGAACCTTCGTCGCTGTTGCACGTCGGTCACGCGCCCTGCCCGCGATTCGCGTTTGGCGGTCAGGCGCGAATGCGATAGACCCGGGGCCCGCCGGGCGGGCGAACTGCGCTGGAAGCGGCGTAAACGGAACGGGAAAGCAAGACTTATGACAATGCCGGCGCCGCACGGCGATATCGGACGTGGACGGATGGGCTGGGCGACCCGCGCACTGGTGCTGGGAGCGGCGACGCTGGCGCTCGCCGGCTGCGCCCACAAGGACAACAGCTACTCCGTGAAGGGTCACCGGGTTCCGGAAGGCGCGATTGGCGTCAACGGCTATCTGTGGCGCGCCACGCTGGATACGCTGGCCTTCATGCCCCTGACGTCAGCCGACCCCTACGGCGGGGTGGTGATCACCGATTGGTACACCAATCCCGAAAAGCCGGACGAGCGGTTCAAGGCGACGGTCTACATCCTCGACACGCGCCTGCGCGCCGACGGCCTGAACGTCACCATCTTCCGCCAGGTGAACAACGGCGGCGGCGGCGGTTGGGTGGACGCGCCGACCTCGGCGCAGACCTCGATCGACATCGAGAACGCCATCCTTACCCGGGCGCGGGAGCTTCGGCTTTCCAACTTGAAGGGCTAGCGCTGTAAGCGCCATGCCCCGCTACGATCCGAAAACGGTCGAGCCGAAATGGCGCGCCGCCTGGGAAGCGGCCGGCGTCGATCGCGCGCGCGACGATTCCGACCGGCCGAAATACTACGCGCTGGAGATGTTCCCCTATCCGTCGGGGCGCCTGCACGTCGGCCACGCGCGCAACTACGCCATGGGCGACGTCAACGCCCGCTTCCAGCGCGCGCGCGGCTACAATGTGCTTCACCCGATGGGCTGGGACGCCTTCGGCCTGCCGGCCGAGAACGCCGCCGCCGAGCGGGGCGTCGACCCGCGCGAGTGGACGCTCGGCAACATCGAGGTCATGCGCGACGAGCTGAAGCGGCTCGGACTTTCCATCGACTGGTCGCGCGAGTTCGCCACCTGCGAGCCGGAATACTACGGCCGCCAGCAGGCCTGGTTCCTGAAGCTGTGGGAGAGCGATCTGGCCTACCGCAAGGAGGGCCTCGTCAACTGGGATCCGGTCGACATGACCGTGCTCGCCAACGAGCAGGTGATCGACGGCCTCGGCTGGCGTTCCGGCGCGCCGGTCGAGCGCAAGAAGCTGACGCAGTGGTTCCTGCGCATCACGCGCTACGCCGACGAGCTGCTGGAAGGTCTGGCCGGGCTCGAGCGCTGGCCGGACAAGGTGCGGCTGATGCAGGAGAACTGGATCGGCCGCTCACGCGGGGCCGAGCTGACCTTCGCCTTCGACGGCCGCGAGGGCGGGATCCCGGTCTACACGACGCGTCCGGACACCCTGTTCGGGGCCAGCTTCCTCGCCATCGCGCCGGACCACCCGCTGGCGGAGGAACTGGCGGCAGCCAGCTCGGAGGTCCGGGATTTTCTCGCCAAGTGCCGCCGTGGCGGCACCTCGGAAGCTGAGATCGAGTCGGCTGAAAAGCTTGGCTTCGACACCGGCCTCACCGTCCGCCATCCGTTCGACCCCGATTGGCGCCTGCCGGTCTGGATCGCCAACTTCGTGCTGATGGACTACGGCTCGGGCGCCATCTTCGGTTGCCCGGCTCACGACCAGCGCGACCTCGACTTCGCCCGCAAATATCGCCTGCCGGTGCGGCCGGTGGTGCTGCCGGCCGGCGCGGACCCTGAGACGTTTGTCGTTGGGTCGGAAGCCTGGACCGGCCCCGGCAAGATCTTCAACTCGGGCTTTCTCGACGGCCTGGACATCGAGGCCGCCAAGGCCGCCGCCATCGCCCGCATCGAGGCGAACGGGCAGGGTGAGGGGGCGGTGATCTATCGCCTGCGCGACTGGGGCGTGTCGCGCCAGCGCGGCTGGGGTTGCCCAATCCCGGTCATCCATTGTCAGGCCTGCGGCGTGACGCCCGTCCCGGCGGCGGACCTGCCGGTGTGTCTGCCCGAGGGGCTCGACTTCAGCCGGCCGGGCAATCCCCTGGCCCGGCACCCGACCTGGAAGCACGTCACCTGCCCCAACTGCGGCGGCCCGGCCGAGCGCGAGACCGACACCCTCGACACCTTCGTCGATTCCTCCTGGTACTTCGCCCGCTTCGCCGATCCGCACGCCGAGGCGCCGATCGGGCCGGCGGCCAGTCATTGGATGCCGGTCGACCAGTACATCGGCGGTATCGAGCACGCCGTCCTGCATCTGCTCTATGCGCGGTTCGTGACCCGCGCCCTGCGCGACCAGGGCATGCTCAGCGTCGACGAGCCGTTCGCCGGCCTGTTCACCCAGGGCATGGTGACCCACGAGACCTATCGCCGGCAGAGCGGCGAGTGGGTCGAGCCGGCCAGGGTCAAGATCGAGGCCGAGGGCGCGACGCGCCGCGCCCGGGACATCGAGACCGGCGAGCCGCTGATCATCGGCGATCCGGAGAAGATGTCGAAGTCCAAGCGCAACGTAGTGGCGCCGGCCGACATCGCTGACACCTACGGCATCGACGCGACGCGCCTGTTCGTCCTCTCCGACTCGCCGCCCGACCGCGACGTGCAATGGACCACCGCCGGCGTCGAGGGCGCCTGGAAGCTGATCAACCGCGTCTGGAGCGAGTTCGACGCCCAGCCGGCGGCGGTCGGCGCAGTGACCTCTGACGATTCGACCGCCTTGGCGCTGCGGCGCGCGACACACAAGACGATCAAAGCCGTGACCGAAGCGCTCGAGGGGTTCCGGTTCAACAGCGCCATCGCCCGCATCTACGAGCTGGTCGGCGAGTTACGCGCCGCAAAGATTGAAACCGCCTCGCCAGCCGTGCTGGCCGCTCGCGCCGAGGCGCTGAGCGTGCTGGCCCGTCTTGTGGCGCCGTTCGCGCCGCACCTGGCCGAGGAGTGCTGGTCACGCCTGGGAGAAGCGGGCCTGGTGGCGGCCGCGCCGTGGCCGGTCTACGATCCCGCCTTGACGGAGGACGAGGAGAAGGTTCTTCCCGTCCAGATCAACGGCAAGCGCCGCGGTGAAATCCGCGCGCCGGCCGGCGCTTCGAAGGATGTGGTGTGGGAGTTGATGCGCAGCGACCCGGATATCGGCCCCAAACTGGCGGGCGCGACGGTGATTCGCTTCGTTCATGTGCCGGACCGGATCGCCAACGTGGTGATTCAAACCGCATGAGGGGCGCGGTGGCCCTGTCAGTCGGCTTGACCGCCGCCGCTCTGCTGGGCGGCTGTGGTTTTACACCGCTGTACGCCACGCCCGGGCTCTCAAAGGGCCTGTCGTCGATCCAGATCGAGGCCCCCAACGGCCGCGTCGCCTACCTGGTGCGCGAATCGCTCGACGACGACCTGGCGCGCAACAAGGACGAGACGCCGGCCTACCGGCTCGCCCTGGCGGTCGACCAGACGCGGGATCCGCGCGGCCTGACGCTCAACGATTACGCCGAGCGCTACCAGGTTGGCGTGACGGTGGACTACACGCTCACCGACCTCTCCACCGGCCAGGTGGTGCATCACGGCCGCGCGGTCAGCGACGTCAGCTACGATGCCGCCAACGATCCCTACGCCGGCATCGCCGCCCGCCAGGACAGCCAGGAGCGCGCCGCCTCCGACGTGGCCCGCAAGATCGAGATCGAGCTGGCCGCCTGGATGGCTTCACACGTCGCCAAGAACCCTTAGACGCTCACGTGATCCTGAAGCGTCAGGACGTCGCGCGGTTTCTGAAAGGCCCCGGGCCGGAGTTTCGCGCCGCATTCATCTACGGCCGCGACCTGGGCGTGGTGCGTGAGCGCGGGGCCGAGCTGGCCGCCGCCGTCGCCAGCCGTCCGGACGATCCGTTCGACACCGCCCAGCTCACCGAGGACGATCTCACCGCCCAGCCGGCGCGGCTGGAGGAGGAGCTGGCCGCCATCTCGATGATGGGCGGACGCCGGCTGGTGCGCGTTCGCCTCGGCGGGGCGGCGCGGGCCGAGCGGATCGCCGCCGAGGCGCTGACCGCCCATCTCGAGGGCCGGCTCAATCCCGAGGCCTTCCTGGTCATCGAGGCCGGCGACCTCGGCCGCAGCTCGGCCCTGCGGCTGCTGGCCGAGAAGCAGGCCGGATGCGGGGTCATCGCCTGCTACGCCGACGAAGCCGGCGATCTCATCCGCTTCACACGTGAGGCGCTGGCCAAGGAAGGGCTTGGGCTCACCGCCGAGGCGCAGCAGCTCTTCGCCTCGCGCCTGCCACACGAGCGCGGCGTGGCCCGCCAGGAGATCGAGCGGCTGATCCTGTTCCTGGGGCCGGGCTCCGGCGTGACGGCGGGGCCGAAGGAGCTGGAGGACTTCCTGGGCGTGGAGCCCGAGGCCTCGGTCTCCGAGGCCGCCAGCGAGGCGTTCGGCGGCCACCTGGCCGCCGCGCAGGCGCATCTGAGGCGCGCCGCCCGCGAGGGGCTGGACGGGGCCGCGGCCGTGCGAGCGATGAGCGGCCATCTGGCCAAACTGCGCCGCGTGGCGGTCGCTCGCCGCGCCGGCGCCTCGCTGGAGGAAGCGGTCAAGGCGGCGGAGCCGTTCTGGAAATCCCAACGCGAGATCGGCCGGCAGGCGCGCAGCTGGGGCTTGCCGGAGCTGGACGCCGTGCAGGGCGATCTTCTGGCCGCCGACATCGCCTGCAAGCAGACCGGCGCGCCCGACTCGCTGATCGCCGAACGCCTGGCCCTCAGCCTCGCCGGTCGCGCCCGGGCCCTCGGCCTCTAGTTTTGAGTTTGAACGCGTTCTGATCGCAAAACCGGTTCCCACTTTTACGGAACCCGCTCCGGGCTTGATTACGCAACCATTAGGTTGCATATAGCCGCCATGGACGCCGATCCGGTCTTCAAGGCCCTGGCCGATCCGGCCCGACGCGCCCTGCTGGACAGCCTGCGGCTGCGCGGCGGCCAGACGCTGAGCGAACTGATGCAAGGACATGCGATGAGCCGGCAGGCCCTGACCAAGCACCTCGACATCCTCGAAGCGGCCAACCTGGTTGTCAGCGAGCGGCGGGGGCGCGAACGGCTGCATCACCTCAATCCCGTACCGATCCAGGAGATCGCCGATCGCTGGATCGGGAGATTTCAGGCCGGACCCCTGCGGGCCCTCGCCGACCTCAAGAAAAGCTTGGAGGATCAAGACGATGACCACTAGCCGCTTTCTCTACGTGACCTACATCCGCACGACGCCGGAAAAGCTTTGGGAGGCGCTCACCAAGCCGGAGTTCACCAAGGTCTATTGGCACGGTGTCACCCATGTCACCGACTGGACGCCGGGCTCGAACTGGAGGCTGGTGTTTGACGATGGCCGGACGGCGGACTCCGGCAGCATCCTCGAAGCCGAGCCGCCGCACCGGCTGGTGATCGCCTGGCAAAACCAGTTCCGGCCGGAGCTCACCGCCGAGGGCGTCTCGCGATGCACGATCGAAATCGCGCCCCAAGGCGAGATCGTCCGCCTGCAGGTGACCCACGAGATCGACGCCGATCCCTCGAAGTTCATCGAGGCGGTGTCGGGCGGCTGGCCGGCCATTCTCTCCAACCTCAAGACCTTGCTGGAGACGGGCGCGCCTCTGCCGATGGCGAATGAGGCGCCGAAGGACTAGCCGCCCGGATCGATCGTCCGGGTCACCTTGCCGGCGGCGTCGAGAAAAGCGATCCGGGCCACGCCGTCGGCCGCCACACTAAGCACCAGCCGCTTCTTGCCGGCTGAGTCGCGGAGAACGACCTCGGACTCCCCACTCTCCGTACGGCCGAGGAAGGCTCGCTGGGCGACGCCAACATGGGCGTTGGCGAACGCCGCGTCTCGCGCAGGGCCCTGGAGATGTTCCCCGCGCTCTATGGCGGCCCAGTCCAAACTTTGTTCTGGGCGGTCGACAACGCTGAGGCCGGCGAGGCGGTCGGCGCCATCCTCTGAGGCTTGAAGCTGCACCACTTGGTCCTGCTCATAGCGATCTAAGGTCAGGCTCTCGTGACTGTGGCGGACGCCGTTCGCATCGCGCTCGCCGCCGATGACGAGACCGCCGTTCTCGCTGCCTTCGTCGTTGTAGAACAGCATGCCCGCCACGCGGCGGTCGGGATGAGGGATCTCGCGCCCACGGATTACGATGCCGGGGGCGTTCGCCGCGTCGAAGATCGCCAGCCGAAGCTTTCCGTCGGGCTCGCGAACATTGATGCGCCGGACGTCGATCACACCGAGGTCGTGGGCCGGCGCCGCGGCCCCCATACAGAGGAACGCGCCGCCCAGCGTAACCACGCCGGCGAACGCGCCAACGGCCTGACTCCAGTTGAAACTCATGTCGCCCCCTTTGAGAAAGGACGCGCTAACCCCGCGCGCGGCCCGGAGGCGGTCGCATGAGTCGGGCGCAGAGATCGTCGAGCTGCTCCAGGGTGCGATAGGCGATGCGCACCTCGCCGGCCCCGCCAGCGTCGCGGATATCTACTGTGAGACCAAGCACTTCGGCCAGGTCGCTTTCCAGCGCCGCGGTGTCGGCGCTCTTGCCGGACGGTCGGGTCGCCTTCGGCGGCGCATCAGTGACGGCGCGCGCCCGCCGGGCCAGAGCCTCGGCCTGGCGCACGTTGAGGCCGTCGCGGATGATCCGCTCTGCCAGCGCCTCGGCGTCGTCCAGATCGAGCAAGGTGCGGGCGTGGCCGGCCGTCAGCCGGCCGCTCTCCACGTGGTCCTGCACCCGCTCTGGCAGGCGGGTCAGCCGGATGGTGTTGGCCACGTGGCTGCGGCTCTTGCCGACGATGCCGGCGATGGTGTCGTGCGTGCGGTTGAAGCGCTTGACCATGGCGTCGTAGCCGCGCGCCTCTTCCAGCGGGTTGAGGTCGGCGCGCTGAACGTTTTCGATCAGGGCCACCTCGAAGACCTCGATCTCGGTGAATTCTCGCACCAGGGCCGGGATGGCGTGCAGGCCGGCCAGCTGGGCGGCGCGCCAGCGACGCTCGCCGGCGACGATCTGGTATTCGCCGGGCGCTTCGGCGAGGGCGCGGACGATGATCGGCTGGATCACGCCGCGCTCGCGTATGGAATCGGCCAGCTCCTGCAGGGTCTCGGGGGCGAAATGCCGCCGCGGCTGGTCCGGATTGCGCCGGACGAGCTCGATCGGCAGCTCCTGGACGCCGGATGCACGGCGCGTCTCCTGGGTGGTCGCCGCCTGCGCCTCTTCGAGCAGCGCCGACAGCCCGCGCCCCAGTCCCCGCCGCTCAGCCATTCACCGCCTCCGCCTTGGCCCGGCCGCGCTCGCGCGCCAGGAGCTCCTTGGCCAGGTCGATGTAGGCCTGGCTGCCGGCGCACTCGAGATCATAGATCAGCACCGGCTTGCCGAAGCCCGGCGCCTCCGACACCCGCACGTTGCGGGGGATCATGGTCTCGTAGACCTTGTCGCCGAGATAGGCGCGCACGTCGCTGGCCACCTGCTTCGAGAGGGTGTTGCGTCGGTCGTACATGGTCAGCACCACCCCCTGGATGGTGAGGCCGGTGTTGTGGGCGTTCTTGACCAGCTCGATGGTGTGCATGAGCTGGGAGAGGCCCTCCAGCGCGAAGAATTCGCATTGCAGGGGCACAAGCACCGAGTCGGCCGCCGCCATGGCGTTGAGCGTCAGAAGATTGAGCGACGGCGGGCAGTCGATCAGCGCCCAGCTGTAGCGGCCCTCGGCCCGCACCGGCGTCAGGGCGTCGCGCAGGCGGTAGGCGCGCCGCGGCTTGGCGCCGAGCTCGAGCTCTATGCCCGAGAGATCCGACTCCGACGGCAGGAGGTCCAACCCCGGTACGGCCGTCTCGACGGTGGCCGAGGCGACCGACACATCTTCCATCAGGACGTCGTAGGCCGTCAGCTTGCGGGCCTGCGGCGGCACGCCGAGGCCGGTCGAGGCGTTGCCCTGGGGATCGCTATCGATCACCAGCACCTTTTCGCCCATCGCCGCCAGGGCGGTGCCGAGGTTGATCGCCGTCGTGGTCTTGCCAACGCCACCCTTCTGATTGGAAACGGCCAATATTTTCAACGCGTTACGACGCACGCGCCAGCTCCGTTATCTCGAGGATGCGCCCGCGCGGATCGCTCAGGCTCGGGTGGGTAGCCACCTTGAATCGCCATGATTTCCGCGCCTCGGCAAGCTCGGTGTCAACCTCGGCGCCCTTCAAAAACAGGCCCCGCGCGTCACGCCTCAGTGATGGCCTGGCGAAGCCGAGCAGCCGGCTCAGGGGCGCGCAGGCGCGCGCCGCCACCACCTCCACCGTAAGCGGCAGATCTTCCGCCCGCTGATTGTGTACGCGCGCCGGCAGGCCGAGCTCGCGGACCACCTCGCCGAGAAAGCCGCACTTCTTCAACATGCTCTCTACCAGGTGGACTTCCGTACCCGGAGCATCCTTGAGGAGGATGGCCAGAACCAGGCCCGGAAACCCCGCGCCTGAGCCCAGGTCCGCCCAGCGCCGAGCCTCAGGCGCGAGGGCCAGGAGCTGAGCGCTGTCGAGGAAATGGCGTCGCCAGAAGTCATCCAGGGTGCTCGCCCCGACGAGGTTCATGCGGGTGTTGGCTTCCACCAGCATGCGGCGCAGGCGCTCGCCGTCGTCCAGGGCCTCAGCCGAGACTCCGAGCGCGCGCAGGCTGTCCGCCACGCCGTCAGGCGGCGCGGCGGCGTCGGACATGAGCCAGCAAGGTGGTGAGGGCGCCGGGCGTGACGCCTTCGATGCGCGCCGCCTGGCCGAGCGTGGCTGGCCGCACCGCCGCGAGCTTCTCACGCGCCTCGTTGGAGAGACCGCCGAGGGCGGCATAGTTCAGGTCAGCCGGCAGGTCGAGATCCTCGTCACGACGGAAAAGGGCGATGTCCGCCTCCTGCCGCTCCAGGTGACCGAGATAGGCCGCCTCGATCTCGATCTGCTCGCGCGCGGCGGGGGTCCAGGCGGCGATCTGCGGCCAGACGCGCGCCAGGGCGTCGAAGCCGATGTCCTTGTGCGCGAGGAGCTGAATGAGGCTGCGCCGCTGGCCGTCGGCCGTAACGCGGAAGCCTTCCCGCGCGGCCGCCGCTGGGGTCAGCTTGAGCGACTCCGCCTCGGCGCGCGCAGCCGCAAGGGCCTTGGCCTTGGCGGCGAAGGCGTCGGCCCGCGCCCGCCCCACACAGCCTAGCTTCTCGCCGCGCGACGTCAGCCTCTGATCGGCGTTGTCGGCCCGCAGCCGCAGGCGGAATTCAGCCCGGCTGGTGAACATCCGGTAGGGCTCAGTGACTCCGGCCGTGACCAGATCATCGATCATCACCCCGATGTAGGCTTCGTCGCGGCCGAACACCGCGCCGTCCTGATCTGCCGCGGCGCGCGCGGCATTGAGCCCCGCCATGAGGCCTTGGGCGGCGGCTTCTTCGTAGCCGGTGGTGCCGTTGATCTGGCCGGCGAGATAGAGGCCCGGCAGCCGCATCACTTCCAGGGTGGCGGCGAGTTCGCGCGGATCGACGTAGTCGTATTCGATCGCATAGCCGTGGCGCAGGACCGCAACGTCTTCCAGGCCGGGGATGGTGCGCAGGAAGGCGTCCTGGGTCGCGGCCGACACCGAGGTGGAGATGCCGTTTGGATAGACGGTGGGGTCGTCGAGGCCTTCCGGCTCCAGGAAGATCTGATGACTGTCACGGTCGCCGAAGCGCACCACCTTGTCCTCGATGGACGGGCAGTAGCGCGGCCCACGGCCTGACAGGCGGCCGCCGTAGACCGCCGACTCCGCCAGACGATCGGCGATAATCGCATGGGTCTCGGCAGTGGTCGCCGTGATGCCGCAGGCAACCTGATC
This sequence comes from Caulobacteraceae bacterium, assembly GCA_049519835.1. GTDB lineage: Bacteria > Pseudomonadota > Alphaproteobacteria > Caulobacterales > Caulobacteraceae > Acaudatibacter. The sequence continues at coordinate 3,271 of JBEKQJ010000018.1, read as the reverse complement.
GCGGTCGATGCGATCGGTGAGGAAGGAGAACGGGACGGGCGGCTCATCGCCCGGCTGCATCTCCAGCCGACTCCAGGCGATCGTGCGGCCATCGAGGCGCGGGGGTGTGCCGGTCTTCAGCCGCCCCATGGCGAGACCAAGGCCATAGAGCCTCTCCGAGAGGCCGACGGATGGCGCATCGCCGATGCGGCCGGCGGCAATGCGTTCGTCGCCGCGATGGATCACGCCCTTGAGGAAGGTGCCGGTGGTGAGCACGACGGCGCCAGCGCGCCACGTTTCGCCGGCCGCATCTACCGCCCCCGCCACGCGGCCGTCTTCGACGACCAGATCCTCAATGGCCGCGGCCAGCAGGGTCAAATTAGGCTGGGCTTCCAGCGCCGCCCGCATGGCCTGGCGATAGAGCTTGCGGTCGATTTGCGCTCTTGGTCCGCGCACGGCCGGGCCGCGGGAACGATTGAGCATCCGGAACTGGATGCCAGCGGCGTCGGCCATGCGCCCGATGAGGCCGTCGAGGGCGTCGACCTCCCGCACCAGGTGACCCTTGCCCACCCCGCCGATGGCTGGATTGCATGACATTTCGCCGATGGTTTCGAGCTTGTGGGTGGCCAGCAACGTGCGGGCGCCAAAGCGCGCCGCCGCCGCCGCGGCTTCGCAGCCGGCGTGGCCGCCGCCGATCACAATGACGTCGAAGGTGCGAGACATGGGGGGTGGTGAATACTCTAAACGGGTGGACGGGTCGACCCGCGCGCGCCTCGGTGTTTCACGTGAAACAGTTTAGGGATACCCCCTCCACCGCTTCGCGGTCCCCCTCCCCCAGAGGGGGAGGAGAACGTCGGCGCCTCTCTCCCCCTCAGGGGGGAGTACGGCCGAAGGCCGGGAGGGGGGCAGCTACTGGCCCTGTTTCACGTGAAACACCTACTTGCCGATGCAGAAGGTCGCGAAGACGCGCTCCAGCACATCCTCGGCATCGACGCGGCCGCTGATCCGCGCCAGGGCGCGAGCCGCCAGCCGCGCGTCTTCGGCGGCCAGTTCGGGATCCCGCAGCTCATCCAGCGCGCGCCCGAGGCTTCCGCGCGCCTCACGCAGCAGATGCTCGTGCCGCGCCCGCGTCGCGGCCGGAAAGTCCGCGCCCGACAGCTCCTGGCGAAGTCGCGCCGCCAGCCGCGATTCAAGGGCTTCGGCCCGACCCTCCAGCAATGACACCGAAAGTGTCTCCAGATGAAGAGCCGCGGCCGCGGCCCGCGCCTCGTGCAAATCGACCCCGGCCGCGAGGTCTGTCTTGTTGAGCACCAGCATGTCGCCGGCGCGGACCAGATCCAACGCCTCCCGCCAGGCCCCAGCATCGCCGCCTTGATCCACCAGCCACAGGCGCAGGTCGGCGGCGGCCGCCCAGGCGCGGGCCCGCCGGACGCCCTCCGCCTCGATCGGTTCGTCGCTGACCCGGATGCCGGCCGTATCGGCGAGCAACACCTTGTAGCCATCGATAACGAGGGGGACTTCGATGACGTCGCGCGTCGCGCCCGGGATATGGGTGACGATCGCCGCGTCACGACCGGCCAGGGCATTGACCAGGCTGCTTTTGCCGGCGTTGGGCGCGCCAACGATGGCGACCCGATAGCCCTCGCGAACACGCTGTCCCCGCCCCTCGTCAGCGAGCGCCAGATCGAGATCGCCCGCCAGTCGCTCCAGTGCGGCGCGGGCTTGATCCGCCACGCCCGCGGGAATTTCCTCGTCGGGAAAGTCCACCGCCGCCTCGAGATGGGCCAGGGCCTCGACCAGCAGATCCCGCCAGGTCTTGTACCGCTCGCCCAGCCGGCCTTCGAGCTGGCCAAGCGCTTGACGCGCCTGGTTGCGGGTTTCGGCGTCGACCAGGTCGGCCACCGCCTCGGCCTGATCGAGATCGAGTTTGCCGTTCTCGAACGCCCGGCGTGTGAACTCGCCCGGTTCGGCGAGCCGCAAACCCAGCGCCAGGAGCGCGTCAGTGACCGAGTCGACAACGCCCAGACCGCCGTGCACGTGCAACTCGGCGCAATCCTCGCCGGTGTAGCTGCGTGGGGCCGAAAAAAAGAGCGTCAGCGCCGTATCGAGCACGTCGCCGGCCGCGTCCCTCAAAGTCCTCACGCGCGCATGCCCCGGCCGCCCTGCGCGCCCGGCAATCGTCGACAAGGCCTCGCGCGCGCCAGGACCCGAAATTCTGATGATCGCCACCGCCCCCCGCCCTGGCGCCGTGGCCAGGGCGAAGATGGTGTCCGTCATCTCTGGGCCGCCACGCCCGCCGCCGCGGTCATCAGCTTCATGAACTGTTCGGAGGCCTGGCCGCCGAACGTCATCCAGTTCTTCATCAGCTCCTCGGGCGCCACCAACGCCAGATTGGCGTCCATCCGGTTCTTCATTTCCTCGACCAGATGGTCATTCAGCGCTTTGACGTCGGGCAGCCCTAGAAAGGCCCGCGCTTCCTGCGGCGTGCAATCCACTTCCACCTTCAGTTTCATCGCCCACGGCCTCCGCACATTGCACGACAATGTTATGGGCCAAGCGCCCCCTCCCAGGCTAGAGCCCTCAGCGCACAGCACAAGGGAGCGAACGATGGGCGATATGATCTCCATTCCACGCGCCGGCGCGTCGTTCGGCGCCTATGTGGCGAGGCCCGCCGCGACCAGGGCGCCCGCCCTGATCGTCATCCAGGAAATCTTCGGCGTGAACCAGGTCATGCGCGACCTGACCGACGAATTCGCCCGCCAGGGTTTCCTGGCCGTCTGCCCAGATCTGTTCTGGCGGATCGAACCTGGGATCGACATTACCGACAAGACCGAGGCGGAGTGGAAGCGCGCCTTCGAACTCTTCAACGCCTTCGATGTCGACAAGGGCGTCAAGGACATCGGGGCGACGATCGCCCATGTGCGTGGCGACCCAGGCTGCAACGGTGCGGTGGGATCGGTGGGATTTTGCCTCGGCGGCCTACTCGCCTTCCTGACCGCCACGCGCACCGACATCGACGCAGCGGTGGGCTTCTATGGCGTCGGCATCGACCAGCGCATCCGCGAGGCAGACACCCTGGTCACGCCGCTGATGCTGCACATCGCCGAAGAGGATGGCTTTGTCGCCAAGCCGGCCCAGCGCATTATAATTGAGGCGCTGAAGAACCGTTCGATCGCAGAGATCTTCACCTACCCCGGGCGCGACCACGCTTTCGCCCGCCCTGGCGGTGAGCACTACGACGCGGCCGACGCGGCCCTGGCCATGTCGCGCACGCTGACGTTCCTCAACGGCC
>JBEKQJ010000017.1:0-21170 GCA_049519835.1 Caulobacteraceae bacterium | reverse complement strand
CGCCTTACCCGGCCAGCACCTTGCCAGTTGGTTATTACGACTTCATCGGGCGCGTTTACTTGCTGGCCATACACGCGAAGCTCTGAGTCCGGTGACCTTCACCATTTGAGGGTGGCCGACAACACGACCATGATCGCCGCGAAGGAACGGCAGCTCTTTGACCATGCGCCAGGATCGCTCCTGCCGCGTGCTGAGGGCTCAAGGCGAACGACGATCCCGGCGCCGCCAAGTCGTCGCTTGTCAGGCACGCGGTCGCCGCCGCCGCGCCTATCCTCCTGACCCGCGGTAAGGACGACACGGTGGCGCCGTTACGCCAGGCCACCGAAACGGCCGACGCCTTCCGCGCCGCACAAAGGCCCGTGGATGTGCTCGGCCTGCTAACAGTGGAAGCCAATCGCGCGCCGTGCTCGAGGCCAGGCCGGCTGGCTGGACAAATATCACCCGTTGGATTGAGCCGCCGGTCGATTGTCCAGCCTCACGGAGCGCGAGTTCACGAGCGACCCGCATTCGAGGCTCTGAGCACAGGGCCCAGCGCGTCGATTTTTTTCCATTTGCGTCCACTATTGGCGTTCGCAAGGTGTGATCTAGCAGTCGCGCAATCTCCGGGTTTTTCTGGTCGTTACGCCGAATGCTTAAAAGGCGTTCGTTTGAACCGTCGCCACGACGCCACACCGCTCGCGATAACACCCCCTGTGTCGCTCGGCTCAGCTTGTTGCGTTGGCGCCCGCTGGTAGCCTTTTGCTGAGGGTCCGGTTCCACTTGGCCAAGCGCCGGTGAGGAGCGTTTTCCCAATGAGGAGAACACCTTGGCGACGAGGCACCAAATTCTGTTCGCGTCTTCCGCGCTCGCGGCCCTGGCCATGGCCGGCGCCGCGGCTGCCCAGACCGCGGCCCCGAACTGCCCGCCGACCAAACCCAACTGCCAGGCCGGCCAGTCCTCGTCCGTCTCGGTTTCAGAAATCGTGGTCACCGGCTCGCGCATACCCGTCGCGAACCTGACGTCGGTCCAGCCGGTCACCACGCTCAGCGGCGTCGACATCCAGCAGCGCGGCATCACCAACATCGCCGACGCCATCAACCAGCTGCCGATCACCGGCGCGGGCGTCATCCCGACCGGCGCGCAGGCCTCCTTCGGGGTCGGGGTCAACTACATCGACCTGTTCAGCCTCGGCAGCCAGCACACCTTGACGCTGATCAGCGGCTACCGTGCGGTCACCGACAATCCGACCAACATCTTCGCCAATACCGGCGGCTCCCAGGTCGATATCAACGACCTGCCGACCCTGTTCCTGGACCGGACGGAAATTGTGCCGGCGACTGGAGCGGCGGTCTACGGCACCGACGCGATCGCCGGCGTGGTCAACGTCATCATGAAGCGGCGATACGTCGGCGAGGAGATCAACGTCCAGGGCGGCTGGTCCACCTACGGCGACGCGCCCCACTATACGGTTGAAGCCGCGATCGGCCATAACTTCCTCAACGACAAGCTCAACGTCGCGGTCGACTTCCTGTGGGATCAGACCAGCAACGTCCTCAATTCCGATCGGCCGTGGACCGCCCAGCAACTAGCGTTCGCGCCCAACCCTAACCCCGCGGCCGGCGCCAATGGGATACCGTCGCAAATCGTCATCCCCAACAACCGGTTCGCGGGCGTGACAGAGTGGGGCGTTCCCTACAATTTCTACACCGGCAATCCGCTCACCCTGCCCAACGGCCAACTTGCGCAGTTCGCCCCGGGCGGCAGTCTCGTGGCGTTCAATCCGGGGACGCTCTACGGCGCCTGCTTCAACCAGATTGTCGGTTGCGCCGAGTCGGGCGGCGACGCCCTGAATCTGGCCCCCCTGACGATGTTGCAGACCGGCGTCGACCGCAAAATCGTCAACGCCATGGCGACCTATGATTTCAGCGATCACCTGCACTTCCACGCCACCTTCAACTATGCAGACGTTTACGCCGCCAGTCTCGACGAGCCGAATTTCGCCGCGATCGCCTTCGGCGAGTCGCCGGGTTTCAACGCACCGGTGGCCGGCTTGGCGGTGCAGATCTCGCCGCAGAACGCCTACCTCACGCCCCAGGCCCAGTCCGTCCTCGCTGCGAACGGCGTCGACGCCAACGGCTTCTACCTGTCGCGGTCCAACTCGGATGTCGCCCAGGCCCCGTTCAGCCAGGCCAGCCAGACCTTCAACGTCAATTTCGAGCTGTCCGGCGACTTCAGCGTCTTCCGCCACACCTTCAACTGGACGGCGGATTGGGCGCGCGGCGAAAACTGGTCGCAGTTCAACAGCCCGAACATCGTCTACGGCAATGCCGCCAGCGGCGGGTCCGTACCCGACCTCTATGGCTACGCACTTGATTCGATCATCGGCCCCAACGGCCAACCCATGTGCCGGGTGACGGCGGAAAACCCCGGCTCGACCAACCCGTATATTTCGGGCTGCGTCCCCTTCGATCCCTTCGGCAGCCCCGCGAGCAACGCCGCGTCGGTAAAGTATTTCACCGCCAACTTCGGCGATCATTCCTTCAACCGCCTGGACGATGGCCAGATCAACGTCTGGACCAACGTCTTCAAACTCCCGGCCGGCGACGCCCGGCTCTCGCTGGGCTTCGAATACCACCGCGATGCGGCCAGTTTCACGCCTGATCTCGCCTCGGCCGAGGGCACCGGCTACAGCATCCCGATCAACGGCCAGAAAGGCTCCGAGGTCTCCGACGAATACTACGTCGAGGGCACGCTGCCGATCCTCGGCCCAGGCTTCAACTTCCCCTGGGGGGCCTACAAGCTCACGCTCAACGGCGCCTACCGGCACGTGAGCAATTCGCTCGCCGGCAATAACGAGGCCTGGAACTACGGTGGCGAATTCTCGCCCATTCCCGACATCACCCTGCGCGGCAGCCGCAGCAAGACCTTCATGGCGCCGCCCCTGACCGATCTCTTCGCCTCGAGCACGTCCGCCTATGACACCGGCGAGGACCCCTGCCAGACCAGCAACATCGACACCGGCCCCAACCCCAAGGTGCGGCAAGCCAACTGTCTGGCCGCTTTCACCGCTCTCGAGGGCGGCAACGCGGCGGCGGGCGCCGCCGCTCTGGCCGCGTTCAACAACTCACTCGTGGAAGTCGACACCATCCCGGTCACGGTCAGTGGCAATCCGAACCTCAAGAACGAGGTCGGCAACTCCTGGACTTACGGCCTGCTCCTGCAACCGCGGTGGGTCCCCGGATTGACGCTTTCCGGCGACTACATCGAGATCAACATCAGTAACGAGATCGAGTCGGCCACCGTCGGCGTGCTGCTCGAGCAGTGCTACGACACACCCAACTATCCCAGCGCCACGTGTGCGGACTTCACCCGGGCCGGCGCCGGGCCCAACATCGGCCAGCTGCTCAGCGCCAACGAGGGTTTCATCAACGCCGGCTACGCCCACTACGCCGGGGCCGAATACAAACTCGACTATTATCGCGCCATCAATCGCCTGCCGTTCGTACATACGGACAATGACCTCGGTCAGTTCGACTTCAACGTCGACGCCGTCAACAACCGCCGCTACGTCACCTCCGTGTCAGGCCTGGGTTTCGACGCCATCAACACGGCCGGCGCCTTCGCCGGCAGCACCTCGGAAGGCATGCCCCGCTGGCGCTGGATGGCCCAGCTGACTTACAAGAAGGGACCGTTCCGCTTCGGCTGGACCACCCACTACGTGGGCGTCACCTACTTCGACCTCACATTCACCGACGACAACCAAGAACCGCTCAAGGTTCACCAGTACTATACTCACGACCTGTCGCTGGCTTACGATATCATTCCGCGGCTGACTCTGACGCTCAACATCAACAATATCACCAACGCGGCGCCGCCCTATCCAGTCGGAACCTATCCGGTGGGCTATTACGACTACATGGGGCGGTACTATACGCTCGGCGTACACGCCAAGTTCTAGACTGAGCTCACCACTTCAGCGTGGCTGACAGCACAATGACGATTGCCGCCAGGAACGGCAGCTCGTTGACCATCCGCCAGAACCGCTCGGTGCGTACACTGGACCCGACCGCGATCTTCTTGCGCTCGCTCGACAGAAACCCATGCCAGCCAAACAGGAAGATGACGCCCGCCAGCTTGGCGAACGCCCAGGGCCGGGCAAAATAATCCCAGCCGAACGACCCGACGTCATTCCAGATCAGCGCCCCGCCGAAGACGACCACCGCGAAACCGGACGGATTGATGATCATGGCCATCAGCTTGGCTTCCATGACCTTGAAGGTCTCGTCCATCTGCGAGCCGGCGTCGGCGCGGGTGTGATAGGCGAAGAGCCGCGGCAGGTAGAGCAGACCGGCCATCCAGGCGATGACCGCCAGGATATGAAGCCCGATCAGCAGGTTGTGGATCATGCCGCCTGCCTCGTGCGCCCGCACTTGGCGAAGCTTGCCGGGCAGGTGGGCCCGTCCGGCCCGACACCGCCTCGCGAGAGGGCGCCGCGCACCGCCTGGGCCAAGCCATCGATGAACGCCGGCCGCACGCCCACCGCCGGCGCGCGCAGATAGCACGGCGCGCCAGCCGCCTTGGCCAGAGTCGCATAGTCACGATCGAGCTCGATCAGGGTCTCAACGTGCTCGGAGACGAACGCTACCGGGTCGACCAGCACGCCCAGCCCTTCGGCGGCCGCCGCGGCGATCGCTTCCGGGGTCGATGGCCCCAGCCACTTCATCGGACCCACGCGGCTCTGGTAGCAGATCCGCCAGTCCCAGCCCTCGCCAAGCCGCTCGGCCACCTCACGACAGGTGACTTCGACCTGCCAGGCGTAGGGGTCACCCTTGGCGGCTGTCCGCAGCGGGATGCCGTGGGCGGAGAACAGCAGCCGCACTTTTGGCCGGCCGGCCTGCTCCCAGGTTTCCAGGATGGCTTCGGCATGCGCCCGGGCAAGCCCCGCGTTGGCCGGCCAGCAGCACAGCCCATGGGTTTGTCCCGGCCCGTCGTAAGCTTCCCGCCACGCAGCCAGCGACGAGGCCGTGGTGGTGGTCGAGAACTGCGGATAGAGCGGCGCCAGGACGATGTCGGTCGGGTCGAACGCCTTCACCTCGCGTGCGGTCTCCTCGCTGGTCGGCCGCCAGTAGCGCATGGCGATGAAGACGCGCACAGCCTCGCCTGCCTCCGACAGGGCTCGCTGCAGCGCTTCGGCTTGGGCCCGGGCGCCGGCCAGGAGCGGCGAGCCGCCGCCCATTGCAGCGTAGTTGGATTTCGCGCTCCGCGTTCGGGTCCGTGAGATCAGTTCGGCCAGGGGCAGGCGCGCCGCCGCTGGCAGGTCGATGATCGCCGGATCGGCGAAGAGGTTGCGCAGGAACGGCCGCACGTCTTCCTGACCGTCGGGGCCGCCCAGGTTGAACAGCACCACGGCGAGCCGGCGCTCGGTCATCGACCGCTGACCCGCGCCGCCACCCGGGCGATATGCTCGATCGGGGTGTCGGGCAGCACCCCGTGACCCAGGTTGAAGATATAGGGCCCAGCGCCCCACTGCTCGATCAAGGTGTCCACGCGACGATCCAAAGCCTCGCCACCCGCCCGCAGCAACAGCGGATCCAGCGCCCCTTGGATGGCGACCTTGGCCTGCAGCCTGCGGCCGAGCGCCGCTGGGGCCTGCACGTCCAGAGCGACCGCCTGTACACGCGCCTCTTCCGCATAGGGCTCGACGAGCGCCCCGGCGCCGCGTGGGAAGCCGATGATCGGGGTTTCGATCCCCTCTGCCCGCAAGTCGTCGACGATCCGCCGATGTGGGCGCGTTACGAGAACTTCGAAGAGATCCTCAGGGAGCTGGTCGGCCCAGGATTCGAAGATCTTGAGCACCTGGGCGCCGGCCCGCGCCTGCATCGCCAGGTAGCGCGCCGTCGCCCGCGCCAGCACGTCCACCAGCGCTGTGACGCCGGCCGGATCGGCGAAGGCGCACGCTCTGGCCTCGTCACGCTCGCCCCCGCGGCCCTGCAGCATGTAGGTCGCCACGGTCCACGGCCCGCCGGCGAAGCCGATCAGCGCGCGCTCAGGCTCGAGAGCCGCCCGCACCTGGCGCAGGGTTTCGCCAATCGACGCCAAGCGGTCGGTCGAAGCTTCGATCTCGCCCTCGAGCGCCGCCAGTTCAGGCAGGGGGCCGAGTCGGGGTCCCTCGCCGGCCTCGAACCACACCTCCTGACCGAGGGCCCGCGGCAAGAGGAGTATATCGGCGAAGACGATGGCCGCATCGAAAGGAAACCGTCGCATGGGCTGCAGCGTGACTTCCGCCGCCTTCGCCGGGTTGAAGCAGAGGGAGATGAAGTCAGGCTCCGTCGCGCGAAGGGCATGGTATTCCGGCAGGGTGCGACCAGCCTGCCGCATGAACCAGATGGGCGGATGATCGAACCGCTCCCCGGCCAGGACTCGCAAGAGTTTGGGAGACGTGTTCATGGCGCCGACTTAGACGCCAGGCCAGGGCCTGCTCAAGCCCACGCCTGTCGGCATGCCCTCTTCAATATCATTCATTCAAAGAAGATTCTTTTGATGGAAGAAAGATAGGGCTGGGAATGGTGGGGAGAAGTCCGTCTCGAGCGACGCTGTACGCCGGCTGTCCACAGGCGAACCGACAAGGCCCTACCGTCCGAGCGCGACTCTGTCACAGGTCTGTCAATAACCGACAAGTCGCTGAGTTTTATCGGGTTTAATGGCGATCTCCAGTGGTCCGCGCACAGGTTTGGAAGGTGCGGATCGCCATCCTGGGGAAATCCACGACAGGTGGCCTGTGGACGTTGAGGCTCGAGGGCGCCATGGGGGGACGGACGGCAGGGTTTTCCCCAACCTCGGCAAGCGGCGGAGGGCGGCTGTTGACGGAGGTGGATATGCTTCACCGTCGGAGGCGTGCGGTTAAGGTGTTGTTAACCACGTCTGCACAGAAAAATTTCGCGAGCGCGGCATGACCGCTGTCCGTTTGGCGACCTATTTCCACGTCCACCTCGTCTCCGACTCGACCGGTGAGACACTGAACGCGATGGCGCGGGCGGTGTGCGCCCGGTTCAACAACGTCCTGCCGATCGAGCACATCTATTCCCTGGTGCGTTCGCAGAAGCAGCTCGAGCGTACGCTCGGCGAGATCGCCGAAGCCCCAGGCGTGGTGCTGCACACCATCGTCGATCCGGCGCTGCGCGCTGCGCTCGAGCGCGGCTGCCAGGAGTTCGACATGCCTTGCATCGGCGCGCTCGACCCGCTGGTGACCATTCTTTCGCGCTATCTGGGCGCGCCGCTCTCGACCCGGGTCGGCGCGCAGTACTCGCTCGACACCGACTATTTCAACCGGATGGAAGCGCTCTCCTACGCGCTTGGCCATGATGACGGCCAGGGCGGCCCCGATCTGGCGCGGGCGGATGTGGTCCTGGTCGGCGTTTCCCGCACGTCCAAAACGCCGACCTGCATCTATCTCGCCCACCGCGGTGTTCGGGCGGCCAATGTGCCCTTGGTGCCATCGGCCCCGCTGCCGGCGACGCTCGAGACGCTGACGGGTGTGCCGGTAGTGGGGCTGACGGTGTCGCACGACCGCCTGGTGCAGCTCCGCCGCAACCGCCTGCGCGCCCTGAACGAGCAGCGGGACACCAGTTACGTCGACAGCGACGCCGTGCGCGCCGAGACCATCGCGGCGCGACGGGTGTTCGAACGGCGTGGCTGGCCGGTGATCGATGTCACCCGCCGATCGGTGGAAGAGACCGCCGCGGCGGTGATCAACATCATCTCCGGCGGTCGCGGCCAGGTGGAGATGCTCGGGTGATCTTGCTGGCTTCCGCCAGCACGGTCCGGGCAAGGCTGTTGCGTGAAGCCGGCGTGCCGTTCGAGGTGCGCGCGTCTCGACTCGACGAGGCCGAGGAAAAATCGCTCTACAAGGGCGATCGTCCCGAGGATATCGCCATACGGCTGGCCGAGGCCAAGGCGCTCGCGGCCCCGGCGGATCCGGACGATCTGGTCATCGGCGCCGACCAGACTCTGGAACTTGATGGCGAGTTGATCGACAAGTCGGCGAACCTGAGCGAAGCGCGAGCTCGTCTCATAAGCTTGCGCGGCCGCGACCACCGGCTGCATTCGGCCGTCGCGCTCGTTCGGGATGGCAAGGTCGTGTGGATGGGGGTCTCCAGTCCGAGGCTGACGATGCGCGCCTTCTCCGACAACTTCGTGGAATCCTATCTGGCCGCACATGGCGACGCGGCATTGAGCTCGGTGGGCTGCTACCTGTTGGAAGGCGCCGGCGCCCAGCTGTTCGAGCGCATCGACGGCGACTATTTCGCGATCCTGGGTCTGCCGCTGATCGAACTGCTGGCGGCGTTGCGGGCCGAGGGAGCGCTGGCGGCGTGAAGATCTCCGGAACGACTCGCGTGGCCGCGGTGGTCGGTGCGCCCGTGGCCCATTCGCTCAGCCCGCTGATCCACAATGCCTGGATCGCGTCGGCGGGATTGGACGCGGTCTATGTGGCGCTGGAGCCCAGGGCGCTGGCCGACTTGGTGGCGGGCCTGCGCGGCGGCGTCGTGCGCGGTCTCAACGTCACCGCGCCCTTCAAGGCAGAGGCCCTGGCGCTCGCCGATACAGCCAGCACACGGGCGCGAGCGGCCGGCGCCGCCAATCTGCTGGTCTTCAAGGAAGACGGCCGGGTGACGGCCGACAATACCGACGGCGCAGGCCTGCTGGCCGCCTTCGCGGAGCAGGCGCCGGGGTTTGATCCGGCCGCGGGGCCGGTGGCAATCCTGGGCGCGGGCGGCGCTGCGCGGGGGGCCGCGGCGGCGTTCGTCGCGGCGGGCGCGCCCGCCGTGCGCATCCTGGCGCGAAGCCCAGACAAGGCGCGCAGGCTCGCGGACGATTTTGCGCCGGCGGCTACCGGCCATGCCCTCGATGACCGCGGGGCCTTGGTCGACGTCATTGCGGTGATCAATGCGACACCGGCCGCCCCGCGGGTGGCCCTAGCGCTCGCGCCATCGACAGCGGTGGTCATGGACATGGTCTATCGACCGCTGGTCACGCCGCTCCTGGCCGAGGCGCGGACGCGCGGCCTGCAGACCGTCGATGGCTTGGCCATGCTCATCGGCCAGGCCCGTCCGAGCTTCGAAGCCCTGTTTGGCGTCGCCCCGCCGGCCATCGACGTACGGGCCTTGGCGCTCGAGGCGCTGGAGCGAGTGGCATGATCGTCGTCGGGCTCACCGGCTCCATCGGCATGGGCAAATCGGCCACGGCCGCGATGTTCGCGGAGGCCGGCGCGCCGGTCTACGACGCCGACGCGGAAGTGCGTCGGCTCTACGCGCCCGGCGGCGGCGCCGTCGCCAAGGTTGAGGCGGCCTTTCCTGGGGTCGTCGTCGATGGGGCGGTGGACCGTGGCCGTCTCGGTGAGCGGGTTCTGGGCGATCCGGAGGCTCTGGCAAAGTTGAATGGCATCGTCCATCCGCTGATGGGCGAGGCGCGAGCTGAATTCTTTCGCGCCGCGCGCGAGGGCGGCGCAGAGGTGGTGGTGCTCGACATCCCGCTGCTGTTCGAGACCGGCGGCGAACGCAACGTCGACAAGGTGGTGGTGGTCAGCGCCCCGGAGGCGCTGCAGCGGGAGCGAGTGCTGGCGCGTCCGGGCGTCACCGCCGCGAAGCTCGCCGCCATTCTCGCCGCCCAGACCCCGGACGCCGAGAAGCGCGCCCGCGCCGATTTCGTGGTCGATACCAGCCAGGGCTTCGACCATGCGCGAGAACAGGTGAAAGCCATCCTCGCCGCCTTGCGCGCCGGCGGCGAAGCGGCGCATTGAATCAGGACATGGCGCGCGAAATCGTCCTCGATGTGGAGACCACCGGGATCGGAACCCGGGAGGGTCACCGGATCATCGAAATCGCTTGTGTCGAGCTTAACGGCTACATCCCTACCGGCCGGCATTTCCACAGCTATGTGCACCCCGAACGGGATATCGATCCCGACGCCGAGCGTGTGCACGGCATCTCGCTGGCGGCGCTCGAAGGCATGCCGACGTTTGGCGACCCGGTGGTGGCTGACGCCCTGATCGAATTCGTCGGCGATGCGGCCCTGATCGCCCACAATGCGGCCTTCGACCGCGACTTCGTGAACCACGAACTGAAGCTGGCCAGCCGTCCGATCATCGCCGAGAGTCGGTGGATCGACACCCTGCCCATGGCTCAGAAGCGCTTTCCTGGGCTGCGCAACTCGCTCGACGCCCTGTGCAAGCGGTTCAACATCTCGCTTGCCGAACGCGAGAAGCACGGCGCGCTCGTCGACGCCAAACTCCTGGCGCACGTCTACCTGGAATTGCGCGGTGGCCGCGAACGGTCCCTCGATCTGTCCGGCGCCGAGGCGGCCCTGGCGACGGCGTCTGGCCGGCCGGTCTATGGTCCCCGGCCCAGACCGCTGGCGGCGCGGTTGACCGCAGCCGAGGCCGCCGCCCACGAAGCCTTCGTGGCGGGCATGCTGAAGGACGCGCTCTGGCTGAAGGGCGCTTAGAGCGCCTCAGGCCTGACCGACGGCGCCCTGACCCTGCTGGGCGAGGCGGGCGGCATAGATGCCGCCGAAGTCGATCGGCTCCAGCCGCAGCGGCGGGAAGCCGCCTTCGGTGGTGAGATCCGAGATCAGCCGCCGCGCGTAGGGAAACAGGAAGCGCGGGCATTCGATCATCAGGATGGGTTCGAGGTCTTGCGACGCCACACCGACGACCTGGAAGAGTCCGGCGTAAACCAGCTCGACATGGAACACGGTCTCTTCGTCGCGCGCGGCGCGGGCGGTCAGCTTGAGCTCGGTCTCGTAGAGGCCGTCGTCGCGCGACTGGGCGTTGAGCTCGACGTTGAGGTCGATCTGCGGCGGTTGGGCGCCGATGCGCAGGGACTCGGGCGCATGCGGGCTCTCGAAAGAGAGGTCCTTGATGTACTGGGCCAGGATGCGGATGCCGGGCTGAAGATTCTCGTCCCCGCCGTTGGGGTTAGGCGTGGAAAAATCGGGAAACGTATCGGACATCCAAAGCTCGCTATGTCGCGGGAAGCGGGCTCGCTATCACGCCGCCCTGGGGGTGGCAACGCGCCGCGCCTGCGCAAGGCTTACGTGCGGGCGCAGATGGCCTATATTGAATGACTGTTCCTATTGAGCGCAGTGGGCCGATGCAGGTTGTGGAATTCATCATCCTGGGGGTTCTGGCGGGCGTCGTCCTGTTCCAGCTCTACGCCGTACTCGGCCGCAAGGTTGGCCGCGGCCCCGGGACAGGCGCTCTGCCGCAGCTCGAACCGGCGTCGGCGGACGCCCGACTTTCCGCTTTCACGCCGACCGGGCCGGCCGCGTCGCTCACCGGCGTGGCGGCCTTGCGAGCCCGCGACGCCAGCTTCGATCCGGCCCAGTTCCTGCAGGGCGCGCGACAAGCCTATCAGACCATCGTCAAGGCCTTCACCGAAGGGGACCGGGCGACTCTGAGGCCCCTCCTGGCGCCGTCGGTCATGGACGGCTTCGAGACAGCGATGAGCGAACGGGAGGCGGCAGGGCGCACCGAGACCGTCGAGTTCCTGCAACCGCCGCGGGCCGATCTGGAGACCGTCAGCCTGGCCGATGACCTGGCCCGCGCGGCGGTGCGGTTCCTTGGCGAACTGCGCAACCGCACCAAGGACGCCACCGGCGAGGGTGTGGACGATCGCCGGATCGCCGAGGTGTGGACCTTCGAGCGCAACATCAAGAGCCACAATCCGAACTGGACGCTGATCTACGTCGACGCCGCCGAGGCCTAGAGCCTCATGCGGGGTTGGCTCGGGATAGCCGCATCGGCGCTGGCCGCCTCAGCGTGCGCCCAGACTTATCCATACGCCGACTCCCGTCCGCCCATCGAAGCCCAACCGACCTCCCCCGCGAGAATTGTGTCGCTGGCTGACCTGCCGGGTTGGGGGGACGAAGACCACGTGGCGGCGCTCGCCGCCCTGCGCGCCGCCTGTCAGGTGGCGCACGATCCGCGCTTGCTCGCCGCCTGCGCGAAGGCGCCGGCGGACGCTGACGAGGCCGCTGCGCGGGCGTTCTTCGAGACGACCTTCGACGCCGTCGAGGTCGGCCCAGCCGGCCGCCTGACCGGCTATTTCATGCCCGTCTATGAGGCGCGCATCGCCGAGGACGACGAATTCAGCGCCCCGGTGCGCCCGAAGCCGGCCGACCTGCCGCCGGCCAATCTGAGCGCCGCCGGCCGCGCGCCCTACGACACGCGCGCCCAGATCGAATCCCGACCGGCTCCGGACGCCCTGGCCTGGATGCGGCCGGAGGATCTGTTCTTCATGCAGGTCCAGGGCGCGGGCGTGCTCAACTTTCCCGACGGAAGGCGCGCCAAGGCGGTGTTTGCCGGAACCAACGGCGCCGCCTTCGTGGGCATCGCCGCGCCCATGCGCGAGCGCGGCCTCCTGGCCGACCAGGACACCTCGGCGAGCGCCATCCACGCCTGGCTGGCCCAGCACCGCGGGCCGGACGCGATCGCGATCATGGACCTCGACCCGCGTTACGTCTTCTACAGCCTGACCGCGGACGATGGACTCGAACCCTCCGGTTCGGCAGGCGCCCGTCTGCCGACCGGGCGCGCGGTGGCCGTTGACCCGGCGTGGCACGCCATGGGCGAGCTCCTGTGGATCGACGGCGAAACGCCGACCCTGGCGGGCGCCTTTCCGACCTACCGCCGACTGGTGGCCGCGCTCGACACCGGCGGCGCGATCAAGGGCCAGGCTCGCGCCGATCTCTATCTCGGCCGCGGGCCGGCGGCGGGGCAGGAGGCGGGCCGGATCCGTCATCAACTGACGCTCTGGCGCCTGACACCGAGGTGAAGCCCCGCGCCGACGATCTCGACGCCTGGGCGGTGGTCGCGGCCACGGTGCGGCCCCTGCCGGGGCGGAACGTTCCCAAGCCGCCGCCGCGGCCGGCCGCGGCGTCACCCGCAAAGATTGCGCCGTCCGCCAGACCCGCGATCCACGTCAAGGCGCAGGTCCCGCCGGCGACCATCGAGCCTGGGCGCTGGCGACGTCTGAGCCTCGGACGCGAGGAGATCGGCGGTCGTCTGGACCTGCACGGCCTGACCCAGGATGGCGCGCGGGCCGCCCTGACCGCCTTCGTTCTGGGAGCCGCGGCGCGCGGTCTACGCGGCGTGCTGGTGATCACCGGCAAGGGCACGCTGGGTGACGGCGTCCTGCGTCGCCGCGCGCCTGAATGGCTGGCCGAGCCGCCGCTGCGGCCTCTCGTGGCCGGCATTTCGGAGGCCCACCGCCACCATGGCGGCGCGGGCGCGCTCTATGTGGCGCTCAAGCGACAGCGACGGAGCTGACGCGCGCGGGGGCTTTTCGAGGCCGGACAATCGACCTATCGCAACCAAAAGTCTGCTTGAGAGGCGGGGTTATGCGTATCGTATTGGCGGGGTTGGCGATCTCAGCGGGTCTGGCGGGCGGCGCGGTGGCCCAGAGCCTGCCGCAGCCCGCGCCCATGCCGCCGCCGATCGAGGCGCCCAAGGATGTTCCCTATCCCGGCCTCCTCAAGCTGGCGGTCGACGCCACCGATCTCGGACACGGCATCTTTTCAGTGCGCGAGCGCGTGCCGGTGGCCGGCCCCGGACCCTTCACGCTGTTGTTTCCGAAGTGGCTGCCCGGCAACCACGGGCCGACTGGGCCGCTCGACAAGCTTGCTGGCCTGATCATCACCGCCGACGGCAAGCCTGTCGCCTGGACCCGTGATCCGGTCGACGTCTACGCCTTCCACGTCGACGTCCCCGCCGGGGCCAAGGCGCTGGAACTCTCTTTCCAGTTCCTGTCGGCCGTCGCCCGGCCCGAGGGCCGGATCATGATGACGCCGGACCTGCTGAGCCTGCAGTGGGACACCGTGGCGCTCTATCCGGCCGGCTATTTCGCGCGCGACATCCAGGTCGAATCCAGCGTGAAGCTGCCGTCCGGCTTCACCGGCGCCACGGCCCTGGAGGCGGCCGCCGCCGTCGGCGATGCGACCACCTACAAGCCGGTCGACTTCGAGACCCTGATCGACTCGCCGATGATCGCCGGCCGCTATTTCAAGCGCTACGATCTCGATCCCGGCGGCCCGGCCCGGGTCAGCCTCGATGTCGTCGCCGACAAGCCCGAGGAGCTCGAAGCCACGCCGGCCGAGATCGACGCCCACAAGGGGCTTATCACCCAGGCCTACAAGCTGTTCGGCTCGCATCACTATGACCACTATGATTTCCTGTTCTCGCTGAGCGACAAGCTCGGCGGCAACGGCTTGGAGCACAACCGCTCGAGCGAGGACGGCACGCAGCCGAAGTACTTCCTGGATTGGGACAAGACCCCGGCCGGGCGCGACCTGCTGTCCCACGAGTTCACCCACTCCTGGAACGGCAAGTTCCGGCGGCCGGCCGACCTGTGGACGCCGAACTTCAACGTGCCGATGCGCGACAGCCTGCTGTGGGTCTACGAAGGCCAGACGCAGTACTGGGGCTTCGTGCTCGCCGCCCGCTCCGGGCTGATGACCCGGCAACAGACGCTCGATGCGATCGCCCTCACCGCGGCGACCTACGACGCGCGGGTGGGCCGCGCCTGGCGCGACCTCGAGGACACCACCAACGATCCGATCCTCGCCATGCGACGGCCCTTGCCCTGGCTCAGCTGGCAGCGGAGCGAGGACTATTACTCGGAAGGCGAGCTGATCTGGCTCGACGCCGACACCCTGATCCGCCAGCTATCGGGCGGCAGACGCTCACTGGATGACTTCGCCCGCGGGTTCTTCGGCGTCGATAACGGCAGCTGGACGGTGAGCACCTACACCTTCGACGATGTCGTCACGGCGTTGAACGCCGTACAGCCGTATGACTGGGCGAGTTTCCTGCATGCGCGCCTGACCGGCCACGGCCCCGGCGCGCCGCTCGACGGCCTCGTCCGCGGCGGCTACCGCCTGACCTACGACGACCAGGAGAGCCCGTACCTCCAAAGCGCCGAGCGGGAGCGCAAAACCCAGAGTCTCGATTTCTCGCTCGGCCTTGCCGTGAGTGCGGATGGAACCTTGAGTTCGGTGACCTGGGACGGGCCAGCCTTCAAGGCGGGGCTCGCGGTCGGGACGCAGATCGTGGCCGTGAACGGCGAGGCTTACGACGCCGACGGACTCAAGGATGCGATCAAGACGGCGGCGAAGGGGACCGCGCCCATCCAGCTGCTGGTCAAGACCGACAACCTCTACCGGACGGTGGCGATCGACTACCACGGCGGCCTGCGCTACCCGCACCTGACCCCCAGCGGGCCTGGGGCCAAGTCGCTGGACGACATCCTGGCGGCGCGGAAGTAGGGGCCCTACTCGCCCGGATGGTACGTCCTGACCGCGTGCGCGGCGATCTGGTCGGGCCAGAAATTGACCTCGCGCAGATCGCCGGCGGCGTAGCGTTCGGCCTGGTCGGCGAAGTGGGATGAGGCCGGATCGCCGCTCTCGCCGCCGGCGGTGACCGCGACGGCGCTCACCCTCGGTCCGAATTCGACCACGGCGACGAAGCTGTTGCCGGCCGTTCCGTACCACTTCTTGGTTCCCGGCCAGGGTTTGGCGGCGAAGGAGGCCAGTGAGCCCCACAGCGAGTAGGTGAAGGGAACGGGGAGACTGGCCTTCGCATCGTCGAAGTGGGGCTTGATGGAATCGTCCAGCCTCTGGAAGCGGTTGATCTCGCCCCAGGGCGTGCGCCAGGTCCCGAAGTCCTGGGTCAGGCGGTCGGCAGCGTCGGCCAGGGCCTGGAGCTTCTCATGGTCGGAGGTTTCGGCCCCGATCTTCCGGATCAGTTCGACCTGCGGAACCTTGTCTTCGTCGCCGATGCGGCGCGCCAGGGGTGTCGCCCAATAGACGGCCAGCGAGGTGGCGACCGAGTCGGCGCCCCAGCGGTCGTCCCAACCGCGCAGGACGGCGATCTCATCGTTGAGCGAGGCTTTGAACGGATCGGCCGTTGGCGCGCGATCCCAGGCGGCGATGAGCTGCGGGATCAGCTCCGCGAAGGCCGGCAGCCAGGAATCATAGGCGGCCGCGCGCAGCGACTCGCGCGTGAAGTCATGGCGGCCGGTCAGCAGGCGCGTGGCGTGCAGTCCGCGCGGGTTCTCGCCGGCCGTGTCCATGTAGCGGGGGAAGTCGGCGCGCTTAGGGCTGTCGGGGCCAGCGGCCGAATAGGGCCAGTCGTTGGAGTTGAAGATCCAGCCGACCGCAGGGTTCAGCAGGTGGGGCGAGCCTTCCGGCGGGTGCAGACCGTTCCAGTCGGTCGCCGGGTCCGAGCCGTCCACCGGTTGGGTGTAGTCGAAGCGGTCGTCGCGCTTGGGGATGAAGCTGGCGTGCAGGTAGGCGATCTCGCCCTTGTCGTCGGCGAAGATGGCGTTGTTGGACGAGTTCGCCTGCAGCGCGTCGGCCTTCAGGAAGTCGGCATAGTCGCGCGACTTGGTGCGCAGAAAGGATTCCTCCAGGGCCGCCACCGGCCGGTTCATCAGGGCTTCGGCGATCCACTTGCCGCCCTCGGCGCGGACGATCGGGCCATGATGGGTGGCGTAGACCGTGAAGTTGCGATGTTTGAGTGAGCCGTCCGGCGCCCGGTAGGCGAGTTCGACGGTCCGCACCGACACGGGCCTGAGCTCGGCGCCATAGCGGTAGAAGAGCCGGCCGTCTTTGTGGACAATGGTCTCGGCGAACTGATCGACCGAGTCGACGCCGCTGGAGGTGTGCATCCAGCCGGCGTGCTCATTGAAGCCCTGGTAGATGAAGAATTGGCCCCAGGTCGCCGCGCCGTAGACGTCGAGGCCCTCGTCGCTGGTCATCTGCAGCTCGGAGCGGAAGTAGAACGAGGTGTGCGGATTGATCAGCAGCAGCGCGTGACCGTCGCGCGTGTTCTTGGGTGCGATGGCGATGCCGTTTGAGCCGCCGGGCTCGGGCTCGCGCGCCTCGGCCTCGGCCGTCCCGCCGTAGAACCTGGCCAACTCGGGCAGGGCGACGCGCTCGATATCGCCGCCGATGCTGCCTTCGGAGAAGGCAAGCGCCATCCACGGCTCAAAATGGGTCAGGACCTTGGGGTGAACAGACGGGTGGCTGGCGAGATAGTCGTTCAGCCCGTCGGCCCAGGCGTCCATCAGCTTGCGAAGCCAAGCCGGGCTGGCGGCGTATTGCGCCTTGAGCGCGTCCGGATCGATCCACAGCCGCTGGCGCAGGTCCTGCCAGATCGCCCCTTCGCCGTCCGCCTCGGCGGTGCGGCCGAGGGCGGTGAGATAGTTGGCTTCGACGCGGCTGAAGTCATCTTCCGCCTGGGCATAGACACCGCCGAACACCGCCAGGGCGTCAGTGGGCGCGCGGACGTGAGCGATGCCCCAATTGTCGCGGGTGATGGTGATCCTGGCCGCCTCGGCCTTCTCGCGCGCCAGGTCGGATTGGGCGTGCGCGGCGCCGGCCAGGAGCAGCCCCAGCAACAGGCCGCCGGCGAGCTTCATGACCGCGCCGCCTTCTCCGCGATCCCTGATCGTCCTTCGCGGGCGCGCAATGCAGCGGCCACCTCCTCGAGACTGACGCCGGTCGCCGCCAGCAAGGCCAGCCAGTGGTAAACTAGGTCGGCGCTCTCGGCGGCCACCGCGGCGCGATCGCCCTGGACGGCGGCGAGGGCGGTCTCGACCGCCTCTTCGGCCAGTTTCTTGGCGGCCAGGGCCGGATCGGCGATCAGTCGCGCCGACCAGGAGGTTTCGGGATCGCCGCCGCGGCGGCTCTCGATCGTCCGGGCCAGGGCCTCGATCGTTTCTCCGGGACCCGCCATCGCCGCTCCTTACGACTGGCGGACGCTGACCCCAGCAGCCGCCATCGCCCGCTTGGCCTCGCTTATCGACAATTCGCCGAAATGGAAAATCGAGGCGGCGAGTACGGCGTCGGCGCCGCCCTCTTTGACCGCCTCGACAAGGTGCGTGGCGTTACCCGCCCCGCCGCTGGCGATCACCGGAATGTCCACGGCGGTCGAAACGGCTTTCAACAGCTTCAGGTCGAAGCCGTTCTTGGCGCCGTCGCGGTCCATCGAGGTGAGCAGGATCTCCCCGGCGCCCCGCGCCGCGGCCACGCGCGCGTAGTCCACTGCGTCGAGACCGGTGTCGCGCCGACCGCCATAGGTGAACACTCGCCAGGCGTCGTCCATGCGCTTGGCGTCCACCGCGGCGACCACGGCCTGGGAGCCAAAGGCGTCGGCGCAGCGGGCGATGAGGTCTGGATCCTCGACGGCGGCGGTGTTGAGGCTGACCTTGTCGGCTCCGGCCCGCAGCATGGCGCGGGCGTCCTCCACCGTGCGCAGGCCGCCGCCGACCGAGAGCGGCATGAAGCAGACGTCGGCGGTGCGGGCGATCACCTCGATCATCGCCCCGCGGCCCTCGTGGCTGGCGGTGATGTCGAGGAACATCAGCTCGTCGGCGCCGGCGGCGTCGTAAGCGGCGGCCTGCTCCACCGGGTCGCCGGCGTCGCGCAGTTCGACGAAGTTGACGCCCTTGACCACCCGCCCGTCCTTGACGTCCAGGCAGGGGATCACGCGCACCTTCAGCATAGGGCCAGGGCCTCGGCCGGCTCGATATTCCCCGCGTAGAGGGCGCGGCCCAGAACGGCCCCGGCCACCGGTGTTCCCGGGCGAGCGATCAGACGCTCAATGTCCACGACGCTGGCGAGCCCCCCGGCGGCGATCACCGGAATGCCGACCTCGTCGGCGATGGCCCCGAACACCTCGATGTTGAAGCCGAGCTGGGCGCCGTCACGGTCGATGTCGGTGACGATCAGGGCGGCGACGCCGACATCCTCGAACCGCCGGGCGACGCTGGCGGCGCTGAGCCCGGTCTCCTCGGTCCAGCCCTCGATGGCGACGCGGCCGCCGCGGACGTCGACGCTGACGGCGATCTGCTCGGGCCAGCGACGCGCCGCCGCCTTGACGAGGTCCGGATCGCGCACCGCGGCGGTGCCCAGGATCACGCGGCTGATCCCGGCCTCGATCCAGCGCTGGACGTCGGCCATGGAGCGGACACCGCCGCCGAGCTGGACGGGGATCGAGACGGCGGCGAGGATCTTGCCCACCGCTTCGTCATTGACCGCCCGGCCGGCAACCGAGCCGTCCAAGTCGACCACGTGCAACCAGGCGAAGCCGGCTTTGGCCCAGTCGCGGGCCTGGGCGGCCGGATCGTCGTTGAACACCGTGGCGGTTGCGAAATCCCCCCGCACGACGCGCACGCACTTACCGTCCTTCAGGTCGATGGCCGGATAGAGGATCATGGACGCCATTCCAGGAAGTTGGCGAGCAAGGCGAGGCCCGCCGCCTGTGATTTCTCGGGGTGAAACTGGACTCCGGCGAGCGCGCCGCGCGTCACCGCCGCGACCACCGGCCCGCCATGGTCCGTACGGGCGGCGACGTCCGACGGATCGGCGGGCGTGAAGGCGAAAGAATGCGTGAAATACATATCGACGCCGGTGGGGAGCCCGGCGAACAGCGGATGGCCGTCAGCATAGCCGACCGTGTTCCAGCCGACGTGAGGGACCTTATTTCGCGCCCCCTCGGGCCGCAGCCGCGCGACGTCGCCGGCGATCCAGCCCAAGCCCGGAGTCTCGCCGAACTCCAGGCCGCGCGTGGCCATCAGCTGCATGCCGACGCAGATGCCCAGGAACGGCGCGCCGCGGCCTCGCGCCGCCGTCTCGATTGCTTCGACGACCCCCGGTCGGGCGTCTAACGCCCGCCGACAAGCGGAGAAGGCCCCGACACCCGGCAGGACCACGGCGTCGGCCCAGGCGATGACGTCGGGATCGTCGGTGGTGACAATGGTCGGCGGACGCGCCAGGCCGGCGGCGGCCCGCTGCAGAGCCTTCTCCGCTGAGCGCAGGTTGCCGGAGCCGTAGTCGATGAGCGCGACCGCGCGGGTCATGTTGCCAGCGTGCTCTAGAGCACGCCCTTGGTGGAGGGGGCCTGACCAAGGGTCTTGGGGTCGGCTTCGACCGCCGTCCGCAGGGCTCGGGCCAGGGCCTTGAAGCCGCTCTCGGCGATGTGGTGCGAGTTCTCGCCGTAGAGGGTCTCCAGATGCACGCAGGCGCCGGCATGCATGGCGAAGGCGTGGTGGAACTCCTTGAACAGCTCGGTGTCCATCTCGCCGACCTTGGGCCGCGAGAAGCTCACGCGCCACACGAGGTAGGGCCGGTTGGAGAGGTCGACGGCGCAGCGCGTCAGGGTCTCGTCCATCGGGATGTAGGCCGAGCCGAAGCGGCGAATGCCCTTGAAGCCGTCGAGGGCGCGGTGGAACGCCTGGCCGAGGACGATGCCGGTGTCTTCAACCGTGTGATGCATGTCGATATGCAGGTCGCCTCTGGTCTCTATCTCCAGATCGAAGCCGCCGTGGCGGGCGAAGCTGTCGAGCATGTGATCGAAGAAGCCCACCCCGGTGACGATCTTCGAGGTCCCGACGCCGTCGAGGTCCAGCCGCACCCGGATCTGGGTCTCCTTGGTGTCGCGGGCGATCTCGGCGATGCGGCCCATGTCACAATCCCCTGGCGGCGACGAGGTCCTTGAGCCGCACCTGCGGTCGCGGGCCGAAATGCGAGACCACTTCCGCGGCGGCGATCGACCCCAACCGACCGCAGTCGGCGAGCGGCCGGCCGGCGGCGAGGCCGCTGAGAAATCCGGCGGCGTACTGGTCGCCCGCGCCGGTGGTGTCCACCAGCTGCGCAGCCCGCTCGCAGGCGATCTGCTGCTCGGCGTCGCCGGCAAGCACCACCGAGCCCTGGGCGCCGCGGGTGACGGCGGCGATCCTCACCCGACCGCGAAGACGCCCAAGCGCCTCGGCGAAATCGGTCTGAAAGAGCGCCGTGACTTCGGCCTCATTGGCGAACAAAACGTCGACCTCGGCGTCGATGAACGCCAGCAGCTCGGCCCGGTGGCGTTCGACCACGAAGGCGTCGGAGAGGCTGAGCGCGATCGTGCGGCCGGCGGCGCGGGCGACCGCCGCGCCCTTGGCGAAGGCGGCGCGGGCCTCAGGCGGATCGAATAGGTAGCCCTCGAGATAGAGGATCTCGGCCTGGGCGATCGCCTCCGGCGAGACGTCGGCCGGGGTCAGCTCCACCGCCGCACCCAGGAAGGTGCACATCGTTCGCTCGCCATCAGGCGTGACGTTGACCAGGCATCGGCCGGTCGCCGGACCGCCCGCGAG
>JBEKQJ010000016.1:0-24438 GCA_049519835.1 Caulobacteraceae bacterium | reverse complement strand
CAGGGTCAAGGCGGCATCGCCGAACCCATAACCGCGTGGCGACTCGTCCTGCACCTTGCAGCCACGCAGTCGGCCCTCGCCGTCGGCGGTGCAACGCAGGACAACGGCGCCAGCAAGCTCGAGGTTAGCAGCCACCGACGGATAGACCGCTGCATAGTCCGCTGACGTCGGGTGGACGGCCCAGTTTGGTTCGGCCGGTGGCGGCGGCGAAGGCGCCGGCATCTGGGCGACGACCGGAGCGGGGTGGTCGCCCATCGGGAAGTGGATGGGGACGCTGATCTCGCTTTCGGCGCCCTGCGGGGCCATCCGGAAATAGCCGGCCAAGGTCAGTGCAGCCACCCCAAACCCATAGCCGGCCGGAGTCTCCTGCTCGAGCTTGCAGGCGCGCAGCCGGCCGGCGCGGTTCACCCGGCAATGGATCGTCGCGTCTCCGGAGAGCGCGAGGTTTGCCGCCACCGGCGGATAGACCGCGGCGAAGTCGGCCGGCCGCGGCTGCTGGACCCACTCGCTTGCAGCGCTCGCCTGCGCCGCCGTGGCGAGCGCAGGGAGGAGGGCCGCCAAAAAAATCGTCTTCAACTTCGCCCTTTCGATCTGGTCCGAGGACGGTCCACCCTGATGCGCGAACGACGCGTCAGAAAATCTAAGACTTCGGCATGGAAAAGCGGATCGGGAAAGTGATCTCGCCAGGCGGCGCCCCGGACGCCAGACCCACGGGCGCTCGGTAGCCGCCGGCCAGAGTCAGGGCCGCCTGGCCGAAGCCGTAGCCTGGCGGCGTCTCGCTCAAGACCTTGCAGGCTTTGAGACGCCCGTCGTCCCCCACCCCGCAGTGGATCGACACCTCGCCCGACAGCCCGAGATTCGCCGCTACCGGCGGATAGGCCGCGGCAAAATCGGCCGGAATCGGCTTGCGCGCCCAATGGGGCTCCTCGGCGGCGGCAGCTTGAGGGGGCGGAGGAGGGGGCTCGGGAGTCGCTGCGGCCAGCGGGACGCCTGGCGCGAGGTAGCGGATCGGTACGTTGATCCGTCCACCAATCGTCGGTTGGCCTTCGTCCGTCCACAGCGACATCTGGAACTGGCTCGACAGAGAGAGCGCCGCCGCGCCAAACCCGAGCCCCTCAGGCTGTTCCTTCACAATGCCGCAGTGGTCAAGCTTACCATCGGAGACGACGTCACAGGCGATCGTCACCCGGCCCTCATTCACATGGGCGGCAATCGCCTGGGTAGGAAAGGACGACGCCAGATCGAGCGCCCTTGGCACGCGCTGCCACCACGGCTTGCCGATCGCCGGCTGGTGGGGGTCGAGCACCCCCGGTGTGAATGCGATGGTGAGCTGGGTGCGGTCGCCCTTGGTCGAAACACCGCCGCTGTCGACCGATGGGGCCACAAAGTCCGCCGCGAGGGCCTTGGCCGCGCGGTCAAAGCCATAGCCATGGGGCGTTTCTGCAGTAACCGCACAATTCGCCAGACTGAAACCCTCGTGAATGGCGCAATTTAGAACCACCTGGCCTGCGATCTTTGCCGCGCGAGCCTGTGGCGGATAGGCTGCCGCCACCTGTGCGACGCTGGGCGCGCTCTGCCACACAACCCCGAACAGGTTCGACCCCCATTGCGGGATGAAAAAGTTGATCGGGATCGTGATTTTCGCCCCGCCGACAGGTTTGCCGTCCACCGTCATGGGACGCATTCTAAACCTGGGGCTCATGGCGACGGCCGCCTCGCCAAACCCGAACCCCGGCGGCGTTTCGCCGACCACGCGGCAGCCCTCCAGCGCCCCGGCGGCGGCCACGACACAAGTGATCTTCGCTTGGCCAGTGATCTGATTGAGCATGGCGTGACGCGGGTAGGCCGATCCAAGGTCGTTGGCGTTCGGCTTGGCGACCCAATCGGGATTGCGGATCACATGCGGCGGAGGGCCGCCAACGACAGGCTGGTCGGAGTCGTCGTCGTCATCGCTGCCGGCCTGTCGATCCGGGCTGGCGACGGTCTTGGGCGGCGGAAGCCGCGTGCCCGTCGCCGGGATCACTTTCCAGTCGGGCTCAGCGAGCGGATGGTCCTGCGCCAGAGCGGCCGGCGCGACGGCGAGCGCCAAGACCAAGGTCGTCTTGAACATCGCCTCTCCCGAATCAATCTTTATCAAGCCTAGTCGATGCCGCGGCCGACAGTGCATCGCATCCTTCAATTGAAAGTTGGTTCTGGCCTCCCGGCACATCGAGTCGAACGAGGATGATCAACGCGCAGGCGGCAGCGACTTCACAGGGTCGAGGGGCGGCAAAGGGGGAGCGGGCTGATTGCCAGGCAATTGAAAGATGATCGGAATTTGAATCACAGCTTCCGCAACCGACCTTCCGCCAGAAGTCGTTTCAGACAACCTGAAATATTTTGCCATACCTAGTGTCGCGGCGCCGAAACCCCAGCCTGCGGGCGCCTCTGTCTCTATGGCACAATCCTTGAGCGATCCCTTTTCAGTGACCTTGCACCTCATTCGCGCGGCTCCCGAAATGCCGCGGCGCTCGGCTGCTTCTGGGTACGCGGCCTCAAAGACCTCCGCAGACGGTCGTGCAACCCAATGAGGCGCGCCAGCCGGTTTTGATGGGGTTGGCGCTGCAGCGCTCGTATTCGACGCGTCGGGAGTTTGCGCCATCACCGCGGGCGCGACGACGAGCACGACGAACAAAATCGTCCTGAACATTACGCCTCCAGAGAAGCCGGTGTCCTAAGCTGGTCGACCCAGCGAGGGAGAGCGTATCGCCGGTTCATATCCCGGCAACTCCACCCCCGCCACGGCCTGGGCTGCGAGGCCTTCGCGGCGGCCGGTGAATCCGAGACCCTCGGTGGTGGTGGCCTTCACGCTCACCCGGTCGAGCGGAACGGCGAGCAAGTCGGCGACGCGGGCGCGCATAGCCTCGCGGTGCGGCTTGATCCTGGGCGCCTCGCAAATCAGCGTCACGTCGGCGTTGACGATCCGCCCGCCACGCGCGGCGACGAGCGAAGCGGCGTGGCGAAGGAAAACGGCCGAATCCGCGCCCTTCCACTTCGGGTCGGTCGGCGGGAAATGATCGCCGATATCGCCGGCTCCGATGGCTCCCAACAAGGCGTCGGTGAGTGCGTGCAGGCCGACGTCGGCGTCGGAGTGGCCGACCAGCTTTTGGTCGTGGGCGATCTCCACGCCGCACAGCCAGACACGGTCGCCGGGCTCAAAGGCGTGGACGTCGAAGCCTTGCCCGACCCGGATGATGCGCAGGGCGCCGGCCAAAGCCTCGGCCATCTCGAAATCCTCGCCATAGGTGAGCTTGAAGAGCCGGACATCGCCGGTCGTGGTCGCCACGCGCCGGCCGGCCCGCTCCAGCACTTGCACGTCGTCAGTCGGCGTTTCGCCGGCCGGCCAGGCGGCCAGGCAATGCAATAGCTCGGGGAAGCGGAAAGCCTGGGGGGTCTGGGCGCGCATCAGACCCGTTCGGTCCGCGGTCGCCAGGGCGCCATCCGAGCCGTGGCGCTTCAGGGTGTCGACGGCCGGCAGAACCGGCAGGGCGCCATCCGCGTCTTCGAGCGCCGCAAGCAGGTCCGCCACGACGCGGGGGGTCAGGAACGGCCGGGCGGCGTCGTGGATCAGCACCGCCGACGGTGAAAGCGGCTCCAGGGCGGTAAGGCCGGCGCGCACCGAGTCAAACCGCTCGACGCCGCCGGCGATGAGACTCCAGCGGTCCAGGCCGTGGAAGGCGCCGGCCGCCGCCGCTTCGTCGCCGGGCGGGATGACCACGACAACGTGCCGCGCGCCTGCCGCCAGCAGAGCCTCCAGCGACCATCGGGCGACGGGGCGGCCGCCGAGGTCTCGCCACTGCTTGGCTCCGCCAGCCCGCGCGCCGCGGCCGGCCGCGACGATGACGGCGGCGAAATCCATGCGCTCCTTTAGCGGCGCCGCGCGGGGAGAGGGAAGGGGCGAGCGCTTTACGCCGCGCCGCAACATGCCTAAAAAGCAAGCGACATGGGTGACCAGAATCTAGGCAGAGAGATCGTGGTGGGGTCGGCGCGGGTCGCCGGCCGGGTCTGGATCTCGCCGATGACCGGCGTCACCGACCTGCCGTACCGCGAGACAGCGCTGGCTTTCGGCGCACCATATGTCGCCACAGAAATGGTCGCCTGCGAGGAGTTCGCTGGAGGGCGACCGGACGTCGTCCGCCGCGCCGCCATGGGCGCGCGCGCCGGCCTGATGGTCGTGCAGCTGGTCGGCGCCGATGCAGACCAGATCGCCGCCGGCGCGCGGCTGGCGCGTCGGGCTGGCGCCGAGATCATCGACCTCAATTTCGGCTGCCCGGCCAAGTCGGTCACCGGCGTCGCCTGCGGATCGGCGCTGATGCGCGACCCGGCCGAGGCCGAACGGCTGGTCGCCGCCGCCGCCCGGACCCAGGACGCCCCGGTAACCGTCAAGATGCGGCTCGGTTGGGACGGTTTGACGGCGCCCGATTTGGCCCGCCGCGCCGAGGCTGCCGGGGCGCAGGCAGTGACCGTACACGGCCGTACGCGCCAGCAGTTCTACGCTGGTGAGGCCGACTGGCGGGCCGTGGCCGAAGTCAAGGCGGCCGTAAACATTCCAGTGATCGTCAACGGCGATATCGGTGACGGAGTTTCGGCCCGGTTGGCGCTGGCGCAGTCGGGCGCGGACGCCGTGATGGTCGGGCGCGCCGCCGTTGGCCGGCCGTGGATCGCAGCGGAGATCACGGCCGCCCTTGCCGGCAGAGTCTTCGAGCCGCCCTCAGGTCTGGCGTTCGCCGAGGGCGTCGCGGCTCATCTCGAGCGCAGCCTTTGCTTCTACGGCGAGGGCCTCGGCCTTCGCATGTTTCGCAAGCATCTGGCTGGCTATGTCGAGGCGGGGCCGGCCCTCGCGACCGGCGAGCTAGCGCGAGCGGCGCGGTCGCGGGTCTGCCGCCTCGAGTCGCCCGCCGAGGTCCGGGTGGCGATCTACGATCTCTGGACGCCACAGAGGCTGGCCGCATGAGCCTCGTGGAAACGCCATGTCGCGTCGAGACCCTGAAGCTCGCCGCCTTCGATCTCGGCCCCGATCCGTCGCTCCTGCTCGACGACCAGGCTCGCCTGATCGCCGCAAATGAAGCCGCCGAGACGCTGTTCGGCCAGAGTCTGGCCGTCCTGGCGCGCAGCGGCCTCAGGGCGGCCTTGCCGAGCGGCTCGCCACTCCTGATACTGGTGGCGCGTTGCACTGAGCGCAGCGGCCTGATCCGCGAGCGGGGCGTGGAAGTGGAGCTGCTTGGCCAGGCGCCGTTCGTCGCCGACGCGGCTGTGCTCAGTCTTGGCCCCGAGGTCTTGCTGCTGACTCTGACCCTCAGTCACACCACCCCAGCGGCCGAGCGCGCCGCCGAAGGTCTGCAATCCGTGGCTGGTTTGGGGCGGATGTTGGCCCACGAGATCAAGAATCCCCTGGCGGGAATCCGCGGCGCCGCCCAGCTGATCAAGTCCGGACTCTCGGCCGCCGACACGCCGCTGGCACAAGTCATCGTCGACGAAACCGAACGCATCCGCCGATTGGTGGACCGGATGGAGACATTCGCTCAGGGCGCCACGCCGGCCCGCGCGCCGGTCAACATCCACCGCGTGCTCGATCACGTCCGCGCCCTGACCGCCAACGGCGTGGCCGACGGCCTCACCATTCGCGAAAACTACGACCCCTCCCTGCCGCCCGCCTTCGCCGAGGAAGATCAGCTGATCCAGATCTTCCTCAACCTGCTCAAGAACGCCGCCGAGGCGGCTCACGGCCGCAGAGACGGCCGTGGCGAGATCACCATCGCCACCGCCTTCCGTCATGGCGCGCGAGCGCGCAGCGAGACCGGCATTCCGGTCCAGGCCGCGCCCCTGGAGGTCAAAGTGATCGACAATGGCCCCGGCGTGCCGGCGGCCATCCGCGATCACCTTTTCGAACCCTTCGTCACCACCAAGGATTTCGGCACGGGCCTGGGCCTGGCCCTGGTCGCCAAGCTGGTCGCCGCCCATGACGGCCAGGTGGACTTCGACTCCCGTCCGGGCCGGACGGAGTTCCGGGTGATGCTGCCCATCGCCCCCCAGCGCCTCCTGGAAGGAGCCCTATGAGCGCCAAGATCCTGATCGCGGACGACGACTCGTCAATCCGCCTGGTGCTGTCTCAGGCGTTCTCCCGCTTGGGCTACGACGTGCGGGCCACCGGCAACGCGGCCACGCTGCTCAAGTGGGTGACGGACGGCGATGGCGATCTGGTGGTGACCGATGTGGTCATGCCCGACGAGAACGTCTTCAACGTCATGCCGCGCATCCGCAAGCAGCGTCCGAAGCTGCCGGTGATCGTGATGAGCGCTCAGAACACGCTGCTTACCGCGGTCAATGCGGCCGAGTTCGGCGTCTACGACTATGTGCCCAAGCCCTTCGACCTCGACGACCTCATAGCGGTTGCCCGGCGGGCGCTCGCCAAGCCGGCCAGCGGCGAAGCGGCCAAGGCCCAGGCGCGGGCGGTGCGTGACGAGCGCTTGCCCCTCATCGGCCGCTCGGCGCCGATGCAGGAAGTCTACCGCACCCTGGCGCGTCTGGTCGGCGCGGACCTGACGGTGCTGATCCAGGGCGAGTCCGGAGTCGGCAAGACCCTGGCCGCCCGAGCCCTGCACGATCTCGGGCGACGGCGCGAAGGCCGGTTCGTGGCCCTGAACCTCGGCGCCGCGCCCCGCGATCGCATCGACGCAGAACTGTTCGGTTCTGGCGAGGCGCCGGGACGGCTCGCCGAGGCCGACGGCGGCACCCTGCTGCTCGACGAGATCAGCGATATGCCGCTGGATTCGCAAATCCGCCTGCTGCGCATCTTCGATGGGGTGGAGCCGGCCCTCAACCCCAGAACTGGCCGGCGCTGCGACGTCAGGGTCATCGCCGCCACCAATCGCGACCTTCGTGGGCTCGTGCAGCAGGGACTGTTCCGCGAAGATCTCTATTTCCGGCTCAATGTCGCGCAGATCCGCATGCCGCCGCTGCGCGAACACCTCGACGATATTCCCGAACTCGCCCGCGCCTTCCTCTTGCGGGCCGCGCGCGAAGGCCTGCCGCCCAAGACGATCGACGCCGATGCACTCGAGCGGCTCAAGCTCCACGATTGGCCTGGCAACGTGCGCGAGCTGGAAAATCTCGTCCGGCGAATCTGCGCGCTCTACGCCGACGAATCCATCACCGCGCGGATCGTCGATCGCGAACTCTCGGCGCACGTTTCGCCGACACCCGTCGAGGGGCCGGTGACTCTTTCGACGTTGGTGGAGCGACATCTGATGTCGCTTTTCGCAGGCGAGCCTGAGGGCTTGCCGCCGCCGGGATTGTACGACCGAGTGCTGGCGGAAATTGAGCGACCGCTGTTCCAACTCACGCTTGCGGCGACGCGCGGCAACCAGGTGCGGGCGGCGGAGGTTCTGGGGCTGAACCGCAACACTCTGCGCAAACGGATCACTGACCTCGGCATTGCGCGGAGCAAGGCCTGAGCCATCTGACGCAAGATCGCCACTGAGCTGTTGAGTTTCGGGCACAGTCCGCCCTAGACTCCGCCCCGTGTCGGACGACCGAATTCTAAACCCGGCGCCCCTGAAGGGGGTGCTGGCGTCACGCACCCTGATGGGAAGCTGCTACGCGGCGGCCGTGGCCACGACCGGCCTGGCGGTCTTCCTCGGCGCGTCGCCATCACTCGCCGGCCCGCTCGGTCCCGCCAGCCCCCTGGTGCTCGCCTTGTTGGGCCTCGGCCTCCTCGCCCTGGCGCCGCCGGCGACGGCTCTGGTGTTGCGAATCGTCATTCTCGTGCGCGACCGCGATCCTGGCGCACGCCTGCACCTGCGCTATGTCCGCTTGTTCGCCCTGGCGGCCGTGGCTCCGGCGGCGATCGTCGCGCTGTTCTTCGGTGTGCTGGTCACACGCGGCATCGACAACTGGTTCAACGCCCGGGTCCAGACTGTGGTGGCCAACTCGGCCAATGTGGCGCGCAGCTATCTCGACGAGCAACAGCGTTACATCGGCCGGCACGTGGGGGCGATGGCCGAAGCGCTCGGCGACGGCGAGCAGGCGCTTGCCGACGCACCGGTCGCCTTCTCGGGCTTCTTCCGCGAGCTGGCGCGGGACAACGACTTCGCCGCCGCCTACATCATCGATCACGACGGCCGGGTGCTGGCGCGCGCCGAGGAGTCTGGCGGTCCGCCCTTTCTGGATCCGCCCGCCGCGGCCTTCAAGGTCGCCGATGGTGACGAGGTCGAGTTGGTCCCATTTGAACGGTCCGATCTGTTCCGGGCCCTCTACCGGCTAAAGGGTTATCCAGACGCCTACCTCTACGTTGTCCGTACGGTCGACCCAGGCATCTTCAGTCACTTGCGCCTGACCGAATCCTCGCTCGGCGCCTATCGCCAGGCCGCGGTCAGCCGCTCGCTGATCCGTGACGCCTTCGGGCTCTCGTACCTCGAGACCGTGCTTTTGGTGCTGGTCGGCGCGGTCTGGCTGGGCATGGAGGCGGCGGGCGGAGTGGCTGAGCCGGTGGCTCGGCTGGTCCAAGCGGCCGGCATGGTGTCCGCGGGCGACCTCTCAGCCCGTGTCGCCATCGGCCGCGAGCCGGAGGAGATAGCCACGCTCTCGCGCGCCTTTAACCGCATGACCCGCGATCTAGAACAGCAGCGGCGCGATCTCTCAGCCGCTCATGCCGACGCGGAGACTCGGCGCGAGTTCACCGAGGCGGTCTTGCTGGGTGTGAGCGCAGGCGTCATCGGGCTCGATCCCGATCGCCGCATCTCGGCTCACAATCGCCAGGCCGACCGCCTGCTCGCCTTGGCCGGCGAGAAGGATGAAGGCCGGCGGCTGGCTGAGGTCGCTCCTGAGCTGGACGCCGTCGCCGCCCTGGCTCTGGCTGAGGGCGGCGAGGCCGAGGAGGACGTGGACGTCACTCGCCACGGCGAGACACGGCGTCTGCGCGTGCGCGCCAGCCACAACGCCCAGGGACTCGTGCTCACCTTCGACGACATCACCCGACTCGTTACCGCCCAACGCAACGCCGCCTGGCGCGACGTCGCCCGCCGCATCGCCCACGAAATCAAGAACCCGCTGACCCCGATCCAGCTTTCGGCCGAGCGGCTGCAGCGCAAGTACCGCGACGAAATAACCAGCGATCCGGAGACCTTCGACCGCTGCACCGACACCATCGTGCGGCAGGTGGGCGACATCGGCCGAATGGTCGACGAGTTCTCCGCCTTCGCGCGGATGCCGGCCCCGATCTTTGCGCCCAACGATCCAGCCGAGCTCCTGCGCGAGGCCGTCTTCGCCCAGCGCGTCGCCGATCCGGACGTCGCGATAGAGATCGGCGATCTGCCGCGCGACCTCACCCTGATGTGCGACGGCCGCATCGTCGGCCAGGCCTTGACCAACGTGCTGAAGAACGCCGGCGAGGCGGTCGCCGCCCGCCGGGTCAACGAACCGGGGCTGGAAGGCCGTATCGCCGCCTCGCTGGCTACAACCTCTACCCGCGTCGCCTTCGTGGTCGAGGACAATGGGGTCGGCCTGCCGCCCAAAGACCGCGATCGCCTGACCG
Source organism: Caulobacteraceae bacterium (assembly GCA_049519835.1). Taxonomy (GTDB): domain Bacteria; phylum Pseudomonadota; class Alphaproteobacteria; order Caulobacterales; family Caulobacteraceae; genus Acaudatibacter. Next base: position 14,867 of record JBEKQJ010000016.1, on the reverse strand, counting down.
AGCCCTATGTCACCACCCGCGCCAAGGGCACCGGACTGGGTCTGGCGATCGTCAAGCGAATCCTCGAAGACCATGGTGGTGAGCTTCAGCTTTTCGACGCGGTGGCCGGACCGGGGGCGCGAGTAATGCTGTCGTTCCCGATGGCCAGCGCCGGGACAGGACGTAGCGAAGTTCGAAAGGTGCAGGCATGACCGGCGATGTGCTCGTCGTCGACGACGAGGCCGATATCCGTGAACTGGTGGCCGCGATCCTCGAAGACGACGGCTATCAGGTGCGCACGGCGAAGGATTCCGAGAGCGCCCTGGCGGCCATCCGCGCCCGCAAGCCGTCGCTTGTCGTGCTCGACATCTGGATGAGCGGCGGGGGCATGGACGGCCTGGAGCTGCTCGACGTGGTCAAGAGCCTGGACGCCGAACTGCCGGTGATCATGATCTCCGGGCATGGCAACATCGAGACGGCGGTGAGCGCGATCAAGCGCGGCGCCTACGACTTCCTGGAGAAACCGTTCAAGTCGGATCGACTACTACTGCTTGCCGAGCGGGCTCTCGAGGCGGCAAATTTGAAGCGCGAGAACCGCCGCTTGCGCAGCCAAGCGATTGTGCCGGACGGCATGTTGGGCGCCTCACCGGCCGCTCAACAGCTGCGCCAGATGATCGCCAAGGTAGCGGGCGCCAACAGCCGGGTCCTGATTTCCGGTCCCGCGGGGGCTGGCAAGGAGACGGCGGCGCGCCTTATCCACGCCGCCAGCCCCCGCGCCAAAGGCGAATTCGTGGCCATCAGCGCCGCCGGCATGACCCCCGGCAATCTCGATCTCGAATTCTTCGGCGAGGAGGGGGAAGGGGGCCAGCCGCGCAAGATCGGCGTCTTCGAACGGGCTCACGGCGGCACGCTCTATATCGACGATCTCGCGGACATGCCGCGCGAGACCCAGAGCCGGTTGCTCCGGGTGCTGGTGGAACAGCGCTTTCGCCGCGTCGGTGGGGACACCGACGTCCAGGTGGACGTCCGGGTGGTTTCCTCCACCAGCCGCGACCTGCGTGAAGAGATCGCGGCGGGCCGCCTGCGCGAGGATCTGTTCCATCGCCTGAACGTGGTGCCGCTGCGCGTGCCGGGCCTCTCAGAGCGTCGTGAGGATATCCCGGAACTGATCGACTACTACCTCGACCGTCTCTCGGCGGCCTCGGGCCTGCCTCGGCGGCGACTGGCAGATGACGCCTACGCCACCCTGCAGGTGCAGACGTGGCCCGGCAACGTGCGGCAGCTGCGCAACGTGGTGGAGCGCATTCTGATTCTCGCTTCTGGCGACCCGAATGAACCGCTCTCGGCCGACATGCTGCCTCCCGACGCCAGTTCGGCGCCGCCAGCCGCGGGCCTGGCGGCCGAGCGCATCATCGCTCTGCCGCTGCGCGAGGCGCGGGAGCTGTTCGAGCGCGAGTATCTCAATGCCCAGATCGTCCGCTTTGGCGGCAACATCTCGCGCACCGCCGGCTTCATCGGCATGGAGCGCTCGGCGCTGCACCGGAAGTTGAAGTCCCTCGGCTTCGGCCGCCCGGACGAGGAGGGCTGATGAGCCGCGTCGCCTATGTGAACGGCCGCTTCGTCTCCCATGGCGAGGCTGTCGTGCACATTGAGGATCGTGGCTATCAATTCGGCGACGCGGTCTATGAAGTGTGGGCTGTTCGCGGCGGACGACTCACCGACGCGGAAGGGCATTTTGACCGCCTAGCCCGCAGTCTCGGCGAGTTGCGGATCCCCGAGCCGATGGGCCGCAAGGCGCTGGAGATCGTTCTGCGCGAAACAGTGCGGCGCAATCGGGTGAGCGAGGGCCTGGTTTATTTGCAGGTTTCACGCGGCGTCGCCCGCCGCGACCACCCGTTCCCGTCTCCGCCGCCGGCGCCTGCCGTGGTCGTGACCGCCAAAACGATCGACCCGGCCGGCGGCGAAGCCAAGGCGGCGAAGGGCGTGGCCGTGATCACCACCCCCGAGAACCGTTGGGGGCGCTGTGACATCAAGACCGTGAACCTGCTCCCCAACGTGCTCGCCAAGCAGGCGGCCAAGGAGGCCGGCGCCTATGAGGCCTGGTTTGTCGACGAACTTGGCTTCGTCTCCGAGGGGTCGTCCACCAACGCCTGGATCGTCGATCGCGAGGGCCGGCTGCGCACGCGCGACATCCAGGCCAACATCCTGCGCGGCGTGACGCGCGCCGCGGTCCTGCGCGTCGCGGCGGAGGCAGGTCTTGCGCTGGCCGAGGGACCTTTCTCAGTCGACGAAGCCCTGGAGGCGCGGGAAGCCTTCATCACGGGCGCCAGCACCCTGGTGACGCCCGTCGTGCGGATCAATGGACGAATCCTGGCCGACGGCGAGCCTGGACCGGTGGCGAAACGCCTGCGCCAACTCTATATCGCGGAATCGCGGCGAGACGCGGTCTGATCTTCGCGTCGGCGAGGCCGCCAACAAAGACAAGCAAAGAGACGCGAGCCATGTCCAACGATAAGAAACAGAACCTTCAGGACACCTTCCTGAACGCCGTGCGCCGGTCGAAGACGCCGCTGACGATCTTCCTGGTCAATGGGGTGAAGCTGCAGGGCGTCGTCAGCTGGTTCGACAGCTTCTGCGTTCTGCTGCGCCGAGACGGCCAGGCCCAGCTGGTCTACAAACACGCCATCTCGACCATCATGCCCGCCCAGCCGGTCCAGCTCTACGAGCCGGCGGGCGAATTCGACGAAGACGAGGATTGATCCCACTCCCTAACAGCGGACCGACCTGCCTGGTCGTCCATCCGGGCCGGCTGCGCGCGAACGCCGGACGCACACCTCAGGGCCGGCTGGAGGAGGCTGCGGGTCTGGCCGCCGCCCTCGATCTCGTTGTCGCCGAGGCCTTTGTGGCGCCGGTCAGGAGCCCGCGCCCGGCGACTCTGTTCGGCCAAGGCAAGGTCGAGGAGATCGCCGGGCTTCGGCGGCAGACCGAAGCCGGCATTGTGGTGGTGGATGATGCGCTGACGCCGATCCAGCAGCGCAATCTCGAGCGCGCCTGGGACGCGAAGGTCGTCGACCGCACAGGCCTGATCCTCGAGATCTTCGCGCGCCGCGCCCGTACCGCCGAGGGGCGCCTGCAAGTCGAGCTGGCCAGGCTCGACTATGAGCGCTCGCGCCTTGTGCGAACTTGGACCCACCTTGAGCGCCAGCGCGGCGGGTTCGGCTTTCTAGGCGGCCCCGGCGAAACCCAGATCGAGGCCGACCGGCGGCTGATTCTCGAGCGCATCGTGCGTCTAAAGGCTGAGCTTGCAGACGTGCGCCGCACGCGGGGCCTGGCGCGGCGGGCGCGCAAGCGGATCCCTTACCCATCAGTGGCGCTGGTTGGATACACCAATGCTGGCAAGTCGACGCTCTTCAACCGTCTGACCGGCGCCAAGGTCTTCGCCAGGTCGCAGCTCTTTGCGACGCTCGATCCGACACTGCGCCGCCTCGCCCTTCCGAACGGCCGACCGGCCATTCTCTCCGACACGGTTGGGTTCATCTCCGATCTGCCCCACGAGCTGGTCGAGGCCTTCCGCGCCACCCTGGACGAGGTGCGCGAGGCCGACATCGTCCTTCACGTGCGCGACATTGCCGGCCCGCATAGCGACTCTGAGGCCGACGACGTCGTCGCCGTCCTCAAGGAGCTTGGGCTTGGCCCCGAACGGCGTCTGATCGAGGTGTGGAACAAGACCGACGCCCTGGATGATGAGACCAGGGCCGAGGTCGTCGCGCGAGCCCACCGGGCCGGCGCCGTGGCCGTCTCGGCGCTCTCCGGCGAAGGAATGGAAGCGCTCTTGGAGCGCATCTCCAACCTGGTCGACGATGGACCCGAGCTGGCGTTCCACATCGACGCCGCCGATGGAGAGGCGCTCGCTTGGCTCTACCGCCACGGTCGGGTCAGCGGGCGAGAGGATACGCCGCAAGGCGCTCTGGTCCGCGCCAGGCTCGACCCCCAGGCGCTTGGCCGTTTCCAGCGCATGCGCCCAGGGGCCGAGATCCCGCAGGCGGCGGAATAGTCAGAATTTGCCGGCCGCGCCGTTTCGGCGCTGGCGTCGCCGCTGACGGTGTAGCGGCCGGCGACGGGATTGCCGTTCCTGGCGGCGGACGAACTGAGATGACCCACGCTCTTCCCGCTTCTGGCGCCGAAGTTCCGAGCGCTGGCGGCGGAGGCGGCCGCCGGTGAGGCGAGACCACGGGCGCGTCTGCGACATCGAGGAAAGATTGCGTCGCTGGCGCCGCTGGCGGCCGGTCTGAGACGGCCGCTCATCGGGACTGCGGCGGCGGCGTTGACGAACTCCCGCCTTGCGCAATCTCAGTCGACGTGAGCGCCCGCCCGGCGCGATATGATCGTCTCGCAGACGCAGCTGCTGGACACGCGTGCGCACCCGATATTCCCCCTAGCCGACGCCTGGAAGCGTCCGGCGATTTAAGACAGAGTCCTTTGGCCGTCTGGGTAGCGACCCCTTACGCGCACGCACATCACCAGAAATGGGGATTGGATGGACGTCGTCCTGGAGGCTAGAGCGTGACCACAATTGTCACCATTCGCCGCGAACGCGGGCGTTGATGGTCGGGGTCGCGCATCGGGGTCGAGATCGGATGATCCGCGTCGCCATTGTCGAAGACGATCCCGAGATGAGCGCGCGCCTCGCCGGCGCGATCGCCAGAGCGGACGACATGATCGTCACCGGGATCGCGGCGACCGTGGCGGGCGGGAGCGGCATCGTCGAGGCCGGCGGCTATGACGTGCTGCTTTGCGACCTCGGCCTCCCAGACGGCAGCGGCGTGCAGTTGATCCGTCAGGAGGCGGAGACGGGTCGCGACACCGACATCCTGGTCATCACAGTGTTCGCCGACCAATCCAAGGTATTGGACACGATTCGCGCCGGTGCGCGCGGCTATCTCCTCAAGGATGAAGAGCTCGATGACTGCATCGAAGCCATAAGAGAGATCAGGCGGGGCGGGTCGCCGATCAGCCCGATCATCGCCCGCCAACTCCTGCGCCAGATTCTGCCGACCGACGCCGCGCCGCCAAAGATGCCCATCTCACCGTTGTCGGAACGTGAGCACGAGGTGCTCAATCTGCTGGCCAGGGGATTCTCATACTCCGAATGCGGCGAGATCCTGCGCGTGTCGGTCAATACGATTGGCGCGCACGTCAAAAACATTTACCGCAAGCTCGAGGTGAATTCCCGGGCGGAGGCGCTCTTTGAGGCGAATTGCCAGGGCATTCTGGATCGTACTTAGCCTCCAGGCCGCCATCTTCTTCGCCGCCTCGACGGACGGCGCCAAGGCCCAGACAAGCGTCCTCAATCGGTTTGAGGTTGCTGGCGCCGGGCCCAGCCGCGTGCTCAAATTCGCCGATCTCGATTATGTGCTCTCCGACAGCGCGACGCTTCCTCGAGTCGGCTGGGTTCGCACCAAAGCGCCCGTCGCCTGGTCGCAGGGCCAGCTCGATGCAATGAGCCGGCCGGGGCGCACCGCCTGGGGACGCATTCGATTCGAGCGTTCCAACCTGGGTGACGAGAACCTGGCGATCTACACGGAGGAAAATCGCGACCGCCTGACGATCTATGTCAACGGCATTGAGATTTTTCGCAATTTTTCAAATCCTAACGCCCGTATCCTGGTTTGGAATCGGCCCTACTACGTCCCTCTCCGGGCCGAGCTGCTGCACCCCGGCGTCAACGAAATCGAGATGCGCGTCACCTCGATAACCAACCTCAGCATTGGCGCCCTCCAGGTCGGTTCGTCCGACGCCCTGACAGGCGTCTACGACCAGCGATTTTTCTGGCGGATCACGGCCCCGGCGGCGGCCAACTTCCTGATGGTTTTCCTGTCAGCCGGCGCCTTGCTGATCTGGCTCTTTCGGCGCGGCGAGGCCGAACTGCTGTTCCTGTCGGTCTCCGGGGCCCTGTGGTGGATCCGCGACTACCACTTCTTCGGCTACTACGTGGTCGTCCCCTGGGACTGGTTCGATGGCGTCACGACCTATTCGATCTATTTCGCCAACGCCGCCTCTCTCAGCTTCTGTGTCGCGTTCCTCAGGCCGCCTCGCTGGCGGCTCACGGTCGCCGGCCTGTGGACCGTCGGGACTGCGATGTCGCTTGGGCGACTGTTGGTCGGAAACTCTTTCAACGAAGCGTGGATAAACCTCGCCACCCTTGCCTCTGATGTCTTCGTCATCGGCATGATCCTCGTCTCCTGGTGGGGAAGGCGCTCTGCGGAGCATTTCGCCCTCGCGGCCATCTTGCTCCTGGCGGTGGCGGCGTCCGTGCACGACATCGGTCGGGTCATCTACGTACATTGGTGGGACGGCCTCGGCTTCTTCATCCAGCCCTATCTGGGATGTCTGCTCTCCATGGCTTTCCTCACGTTCTTCACTCGCCGCGCGCTGGGTGCGTTCGGCGCCCTCGAAGACATGAACAAGACGCTCGAGTCGCATGTCTCCGAGGCCCGGCGGGAACTCGCCGATAGCGAGGAGATGCGCCGGCGGCTGGAGGTGACCCAGGCTGTGGCCTTGGAACGCGAACGCCTCATGCGCGAAATGCACGATGGCGTCGGCTCGAGTCTTGTCACGGCGCTTGCGGTTGCGGAACGACAGGGGGACGGCGGCAAGTCGGCGGCCACGCTGCGAAAGGCCTTGCTCAGCCTCAAGATTACGGTCGATTCCCTTGAGCCTGTCGAAGGCGACCTCGTCGCCCTGGTCGGCAATTTGCGCCACCGGCTGGCGCCTGACCTGCGACGCGCCGGCGTCACGGTTCGTTGGCGCATGGAACCCTGTGCGCCACTGCCCTGGCTGGACGCGCCGAGCGCCCTTAACGTCCTTCGGGTCATTCAGGAAGCGATCGGCAACGTGCTCGCTCACGCCGGCGCAACCGAGATCGAGATCGGCTGTCGCGAGGAGAGGCGGGCTGGGGTCGCGGGATTGCTGGCCTTTGTCGGCGACAACGGCCGGGGATTTGACGCTTTGGCCGAGCGGCCCGCGGGCCGGGGGCTTGCGAATATGCAGTCACGGGCGGCGGCGATGGGCGGCTTGTTCAGTTGCGGCTCGCGACCCGGCGGCGGCACGATGATTTCACTCTGGCTCCCGCTCGACCGAACGGCCCGATCTGACGCTGAACTGCCGACCGCGGCGGAATAGGTCAGGCCGCTCGCTCGGCCGCCTTGGCCTCGTCCCAGAGGGCGTCCATGGCGGCCAGGTCGGACTGTCCAGGCGTCTGTCCGCGCTCGGCGAGCTTGTTTTCGATGTAGCGAAATCGTCGGACGAACTTGGCGTTCGTGCCTCTCAGCGCTTCCTCAGGATCGACCTCGAGAGCGCGGGCAATGTTGGCGCAGACAAAGAGCACGTCGCCCAATTCGGCCCGGGCCTTGTCGAGCTCGCCGGCGGCGACCTCCGCCTCCAGTTCGGCCACCTCCTCGCGGAGCTTGGCCAGGATGTCTTCGGTGGTCGCCCACACGAAGCCGACGCGCGCCGCCCGCGACGCCAGCTTGGTCGCCCGCGTGAGGGCGGGCAGGGTGACCGCCACTGCGTCCAGCCAACCGACGCCCTTGTCGGCGCGCTCGGCCGCCTTGAGCGCCTCCCAAGCCCGCGTTTGATCTGCAGCCGACTCGACGACCGCATCGCCGAAGACGTGGGGGTGCCTGCGCACCATCTTGTCGGCGATGGCGCCGGCGACGTCATCGAAGGCGAAGTCGCCGGCTTCCTCGGCCATGCGCGAATGGAAGACCACCTGCAGGAGCAGGTCGCCCAGCTCTTCCTTGAGGTCGTTCATGTCGCGGCGCTCGATGGCGTCGGCCACTTCGTAGGCTTCCTCGATGGTGTAGGGAGCGATGGTGGCAAATGTCTGCTCGAGATCCCACGCGCAGCCATGGGCAGGATCGCGTAGGGCGGCCATAACGGCGAGTAGGCGGGCGATGGGCGGCCCGTCGCCGGGTGGAAGCGCAGACATGGATCGGGTCAGATCGCTTCCGAGAGGCGGTCGCGCGCCGACATCAGCCGCCACCCCTCCGGCTGCAGGATCTCAAGGGGCGAGAACTTCGCCTTGTAGTCCATCTTGCGGCTGCCGCGCACCCAATAGCCCAGGTAGAGGTAAGGCAGGCGCAGCCGACGCGCCTCCTGAACGTGATCGAAGATGACGAATGAGCCAGGACTGCTGCGGGCGAATTCCTGATCGAAGAAGCTGTAGACCAGCGACAGGCCGTCGGAGAGCAGATCGACCAGGGCGCAGGCGGCCAGCCGGCCGGGGCCACCGTCCTCCGAGCGCGTGCGGTATTCGACCATATGCGTGCGCACCGCCGTGTCCTCGACCATGGCCACGTAATCCGGCCAGGTCATCTCGGCCATCCCACCGCCCTGGTGACGCGAATTGAGGTAGCTGCGCAGGAGATCGAACTGCTCGCGCGTAGCTTCGGCCTCGACCACGTGCCGGGTCAGATGGTCGTTGCGGGCAAGAATCCGGCGCTCGGAGCGGGAGAACAGATAGTCGTCGACGGGCAAGCGGGCTGATACGCAGGCGGCGCAGTGTTCGCAGGCCGGGCGGTAGGCAATGTTCTGCGAACGCCGAAACCCGCCTTGCGTGAGGGTGTCATTGACGCTGGCGCCGTCCAGCATCGGCAGGTGCGCGAACACCTTCCGCTCCTCGCGGCCCGGCAAATAGGGGCACGGCGACGGCGCAGTCAGGAAGAAGCGCAGCTGACGTGTTGGAAAATGCTGGGTCACTGAACCAACCGATGCGCCGTCGAGTCGTCTCCCAATAGCTAGGATTAGGGGTCACGCGGGGCCAATGCGCAAGATGGCGCCGCGAGAATTGCGATTAGTTTCTGTCGTCAGGCGCCAAGCAAACGCGCCGCGACGGGGGCAAAGTAGGTCAGCACGCCTGCTGCGCCGGCGCGTTTGAAGGCCGTGAGGCTCTCTAGAATCGTCCGCTCTTCGTCGAACGCGCCCGCCGCCGCCGCGGCCCGGATCATCGCGTACTCGCCGGAGACCTGGAAGGCGAAGGTGGGCACGTGGAACGCCTCTACCACCCGGCGGACAATGTCGAGATAGGGCATGCCGGGCTTGACCATCACCATGTCGGCCCCCTCAGCGATATCGAGCGCTACCTCGCGCAGGGCCTCATCGCCGTTGGCTGGATCCATCTGATAGGTCGCCTTGTCGGCAGGCGCGCCGCCAGTCCCGAGCTTGGCCGAGCCGATCGCCTCGCGATAGGGCCCGTAGAAGGCCGAGGCGTACTTGGCGGCGTAGGACATGATCATGGTGTCGGCGAGGCCCTCGCTCTCCAGCGCCGCCCGCAGGGCGGCGACGCGGCCGTCCATCATGTCGGACGGCGCGAGGATGTCGCAGCCGGCGCGCGCCTGCATCACGCCCTGTTCGACAAGGCGCTCGACCGTGACGTCGTTGAGGATCCGGCCGTTCTCGATCACGCCGTCATGGCCATGGTCGGTGAACGGGTCTAGAGCCACATCGCACAGCACGCCGACCTCGGGCGCAGCTTCCTTCATCGTCTTGACGGCGCGCGCCACCAGCCCGGCGGGATCGGCTGCGGCCGAGCCTACAGCGTCCTTCCGCGCTCCATCGATGTGGGGAAAGACGGCGATGGCCGGGATCCCAAGGTCGCGCGCTTCCTTGGCGGCCCGGCCGACATTGACCACGCTGAGGCGTTCTACCCCCGGCATGGACGCCACGGGCGTGTTCTTGCCTTCCTCGTGCACCACCACAGACCAGATCAGGTCGGCGGGCGTCAGCACCGATTCCCGCACCAGGCGCCGGACCCAATCCGCCTGCCGCAGCCGCCGGAGCCGAAGGGCGGGGTAGGGGGCCAGGGTCATGCGGACTCCTCGTGACAGCCTCAAGCGACAGCCTGCGCGACGCGGGCTTTGCGGCGCCGGCCTCTCCCTGGCAAGTCTGCGCTGACTCGCCTCAGATCCTGGTCTAAGGACAGCCAAGTCAGAACAGGGAGCGCGCCATGAAGATATGGAGACTTGGGCCTTTTGTCGGCGCAGCCGCGCTCGCCGCTGGTCTTATGGCGACCCAGGCGATCGCCGTTCCCGCCAACATCACCGCCGCCGTGGCCGATTCCGGGCGGACGGCCGACGACAAGGGCCGCGACGCCGACCGCAAGCCGGCCGAAATGCTAGACTTCGCTAAGGTAAGGCCCGGCCAGACCGTGGTCGATTTCCTACCGGGCGGCGGCTACTTCACCCGCCTGTTCTCTCCCGCGGTAGGCCCCAAGGGCAAGGTCTATGCCTACATCCCCACCGAAGTGGCCGGATTTTCGAAGAAGCCGCTGCCGGAGAACGGCTCGTCTCCAGACCCGGCGCATCCTAACGTCACCTATCTTGTGGCGCCGGTGATGCAATTCGCGACGCCGACGCCCGTCGACATGGTCTGGACCAGCCAGAACTACCACGACTTGCATGACCCGTTCATGGGTCCCGCCGACATGGCGAAATTCGACGCCGCGGTGTTCAGGGCGCTAAAGCCCGGCGGGCTCTTCGTGATCCTGGATCATGCCGCCGCGCCCGGCTCGGGCCTCTCGGCCACCAACACCCTGCACAGGATCGATCCGGCAGTGGTTAAGCAGGAAGTCACGGCCGCCGGCTTTGTTTTTGAGGGCGAGACAGACGTACTGCGCAATCCGGCCGACGACCACACCAAGAAGGTGTTCGATCCGACCCTCCGCGGCCATACGGATCAGTTCGTGTTCAAGTTCCGAAAGCCGAAGTAGGCGGATGAAGAAGTTCGCCTTTATCGGCCTAGGTAACATGGGCGCGGGGATGGCGGGCAACCTCGCCAGCTCCGGCGCCGTGGTCGCCGCCTTCGACATCTCCGCCGCCGCTCTGGAGAGGGCGCGCGCAGCAGGCTGCGCCGTCGCGGCGTCGACTGCTCAGGCGGTCATCGAAGCGGACGTCGTCATCACCATGCTGCCGGCTGGCGAGCACGTGCGCCGGGTCTATCACGATGATATCGCGCCTAACGCCCGTAAGGGATCGCTGCTCATCGATTGTTCGACCATTGACGTCGAGAGCGCCCGCCAGGTGGCGGTTGGCGTTCAGGCGTTGGGCTTCCGGTTCGCTGACGCGCCCGTCTCTGGCGGCGTGGCCGCCGCCGAGGGCGGGACGTTGGCGTTCATGGTCGGTTGCGCAGACGAAGATTTCGTCGACGTCGAAGCGGCGCTCAAACCCATGGCGCGGGCGGTGATCCACGCCGGCGGCCCCGGCGCCGGCCAGTCGGCGAAAATCTGCAACAACATGCTCCTGGGCATCTCGATGCTGGGCGTGGCCGAGGCTTTCGCGCTCGCCGAAAAGCTCGGGCTCGCACCCGAACGATTCTTCGAGATCGCCAGCGTCTCATCTGGCCAATGCTGGTCGCTGACCAGCTACTGCCCCTGGCCCGGACTCGTACCGATGGCGCCTGCGAACCGGGGCTACGAAGGCGGTTTTCTCGCGGCGTTGATGCTGAAAGACCTCAAACTTGCCCAGTCCGCCGCAGCCGGAGCTGGCGCGACGACGCCGATGGGGGCTCAGGCTGAAGCCCTCTACGCACTGTTCAATAACCTCGGCTATGGCGGCAAAGACTTTTCCGCCGTGCTCCAGCTGATGCGCGGCGCTCTAGCCGATCTCTGATGCGCGGTCTTTTCGACAAAAGCGCCACGATTTGGATGAGGTCGCCCAAACCCGATCCCCTGGCGACGTGATCGCCGGTCGCTTAAGTAGCCGTGTGAGATGACAGACGGCGCCGTTCGTGCCAATTAGCCGCGGCTGACTATCCGGAGTGGACGGGTTCATGGACTACAAGGCTCACATCGCCGGGGCCCTGGAAAAGGTGCGGGGCGAGGGGCGGTACCGGGTGTTCGCCGACCTCAAGCGCCATCGCGGCGACTTCCCCCTGGCGACCTGGACGCCGTTAGCGGGTGCTCCACGCGACGTCGTGGTGTGGTGTTCCAACGACTATCTCGGCCAAGGCCAGAATTCGGTGGTCATCGAGGCCATGCATCGGGCCATCGACGAAGCCGGCTCGGGCTCGGGCGGCACGCGCAATATCTCCGGCACGACGCACTACCACGTCGAATTGGAAGCCGAGCTCGCCGACCTGCACGGCAAGGAGGCCTCGCTCCTGTTCACGTCGGGCTACGTCTCCAACGAGGCGGCGCTTTCGACCCTGCAGACCATCCTGCCCGGCCTGATCATCTTCTCCGACGAGCTCAACCACGCCTCGATGATCGCCGGCATCCGCCACGGCCGCGGACAGTGCAAGATCTTCCGGCATAACGATCTCGCGCACCTCGAGGAATTGCTGGCCGCTGCGCCGGCTGACGCGCCCAAGCTGGTCGCCTTCGAGAGCGTTTATTCAATGGACGGCGACATCGCCGACATCGGCGCCACCGCGGCCCTGGCCAAGAAATATGGGGCGCTGACCTACCTCGACGAAGTCCACCTTCGGGGTCATGGGTGGCTATATCGCCACCGACGCGGGGCTCGTCGACGCGATCCGCTCCTATGCTTCAGGGTTCATCTTCACCACCTCCTTGCCGCCGGCGCTCATGGCCGGCGCCCTGGCCAGCATCCGCTGGCTGAAGGCGCACGACGAGGTTCGCCAAAGGCACCAGGAGCGTGCCGCCTCGCTCAAGGCGCGGCTCAGGGCCGCCGGCCTGCCGGTCATGCCCTCGGTGAGCCACATCGTGCCGATCCTGGTCGGCGACCCGGTGCACTGCAAGCTGGTCTCCGACATGCTGCTCACGGATCACGGAATCTATGTGCAGCCGATCAATTATCCCACCGTGCCGCGGGGCACGGAGCGGCTGCGCTTCACGCCGACGCCATTCCACACCGACGCCATGATGGACGACCTCGTGGCCGCCCTCGAAGGGCTGTGGGCGCGGTGCAATATCCAGCGGCTGGGAGGCCACGCCGCGTAGCCCGCTTGCCCTGGGCCGGCGGTTGACCCTCCGGCGAAGTGGACTAAACCGCCCCTCCGGCCCGGACGGCGCAGGAGGCGAGTCGTGACCATCACTTCAGCAGCAGTGTCGGCGAACGAAGCCTCGTTCTTCGGCGACGATCTGCAGACTGCCGATCCGGAGATCTTCGCCTCCATCGGCCGCGAAGCCCGCCGCCAGCAGGACCAGATCGAGCTCATCGCCTCCGAGAACATCGTCTCGCGAGCAGTGTTGGAAGCCCAAGGCTCGGTGCTGACCAACAAATATGCAGAAGGCTATCCGGGGCGCCGCTACTACGGCGGCTGTGAGTTCGTCGACGAGGTCGAGACGCTGGCCATCGACCGGGCCAAGGTCCTGTTCGGCGCGGCCTGGGCCAATGTGCAGCCCCACTCCGGCTCGCAGGCCAACCAGGCCGTGTTCATGGCGCTGATGCAGCCGGGCGACACGTTCATGGGCATGGACCTGAACGCGGGCGGCCACCTCACTCATGGCAAGAACGTCAATCAGTCCGGCATGTGGTTCAAGCCGGTGGCCTACACTGTCCGCAGGCAGGACCAGATCATCGACTATGACGAGTTGGCCGAAATCGCCCTCGAGGCGAAGCCCAAGCTGATCATCGCCGGTGGGTCGGCCTATAGTCGGACGATTGACTTCGCACGCTTCCGCACGGTGGCCGACAGCGTCGGCGCCTGGCTGATGGTCGACATGGCCCACTTCGCCGGCCTGGTGGCGGCCGGCGAGTTTCCCAACCCGCTTCCACACGCCCACGTGGTCACCACGACCACCCACCAGACGCTGCGCGGACCGCGCGGCGGCATGGTCCTCTCGGACGATCGCAAGTTAGGCAAGAAGATCGACGCCGCCGTCTTCCCCGGCATGCAGGGCGGCCCCCTGATGCACGTCATCGCCGCCAAGGCCGTGGCGTTCGGCGAGGCGCTTAGACCGGAGTTCAAGGACTACGCCCGGCAGGTGATCGCCAATGCTCGCGCCCTCGCCGCCGCACTGCAGAGCGAGGGCATGAACATCGTCGCCGGCGGCACCGACAGCCACCTGATGGTCGTCGATCTGACTCCGAAGGGGGTGACCGGCAAGGCGGCCGAGGACAGCCTGCAGCGGGCCGGCGTCACCTGCAGCCGCTCCACCATTCCCTTCGATCCTAGGCCGCCTATGCTGAGCTCCGGCGTCCGCCTGGGAACCCCGGCATGCACCACCCGCGGCTTCCGCGAGGCCGAGTTCCGCCAGGTGGCCAAGCTGATCGGAGAGGTCGTCGATGGCCTCGCATCGCACGGCGAAGGGGGCAACGACGCCGTCGAGGCCAAGGTGCGTCGGGAGGTCAAGGACTTGACCGCCCAATTCCCGATCTACAAGTGAACCTGCGCGCGAGCTCGGAAGGGGAACTCTGAATGCGCTGCCCGTTCTGCGGCGAGCTGGAAACTCAGGTCAAGGACAGCCGACCGTCCGAGGACGGGGCGACGATCCGTCGCCGCCGGCTGTGTCCCGAGTGCGGCGGGCGCTTCACTACCTTCGAACGCGTGCAGCTGCGCGAACTCACCATCCTCAAGCAATCCGGCCGGCGGCAACCGTTCGAGCGTGAGAAACTGGTCCGCTCGATTTCCACCGCCACGCGCAAGCGGCCGGTGGATCCGGAACGCGTCGAGCGCATGGTCAATGGCATCGTGCGGCAGCTCGAGAGCATGGGCGAAACTGAGCTCGCCTCCCATGTGGTCGGCGACATGGTGATGAAGGCGCTCAAGACCCTCGATGAGGTGGCTTACGTGCGCTACGCCTCGGTTTACCGCGATTTCCGTCAGACCGAGGACTTCGCGCGCTTCCTCAGCGACGAGGGCCTGGCTGAAGAGACCGAGACGTGAACAGGCCCAGCCGGCCGGGGCGCTCGGTGGCGAGACTCGCG
>JBEKQJ010000015.1:0-22178 GCA_049519835.1 Caulobacteraceae bacterium | reverse complement strand
TGAGCGGTCGTTCTCGCGCTGCTTCTGCTCGTTCCAGTAGGTCGCCCCGTCTCGCGGCTTGAACATAGTGCGGGGCGCGCCATCGCGGCTGACCACGGCGAAGACATTGGACTTAGCGTCGTAGATCAGCTTGTCGCCGTTCGGGCGGTCGATCGTCTCGGCGCCGGACGGTGGGTTCTCCACGAAGGCGTGGACCTTGGCGACGTAGTCGGTCTCGGTCGCGGCGCCGAAATCCTGGCCGTTGCGGCTGAATTGATATTGGGCGTTCTCCGTGGCGCTGTGCCGACGGTTGGCCGCCCACATGGGTTTGCCGTCGACGAGCGGCGTCGAGGCGTCGCGGCTGGCGTAGCCGCCGCCCCCGGATCCGCCGGTGAAGCTGCTGTTCGATCCATAGGCGTTGGCCGAGGGCGTCTGCGCCGCCTGCCCGCCCTGCTGCGAGACCGCCGAGGTGTGGCCGCCGCAGCCCGCGAGGCCGAAAGCGAGCGCCGCGGCGGCGCACGAAGCGGCAAAAGTTCTCATATCCGTCCCCTCGAGAGGCGTTGAAAAAGGAGCCCGTGTAGTGGGCAGGAACAAACAAAGAACATAATTGGCGCTTTGTCCAGACCCTGTGGCGGGCTAAGAGCGCGAACTTCTTGGCGAGGGCGGCCGGCGTGGACGTAAAGCGCGTGCTGTTGATCGTGGGCGGCGGCGTGGCGGCCTACAAGGCGCTCGAGCTGACCCGCCTGCTACGCAAGGCGGGGATCGGCGTCAGTCCGATCCTGACCTTGGGTGGTGCGCAGTTCGTGACTCCGCTGGCGCTGTCGGCCCTGGCCGAGACCCAGACGCGCACCGATCTTTTCAGTCTCGACGACGAGGCGGAGATGGGTCACATCGAGCTCTCCCGCTCGGCCGATCTTGTTGTCGTGGCCCCGGCCACCGCCGACCTGATGGCCAAGGCCGCCAGCGGCCTCGCCGACGACCTCGCGTCCGCCGCCCTTTTGGCCACCGACAAGCCCGTCCTGATGGCCCCGGCGATGAACGTGCGCATGTGGCTGCATCCGGCCACGCAGCGAAATCTGGATAGGTTGAAAGCGGACGGCGTCGCCATTGTCGGGCCTGACGAGGGCGCCATGGCCTGCGGCGAGTTCGGCCCTGGCCGCCTGGCTGAGCCGGATGCGATCTTCGCCGCCATCCAGGCGAAGTTGGCGCCGGGGCCCTTATTCGGCCGGCATATCCTGGTGACGGCCGGACCGACAGAGGAGCCGCTCGATCCGGTGCGCGTGCTCACCAATCGCTCCAGCGGTAAACAGGGGTACGCCATCGCCGGCGCCTTGGCCGCCCTGGGCGTGCGAGTGACCTTGGTGAGCGGTCCGACGGCCCTCCCTGCTCCGCCTGGCGTGGAGCGCGTTGACGTGAAAACAGCCCGCGAGATGCTGGCCGCCTGCGAAGCGGCGCTACCGGCCGACGCCGCCGTCTTCGTGGCGGCGGTTTCCGACTGGCGGCCCGACACTGTGTTCGGCGTCAAACTCAAGAAGGGCAAGGACGGGCCGCCGAGCGTTCACCTGGTGGAAAACCCCGATATCCTGGCGACCTTGGCCGCCGCCGGCCCGTGGCGTCCGCGCCTGGTGATCGGCTTCGCCGCCGAGACCAACGACCTGGAAGCCAACGCCCGCGCCAAGCTGGCGCGCAAGGGCTGCGACTGGATCGTGGCCAACGACGTCAGCGAAAGCGCAATCATGGGCGGGGATGAGAACGAAGTGCTGCTGATCGACGCCAAGGGCGCCGAACGCTGGGCGCGCGCATCCAAAGACGAGATCGCCAGACGCCTGGCGAATCGGGTCGCCAAGGCGCTCGCATGAGACCCACGATCGAGGTCGTGCGGCTGGCCCACGCCGCCGACCTGCCCCTGCCGGCCTATGAGAGCGTCGGCGCGGCCGGCATGGACCTGCGTGCGGCGGTCACCGACCCAGTGACGCTGGCGCCAGGGGCTCGGGCGGCCGTGCCCACCGGCCTGGCGATGGCCTTGCCAGCCGGCTTTGAGGGCCAGGTGCGTCCACGGTCCGGCTTTGCCCTGCGCGACGGCGTGACGACGCTCAATACGCCGGGCACCATCGATAGCGACTATCGCGGCGAGGTGAAGGTGATCCTCGTCAACCATGGCCAGGCGTCGGTGACGATCCAACGCGGCGACCGCATCGCCCAGCTGGTCGTGGCGTCGGTCACTCAGGCGATTTGGGCTGAGGTGGCGAGTCTCGATGAGACGACGCGCGGCGCCGGCGGTTTCGGCTCGACCGGAGCGAGCTAGCTCAGCCCCAGGACGTCACGCATATCATAGAGGCCCGGGGGGCGGCCCCGCACCCACAAGGCCGCTGTGAGCGCGCCGCGGGCGAAGAGCTTGCGGTCGCGGGCCGAGTGCGACAGCGTCAGGACTTCGTCGTCGGAGGCGAGGATCACGCTGTGCTCGCCGACGAGGCCGCCGGCCCGCAGCGAGACGAAGCCGATCGCGCCATGGCTGCGCGGCCCGGTCAGTCCGTCGCGCCCGCGCTCAGAAACGGAGGCCAGATCGACGCCGCGTCCGCGCGCAGCGGCTTCGCCAAGCAGCAGGGCGGTGCCGGACGGCGCGTCGACCTTGCGGCGGTGATGGGCCTCCATGATCTCGAGGTCCCAACCCTCGGCCGACAGGCGACGGGCGGCTTCCTCGACCAGGGCGGCCAGCACCGAGACACCCAGGGAGAAATTACCTGACTTGACGATGGCGATGGCGCCGGCCGCCTCGGCGATGGCCGCCTCCTCGTCAGCCGAGAACCCCGTCGTGCCGATGACGAGGGCCGGGCCGCCGCGCGCGGCCGCGGCGCGAGCGAGGGCGGTCGAGCCTGCGGGGGCCGAGAAGTCGACGATCACCTCGCAGGTGCGGAAGGCGAACTCGACCTCGGCCGAGTCCGGCTGATCGAACGCGGCGGCCAGACTCAAGTCCCCCCGCTCCGCGATCAATGAAATGACGGCGACGCCCATGCGGCCCTTCGCGCCGGCGACGCCCAGATTCAGCCTGTTCGCGCTTTCCATCGACCGTGTCTCGCCGCCGACCGGGAAACGGTCAAGGGCGCACGGCCCCGGTTCGGTTGTCGCATCTGGCGGCTAGGGCTAGAGCAGACCCATTCTTCCCAACCTCTCCAGGCATTCTGATCCATGGACGACGCCGACAAGCGCAGCTTCACCGACGACGAGGCGCTGGCGTTCCACCGGTTTCCGACGCCGGGCAAGCTGGCCATCGTCGCCACCAAGCCGATGGCCACGCAACGCGACCTGTCGCTGGCCTATTCGCCGGGCGTGGCTGCGCCGGTCCTGGCCATCGCTCGCGATGCGGACCTCGCCTACGACTATACGTCGAAGGGCAATCTCGTTGCCGTTATCTCCAACGGCACGGCCATCCTGGGCCTTGGCGCGCTCGGGGCCCTGGCGTCCAAGCCGGTAATGGAAGGCAAGTCCATCCTCTTCAAGCGCTTCGCTGACGTCGATTCCATCGATATCGAGGTCACCGCCCGCGACCCGGACGAGGTGATAACGGTCGTCAAGAATATCGGCGTGACGTTCGGCGGCATCAATCTCGAGGACATCAAGGCCCCCGAGTGCTTCCGCATTGAGACCGAGCTGCAGGAGCTGCTCGATATCCCTGTGTTTCACGACGACCAGCACGGCACGGCGATCATCTCCACGGCTGGCCTGATCAACGCCTGCCACATCACCGGCCGGCGACTGGAAGACGTGAAGCTGGTGCTGTGCGGGGCCGGGGCGGCGGGCATCGCCACCCTCGAACTCGTCAAGGCCATGGGCGTCAGGCCCGAGAACTGCATCGCCGTCGACACCACCGGCGTCATCTATCGCGGCCGCACCGAGAAGATGAACCAGTGGAAGTCGGCTCACGCGGTGGAGACCGACGCCCGCACCCTCGCCGACGCCATGAAGGGCGCAGACGTGTTCTTCGGACTGTCGGCCAAGGACATGGTCAGCCGCGAGATGGTCGCCTCCATGGCCGGCCGTCCAATCATCTTCGCCATGGCCAATCCCGATCCCGAAATCGCCCCGGAGGAGGTGTTGGCGATCAGGCCCGACGCCATCGTCGCCACCGGCCGCTCGGACTATCCGAACCAGGTCAACAATGTCCTGGGCTTCCCCTACATCTTCCGCGGCGCCCTCGACGTCCGAGCCCGGCGGGTGAACATGGAAATGAAGATCGCCTGCGCCCGGGCCCTGGCCGCCCTGGCCCGCGAGGACGTGCCCGACGAGGTGGCCGCCGCCTATCACGGCAAGCAGTTGAAGTTCGGGCCGGAATACATCATCCCAACGCCCTTCGATCCGCGGCTGATCCACTATATCCCGCCCTTCGTCGCCCAGGCGGCGATGGATACCGGCGTCGCGCGGCGGCCGATCTCCGACATGGACGCCTATCGTGGTAGCCTGGCGCGCCGGCTCGATCCGGCCGCGGGCTTCCTGCAAAAGATCTCGGGCGCGGTGCTCTCCGGACCCGATCGGCGCATCGTCTTCGCCGAGGGCGAGGAGCCGGCCGTGATCCGCGCCGCCTACGCCTTCCAGAGCCAGGGACTCGGCCAGGCCGTCCTGGTCGGCCGCGAGGATCTGGTGGCCGAAAACATGCGCCTGGCAGGCCTCGATCCAGACGAGGTCAAGCTAGAAGTGATCAATGCCAGGGTCTCGCGCCACAACGCCGAGTTCGTCGAGTTTCTCTACAAGCGGCTCCAGCGCGAGGGTTACCTGCTCCGTGACGTGCAGCGACTGATCAACCAGGATCGCAATTCGTTCGCCGCCTCGATGGTCGCGCTCGGCTATGCCGACGGCCTCGTCACCGGCGTGACGCGCAACTATGACCAGGCGCTCGACGAGGTGCTCAAGGTGATCGACCCGGCGCCCGGCGGCCGCGTGCAGGGGATCTCAGTGGTGCTCGCCAAGGGCAAGACTCTGTTCGTCGCCGACACCGCCGTCACCGAAATGCCTGAGCCGGAGGACCTCGTGGAAATCGCCGTCCAGGCCGCCCGCACCGTTCGCGGCCTGGGCTTCACGCCACGCTTGGCGTTCATGTCCTACTCGACGTTCGGCAATCCGCCCGGCGATCGCTCCAGCCGGGTGCGCAAGGCCGTGGCCATGCTCGACGCCCGCGGCGACATCGACTTCGAGTACGAGGGCGAGATGCCGCCCGAGTTGGCGCTCGATCCGAAGTCCAC
This sequence comes from Caulobacteraceae bacterium, assembly GCA_049519835.1. Taxonomy (GTDB): domain Bacteria; phylum Pseudomonadota; class Alphaproteobacteria; order Caulobacterales; family Caulobacteraceae; genus Acaudatibacter. The sequence continues at coordinate 16,965 of JBEKQJ010000015.1, read as the reverse complement.
GGACAATTATCCGTTCATGCGCCTGACCGACGAGGCCAACGTGCTGATCATGCCGGCCATCCACTCGGCCTCGATCTCCACCAAGCTGGTGCAGGCGCTCGGCGGGGCGACTATGGTCGGCCCAATTCTGGTGGGGCTCTCCAAGCCGGTGCAGATCTGCCCGCTGTCGGCCTCGGTTTCCAAGATCCTGACCTTGGCCCAGATGGCCGCCTACGAGAGCCAGACGGCGGACGACGCCTAAACGATCTTGACAAGGCGATCGGCCTGGGTCCTCTACGCCGCCCCCGCGAGCGGGGACCAGCAAGACCGTGGACGGGGGGCGACCATGCCTGCGGCAGGGGCGATCGGCGTCGATTTCGGCACCACCAACACGGTCATCTCGCGACTGGACGATGATGGACACGCGGACCTCGTCTCCTTCCCTGCTGAGGGTGAGGAGGTGGTCGCATTCCGCTCGGCGCTCAGCTTCCACCCCGATCTTCACGACGAGACCCGGCGGGTGATCGAAGCAGGCCCGTGGGCCATCGAAGCCTATGCCGAGGAGCCGATCGAGACGCGGCTCATCCAGTCGTTCAAGAGCTACGCCGCCAGTCCCTTGTTCAGAGAAACGCGCATTCTCGGGCGCCGCTACACCTTCGAGGACATGCTCTCGGCCTTCCTACTGCGCATGAGGGCCCACGCCCCGGTCGGACTGTCGGATCTGCCGGAGCGGGTGATCGTCGGCCGCCCGGTTGAGTTCGCCGGCGCCCATCCCGATTCCGACCTCGCCTTGCGGCGCTACCAGACGGCCTTCGAGCGCCTCGGTTTCAAGGAAGTTCGCTACGCTTTCGAGCCGGTGGCGGCCGCCTTCTTCTTCGCCCGCATGCTCACCTCTGACGCCGTCGTGCTGGTGGGGGATTTCGGCGGCGGCACCAGCGATTTCTCGATCGCCCGGTTCCGCCGGCAGGAGGGCGCGATCCGGGCCGAGGCGTTGGCCAATTCCGGCGTCGGCGTCGCCGGCGACGCTTTCGACTACCGGATCATCGATGCGGTGGTGTCGCCGGAGCTCGGCAAGGGCTCCGCCTACCGCGCCTTTGACCACGTCCTGCCGATTCCGGCCCGCTACTACGCCGCTTTCGCCCGCTGGGAGCAACTCGCCCTGCTTCGTGCCTCGGCCGACATGCGCGACATCCGCCGCCTGCGCCGCGACGCCCTTGAGCCGGAAAAGTTCGCCCGCTTGGTCGAAATCCTCGACGACAACCATGGCTACCAGCTTTACCGAGCCGTCTCGCGTCTGAAGCAGGCCCTATCGGATTCGCCCGAAGCGACGTTCCTTCTCGAGGCCGGATCCGTGCGCCTGGAAAAACAGGTCGAGCGGAACGAGTTCGAAGGCTGGATCGCGCCCGAGCTCGCGGCCATCGAGGCCGCGCTCGACCGGGTGCTCGGCCGGGCGGGGCTGGGGCCGGAGGGAATCGATCGGGTGTTCCTGACCGGCGGCTCCTCTTTCGTCCCCGCCGTGCGCCAGATCTTTGCACGGCGGTTCGGGACCGAGAAGCTCGAGGGGGGCTCGGAACTGGTCTCCATCGCCTCTGGTCTGGCTTACATTGGCCGCGAGCCGGATCTCGACGCCTGGTCGACGCGCATCGCTTGACGCGGGGTGAGTCTTCCGGCGCCGCCGCAGCGGGGCTAAACCGCCCTTAATCGTCTTCTCAAAACGCAGGAAACCCCATGAAACTCGATTCCTCGGTCGCGGCGGTGATCACCGGTGGCGCTTCCGGCCTCGGCGAGGCCACTGCCCGTGCGCTGGCGTCGCACGGCGTCAAGGTGGCGATCTTCGATATGAACGAAGCCAAAGGCGAGGCCGTCGCAAAGGAGCTCGGCGGGGTGTTCTGCCAGTGCAATGTGACTTCGGAAGAGGACGTGGACGCCGCTTTCGCCAAGGCCCGGGCCGCCCACGGACAGGAGCGAATCCTAGTCAACTGCGCCGGCACTGGTAATGCTGTTAAAACGGCGTCGCGCGACAAGACCACCGGCGACATCAAGCACTTCCCGCTGGCCGCCTTCAACCTGATCATCCAGATCAATCTGGTGGGCACGTTCCGCTGCATTGCCAAGAGCGCGGCCGGCATGCTCACCCTGGAACCGATGGCGGACGGCGAGCGCGGCGCCATCGTCAACACCGCTTCGGTGGCGGCCGAGGACGGTCAGATCGGCCAGGCCGCCTATTCGGCTTCCAAAGGCGGCGTGGTCGGCATGACGCTTCCGATCGCCCGCGACCTGATGGGCGATGGGATCCGGGTCAACACCATCCTGCCCGGCATTTTCGACACGCCGCTGCTGCAGGGCGCCCCAGTTCACGTGAAAGAGGCGCTCTCTGCCTCGGTGCCGTTCCCCAAGCGTCTGGGCAATCCCGAAGAGTACGCTAGCCTTGCGCTGACCATGATCACCAACGGCTACTTCAACGGCGAAGACGTTCGCTTGGATGGCGCGATCCGCATGGCGCCGCGCTGAAGCCGATCGCCCGGAGCCTGGGGTGAGCCTCCGCGTCGAGGGTCTCGCCAAGCGCTTCGGGCGTGTTTCGGCGCTGGCGGGTGTCACGCTCGCCGCCGCGCCGGGGGAGTTCCTGGCCCTGCTTGGCCCCTCCGGATCCGGCAAGACCACCCTGCTGCGCATCCTGGCCGGACTGGAAACGCCCGACGCCGGCGCCGTGCAGTTCGAGGGACGCGATTTTCTGACGATGTCGCCGCGCGAGCGGCGGGTGGGCCTGGTCTTCCAGCACTACGCCCTCTTCCGGCACATGACGGTGGCCAGCAACATCGCCTTTGGCCTCTCTGTCCGACCCGGCCGCCCACCCCGCGCTGAGATCGCCGCCAGGGTCGAACGCTTGCTGTCTCTGGTGCGGCTGGAAGGACTTGGCGGCCGCTATCCGGCTCAGCTCTCCGGCGGCCAGCAGCAACGCGTGGCGCTCGCTCGCGCGCTCGCGATCGAACCGCGGATGCTGCTCCTCGACGAGCCATTCGGCGCCCTGGACGCCAGGGTGCGCAAGGAGTTGCGCCTCTGGCTACGCGAGGTGCACGACGCCACCGGGGTGACCACGATCTTCGTCACCCACGACCAGGAAGAGGCCATGGACCTCGCCGACCGGGTGGCGGTGCTGAATACAGGCCGGATCGAGCAGGTCGGCGCGCCAGCCGTCCTCGCCGAGGCGCCGGCTTCGGCGTTCGTGTTTGATTTCCTCGGCGATTCAAATCGCCTGCCTTGCCGGGTCGAGGCGGGTGAGGCGCGGTTCGACGGCTGGTCTGCGCCGACCGCCGGCGCAGGCGAGGGACCCAACATGGCCTGGTTCCGGCCGCACGAGACCCTTCTGGCTCGCGAGGGGCCCGGCGCCCCCGTCCACATCTCGGGCGTCCTCGCCAAGAGCGCCGTCGTACGGGTGGAGTGCCGCGGCGACGATGGAACGGCGTTCGAAGCCGATTTTCCGAAAGGCGCGCCGGAGGCCGGTTTCGCCGTCGGCGACACCGCACGCCTGCGCGCCCAGCGGGTGTTCGTCTTCCCCGAAGGGACGCCGACTTAGGAGCCCTGCTTTGGCCGTTCGATTTTGGGTCCGAGGTTGGTCATCACTTCGCGGGCGTCCATGGCGCGGGGATTGCCCGCGGGTTTGGGCCCGTGAGCCATGACGATGTCGGCGCTAGCCTGGAATTTCTGCACCGTATCGACGGTGGCCGGCCCGCCATAGGGGCCCCAGTACGGTCCCCAGCCGCCCCAGCCCCAGGCGCCCCAGCGACGGTAATAGGGATGCCAGTAGCCGTAGGGGCCCGGACCCCAGGTGTCGACATAACTCTGGGTGTCGCGCTGGGTGTGCTTGTCGACGGCCTGGAACCAGTCGAAACCGGAATTCACCGTCAACTCGGCGGCGCGATAGAGGAGGTAGGTCTCCACCGTCTCGCGCGAGGTCATGGTGTTGCCCTGGAAGCTCACCCGGTAATGGTTGTCGTCCAGTCTTTGATCGGTGAAGCCGCCCGACTGCGCCGTGCCTTGAGCCAGGGGCTGGTAGGGCGTCGCGGTCTCGCAGCCGCTCAAGGCGACAGCCAGACCGATGGCCGCCGCCAGGACCACAAACTTGGTTTTCATCCTCGTCTCTTCCTTGTGCGCCATCCGGAAAGGCTGGTCGCAGCTTCGCCCCTCGAGCCTTGAAGGTCTCACGCTCCGACCTTGATCGTAAAGGGGTTATCCGTGGCCCATGAACGTCTGCACGAGCCGCCAGAGGATGACGCCAAGGGACCAGAACAGCAGAACCGCCGTGGCCAGGGCCTGGACCAGGAAGCCGCGGCTGCGAGCCGACGCCTCCTTGGAATAACCGACGAGGTAGAGGACGCGGCCAATGATCCACACCACGCCCCAAGCGGCCGCGCCTATGTCGCTGACGTAGAATGAGAACAGCCATAGCGAGACCAGGAAGATCGGTAGCCATTCCAGCGTATTGGCCTGGACGCGGAAGACCCGCTCGAAATCCGGATGTCCCGAGATCGCCGGCGCCGCCACATCGTATTTGGTTCGAGCGTGGCCGACGGCCAAGGCCATGGAGAAATAGGTCAGCAGGGCGGCGATCGATGCGAGCGCCGTCCACAAATGGTCCGCCATGAGCGATCCCCCTCTATTGTTGGCCGGCACGATAGGAGCCGAAGGGCGGCTCCTCAAGGTCGCGGTCTGTTAGGCTTCATGGATCATGATTCGAGCACGTCGATGAGCAAGGGACGGGCCGCTTCCTGGCTCGGGCGGCGCCGCGGCGGGGCGGGCGAAGTCCCAGCTGAAACGGGCCTCGAGGTCTTCGGCATCGCGCTCATCGCCATTGACGGAGAGCGGGTCTGGACGGTCGCCGGCGTCGAGAGCTTGGCCGTCTTCGCCGCCGGGTTTGGCCGGACGGGCGGCGACGCGGCGGGTTTCGTCGGAACGCTCGAGACCCTCGGACCGGACATGGTGGCTGGTCTCGCGGCGCTGCGGACTCGCGGCGAACCCTTCGCCGCTGACGGACCGGGCTTTCGCGTCGAAGGGCGTGCGGCCGGCGCGCTCGCCTTGCTCTGCGTAACCCCCGCCTGTCCCGCCGACCCGGCCGGCCCGCTTGCGGCGCTGATGGACGCACGCGCTCAACCGTCCTCGATTCTCGACGCCGCTGGCGCGCCGGTCTGGGTCAATCGGGCCTGGCGCGAGGCGGCCGCGGGCCCAGGCCCGCTGGATGAGGAGTTGGACCGCGTCGCCCGCGAAGCGGTGCGAGTCGCCGAGCCGCGCGAGGTCTTGCGCTGGGTGCGCACGGGCGAAGGGCGGCGCGCGCTGAGATTTCGCATCCATCCCTTGTCCGGCGGCGGCGGGGGGGTGTGGTCCGACGACGTCACCGAGGCCGAGACCGCCGGCGAAGCCCTCGGTCGCGCCCACGCCGGTCAGGAGGCGCTGTTCGAGCGTCTGGCCGATGCGGTGGCCGTGTTCGGACCCGGCCGGCGGCTGTCGTTCCACAATCCAGCCTTCGCCGCACTCTGGGATCTGGAACCGGCGTGGCTGGCCGACGCGCCCAGCCACGGGGACATCCTCGACCGCCTGCGCCGGCGCGGCAGCCTGCCGGAGCAGGCGGATTTCGCGGTGTTCAAGGCCGCCGAACTGGCGCGTCACGAGGCTCTTGGCCCTTCGCCGGAAGCGCTCTGGCGCCTGCCGAGTGAGCGGACCCTGAAAGTCAGCAGCCAGCCGCACCCCAGCGGCGGCCTGATGATGGTGTTCTCCGACGTCACCCCGGAGCTGCGATTGAGGGCGCAGTTCAATCATCAGCTGCAGGTGCAGCAAGCGACGCTCGACAAGCTGTCCGACGCCGTGGCCGTGTTTGGCGCCGACGCCCGGCTGCGCCTCTTCAACGAGGCCTTCGAACGCTTCTGGTCTGCGCCGTTTTCGCCTGGCCTCGACTTCGATGACGTGGTTGAGCTGGCCAGGCCCCGCGTGCACGATCTGCAGTTCTGGCGCGCCTTGCGCGGACGCATCACCGACTCCGACCCCGTCGCGCGCGCCCCCTCTCAATCGGAGATCACCACCGCCGATCGGCGGACGATCGCCCACCAGTCGCGGCCTTTGCCAGACGGCGCGACCCTGATCGTCTTCGCTGACGTCACCGACACCCGCAGCCTGGAGCAGGCCCTGACCGACCGCGAGGCGGCGCTCGACGAGGCCGAGCGGCTGAAGCGGGAATTCGTCGATAGCGTCTCCCATGAGCTGCGGACGCCGCTGACCACGATCCTCGGCTACGCCGAACTGCTCGAGCGCAATGAAAAGTCGCTTGAGGCCCACGCTCGCAGCCATCTCGCGGCCATCCGCACCGCCGCCACCCACTTGGCGCGCTCGATCGACAACGTTCTCGACATGGCCCAGTTCGACGCCGGCGAGGTCGCCGCTGATATGGGTGATGTGGACGTCGACGTGCTGACGGCTGACGCGGTCGAGCGCTGGCGCGTCGCGGCGGACGAGGCTGGCGTCGCGCTCGCCGTCGCCGTCGCCGCTGGCGCGCCGGTCGGTCTGATGCGCGGCGACGAGGCGCGCCTCGCCGAGGTGCTCGATCACCTGATCGCGAACGCCCTGCGTCACACCCCGCGTGGCGGCCAGGTGACACTGTCGGCTGTGCGCGCCCAGGGCGAGGTCCAGCTCAGTGTCGCCGACACTGGCCGCGGCATTCCCTTTCACGTCCAGGCGCGTATCTTCGACCGGTTCGGCGGCCCCGAGCGCATGGCCAGCGGCCTCGGGCTCGCCCTGGTCAAGGCCCTGGTCGAGCTGCATGGAGGCTGGGTGGCTTTGGAGAGCGAGCCCGGCGCGGGGGCGGCGTTCACCTGCCACCTGCCCGAGGCGCCCGAGAGCTCGCAGGCGCGCCCCGAACTGTTCTGAGCCTTGCGCGGCGCTCGGAAATGCGCCTTGATCCTTTCAAACAGACGTTTGGGAGCGAGCGATGTTGCGGACCAGGTTCACCGAGCTGTTCGGCGTGGAACATCCGATCGCCCAGGGCGGCATGCAGTGGGTCGGCCGCGCGAGCCTCGTCTCGGCGGTGGCCAACGCCGGGGCGCTCGGCTTCATCACGGCGCTCACCCAGCCGACGCCCGAGGATCTCACCAAGGAGATCGCCCGCTGCCGCGAGCTCACCGACAAGCCCTTCGGCGTCAACCTGACCATCCTGCCGGCGATCAAGCCGCCGCCCTACGCCGAATATCGCCAGGCGATCATCGAGGCGGGGATCAAGATCGTTGAGACGGCCGGCTACAAGCCGCAGGAACACATCGACGCGTTCCACGAACACAGCATCAAGGTGATCCACAAGTGCACCTCGGTCCGCCATGCCCTTTCGGCCGAGCGCATGGGCGCCGACGCGATCTCCATCGACGGCTTCGAGTGTGCTGGCCATCCCGGCGAGGACGACGTGCCGGGCCTCATCCTCATCCCCGCCGCCGCCGACCAGGTGAAGATCCCGATGATCGCCTCCGGCGGCTTCGGCGACGCGCGCGGCCTTGTCGCCGCCTTGGCGCTGGGCGCCGACGGGATCAACATGGGCACCCGCTTCATGGCCACCGTCGAGTCGCCCATCCACGAGAACGTCAAGCGCCAGATGGTCGAGAACGACGAGCGCGCCACCGACCTCATCTTCCGCACCATGCGCAACACCGCGCGCGTAGCGAAGAACGCCATCAGCCAACAGGTCGTCGAGCTCGAACGCGGCGGGGCCAAGTTCGAGGATGTGCGCGAATTGGTGGCCGGCGCCCGCGGCAAGGTCGTCTACGAAACGGGCGATCCGGACCATGGCATCTGGTCGGCCGGCATGGTGCAGGGCCTGATCCACGATATCCCCACCTGCGCGGAGCTGGTCAGCCGCATCGTCTCGGAGGCCGAGGCGATCATCGAACGCCGGCTGGAGCGGATGGTCGTGGCGCGCGAGCCGATCGCCGCCGAGTAGGCCATCGCCCACCGTAAACCACCGTGGAGGCCGCGAATCTCCGGCGATTGCCGATCGCCAGCCGGTCTCGGAGGTTCCGTTCCCGCGCCGGGGCAGGCCAATGCGCAATCCCTTGACGGCCTGCGCGATCCTGCTGAAGAGGCGCGATGCGAATCTTCGTTTTAAGTGGCCTCCGCGCCCGAAAGGACGGCCTGCGCTCGACCCGCATGGCCATGCCAAAGCCTGGAACGGCCTGCGTGCTGTCGATCCTATTGGCGGCGCCTTTGGCGGTCGCCGCGGCTGAACCGCCTGAGGGCGGCGGCACGACCTTGGGCGAGGTAGTGGTCACCGCGCAAAAGCGCAGCCAGGACGTGCAGAAGATTGGCGTCGCGGTCTCGACGATGAGCGGCAAGGAGATGGAGACGCTGAGGATCCAGCAGCCGCTCGACCTTGCCTACCTGTCGCCCAGTCTTTCGACCATGAACGCGACGACGGACAGCACGCCGCTGTTTCTGATCCGTGGTGTCGGCCTCGACGACTTCAACACCAACAACTCCAGCGGCGTGGGAACCTATCTGGACGGCGTGTTCGCCAGCTTTCCCGGGTTCCTCACCGAGGCGATGTACGACGTCGACCGGGTCGAGATCCTCAAAGGCCCCCAGGGCACGCTCTACGGCAAGAACACGGCTGGGGGCGCGATCAACATCATCTCGCGGCAACCGACCGATGATTTCGAAGGTTACGTTGACGCCGACTACAGCCGGCGGGAGACGCTCGACCTCACCGCCGCGGTCAGCGGGCCGCTGACCGACAACAACACCGCCCGGCTGGCCGGCACGATGACGCGGCAGGGCGAGGGCTACCAGACCGACATCGACACTGGCCAGAAATACGGCAAGCTCAATCGCGGCGGGGGCCGGCTGCTGGTCGATTTCAAGCTCAACCCGCGGGTCAGCCTGCAAATCAGCCTGCACGCCGTCTATGACGACTCCCTGCCTTCCTCACCATCGACGCCGAATGTCGAGGCGCTGGTCCCGAGCAACCTGCCGTTCCCGACCACCGGGCTGCTGGACAGCCCGCCGGGCGGCACGCTGGTCAGGGTCGGCGGCCTGCCGCTGTACAAACACGAGATCGGCGATGGAGCGTCCGCCAATTTGAACGTGCAATTCAACGGCTTTGCGCTGACGTCGATCACGGCCTGGGACTATTTCACCGATCACAGCCTCGACAACTATGACGGCTATCCCGCCGCCGACAACAACTGGACCAAGAACTACCAGCAATGGCAGTTCAGCCAGGAAGTGCGGCTGGCCTCGACCACCGCCGGCCCGGTCGACTGGATCGTCGGGGCCGACTTCAGTCAGAACTGGTATCGCTGCCGCGACGCGCTCGACTGGACCTTCGTCTACGGCCTGGCGGATTCGATCACCGATTCAGGCAAGGCGATCACCGCCGCGAACTTCACCCAGACCCAGATGTCGGAGGGTCTGTTCGCACATGCCGACACGCATTTGTCCAGCCAATGGACCCTGGTGACCGGCTTGCGCTACTCGCATGACGAGGTGGCGTTTGTCGGCGAGACGGTCGATCCAACCGGCCTCTTGACCTATGCGGCCAACAATTTCACTGGGCCGATCATCCCCAACACCATTCTGGCCGCGCTCGATCAGTCACGGTCCAGTCAAAACGTCTCGTTCCGGGCCGAGGTCGACTATCGGCCGACCAGCAAGATCCTGATCTATGCGAGCGCGGCGAGCGGCTACAAGGGCGGCGTCTTCTATGGCCAGCCCGCCCAGGTGCAGGCGGACTGGGGTTACGTGGCGCCCGAGACCGAACTGACCCTGGAACTGGGCGTGAAGAGCCGGTTCCTGCACGATTCCATTGAGTTCGACGCCGCGGTTTTCGACACCGATATCCGCAATCGCCAGTCGAGCCTCTCCCTGTGGTCGGGTCCGGTCGGAACCCAGCCGCTGATCGCCGGCCTCGGCAACCTGCCGCGCTCGAGGATCGACGGGGCTGAGGGCGATTTCGAATGGCGCCCGATCAGCGGACTCGAGGTCAACCTGGCCGCCACCTATGTCTATGGCCGGGTGACGGAGACCCTCACCAACGAGAACGGCCTGGCGCTGTTTACGCCGGTCGTGGCCGGCCAGATGCTGCCGGACGCGCCGAAGTTCGATGGGTCGTGGACCGTGCGCTACGAGCATCCGATCTCGGCCAAACTCACCGCCTACGTCCAGGCCAACGACCACTACGTCGGCGCCGAGCATCCCTATCTGGGCGATCCGACCACCTTCGGGCAGGGCGACGACCTCGGCGCACGGTTTGGGATCAGGAACCCGGCCCAACATTGGGACGCCAGCCTGTGGGGGACGAACCTCACCGACGATCGACACCTGACCTATGCGTTCGCCGGCAGCGAGGGGGAGCGAGTTTCGTTCTACCAGAAGCCGCGCTCGCTCGGCGTTAACCTGACCTACACATTTTGACGAAGCGCGAGGCGCAACGTTCACGTCCAGACCGGTAGCCCGAGCGTCCTCGGACGGGCCGCTGGCCGGATCCGGAGCCGGAAGAGCGGCTCGGCGCGCGACCACGCGCGATGGCCGCAGTCATCGGCCGCTCAGGGCTTTACCTGCGCCATGATGGCCAGCGGGCGGCTCTCGTTGTCTTCGAAGAACGCCATCCACTCTTCCGTGCCGTCGGCGTGCCGGTGGATCATGTGCGGGGCGCTGACGAACACCGCGCCGCGGGCCGAGAGCGCGGCGTGCGCGCCGTGGATATCGCTGACGCGGAAATAGATGACCGATTGCGATGACGGCTGCGATCCCTGCTCGAGGAAGAGGCGAATGCCGCCGCAATCGAAGAACGCCAGATTGCCGAACGTGTAGAGATGCGGAAGGCCGAGCACGTCCCGGTACCAGCTCTCCGCCGCAACGATGTCTTTCACGCTTCGCGCGATCTGGCCGATCGCGCCCAGTTGCAGTCCCTCGGTCATGGCGGCGTCCTCCGTTCTCTTGTTCATGGCGCTATCTCGGCGCACGCCCGACCAGCCCTGCAGCTGGCGACGATTGTCAAAACCGAGCTTGCCGAGGGCGTTGGAGACATGGAATTTGACCGCATCGACGCTGACCCCCTGACGGGCGGCGATCAGGCCATTGCTCATCCCGTGGCGCACGCCTTCCACCACCCGCCACTCCGCCGGGGTCAGGACATCGGACCACGGGGGCCGGCCACGTGAGGAGGTCAGAGGCATGCGGCCGACCTTAGGGCGCCAAGGCCGGAATTTCCCTACCCGGTGAGCGGCGGCGTAGGGCGGGCCCGTCACCCATGCCTCATGATGGCGCTCAATCTGGGCGGAAGACGCCGTGTTGAACCTCTTTGCGCCATGGTATCGAACGCCGTGCTCGGCGCCGAAGCCGAGATCCGAGGCCCGTACAAGGGATCCGCCCGTGGAAATACAAACCGATGAAATCACGGCGGGAATCTTCCGGTTCTCCACCTTCGTTCCCGAGGTCGCCCCGCCGGCTGGCTTCACCTTCAACCAGTTCCTGATCCTGGCCGAAGAGCCCATGCTCTACCATTGCGGTGGGCGCGGGATGTTCCCGCTCGTGTCGGCCGCCGTCGCCCGAGTCGTTCCTCTGGAACGGCTGCGATGGATCGGTTTCGGCCACGTGGAATCCGACGAATGCGGCAGCATGAACCAGTGGCTTGCGGCGGCTCCGGGCGCGCAGATCGTCCATGGGCAGACGGCGTGCGGCGTCTCGCTCAACGACCTGGCCGATCGGCCGCCGCGCCCCTTGGCTGACGGCGAGGTCCTCGATCTCGGCGGCAAGCGCGTCCAGTGGCGCGATACGCCTCACGTGCCGCACGGTTGGGAGGCGGGCCTGATCTTCGAGGAGTCGACCCGGACACTGTTCTGCGGCGACCTGCTCACGCAAGCCGGGGCCGGTCCGGCCCTGGTGGAGGCCGATGTTCTCGCGCCCGCCATCGCCACGGAGGACATGTTCCATTCGATGTGCCTGGGACCAAACACCGGCCCCGTGCTTCGCGACCTGGCGGCGCTGGCCCCGCGGACGCTGGCCATCATGCACGGCTCGTCTTTTGCCGGCGATGGGGCGGCGGCGCTGGCCGGCCTCGGCGCCCACTACGAAACCCAGATCAAGAAGGCGTTTGCAGGCGCCTAGCCTCAGGCGATGCTCCGCAGCGTCTCCGCCAGCTCCTCCACCGACTCGGGCGTCGTCGCCCAGGAGCACATGAAACGTACGGTCCCGTCGATGAAGCGGTAGACGAACCAGTTCGCCGCGCGCAGGCGGCCGAGCGTCGCCTCGTCCATCTCCACGAAAACGCCGTTGGCCTCGACGGGGTGCACGACCGGGAAGGGCATGGCGGCGGCGAGCTGCCGGGCCATGGCGTTGGCGTGGCGCGCGCGTTCGGCCCAAACGCCGGTCTCCAGCAGGCCCACCCACGGCGCGGCCAGGAACCGCGCCTTGGAAACCAGCTGGCCGCCGTGCTTGAGGCGGGCGCCGAAGCGCCGGCGTACGCCTTTGTCGAAGAGCACGACCGCCTCGGTCGGCGTCGAACCGGCCTTGGTCCCCCCCAGCACGAGGACGTCGACGCCCATCTTCGCCAGACTCATTGGGTCGAAGCCATGGGCGACGGCGTTGGCGAGACGCGCGCCGTCGAGGTGCGCCTTGAGTCCCTTGGCCTTGGCCGCTTCAACCAGCGCGGTCAGATCGTCGACGGGGTAGACCGCGCCGAATTCCGTTGCATTGGTCAGCGTGAGCGCCGCCGGCGACTGCCAGTGCGGCTCATCGGGCCGGTCCAGCGCCGCGGCGAGGCCGGCCAGCTCGATCCGCCCGGCCGCGCCATTCAGTGGGATGATCCCCACGCCTGAACCGAAGAAGCCCGGCGCGCCGGTCTCGTCGGTGGCGACGTGACTGGCTTCATGGGCCAGGATCGCCTCGTGGGGGCTGGCGAGCGCCGCCAGCGTCAGGGCGTTGCCGGCCGTGCCGGTGGCGACGAAGCGCACCTCCGCGTCCGCGTCCAGCAGCTCGCGGATGAGGTCGGCGGCCTGGGCGCAGACTTCATCGTCGCCATAGCCGGCCGCCGCCCCGCCGTTGAAGCGGACGAGCGCGTCCATCACTTCCGGCATGGCCCCCGCGACATTGTCGGAGGCGAAATCGTAGCGCGCCATCAGAGCTCCCGCGCCCAGGCGCGCACGTCGTCGACGAAGAGATCGGGTTCTTCCATGGCCGCGAAATGTCCGCCGCGCGGCATGTCCGTCCAGCGGGTGATGTTGTAGGCGCGGTTGGCGATGCTGCGCGGCGGGGCCGGGATCAGGATCTCGCCGGGGAAGCAGGCGAAGGCGGTGGGCGTTTCGCAACGATCGCCGTCGCCGAGCGGCGCGCCGCCGCCTTCCATGAGGGCGCGATAGTACCAGGCCCCAGTCGTGAAGCTGCCGGTCATGACGTAGATCATCACATTGGTGAGCAACTGATCTGGCGTGTAGATCGCCTCGAACGGCTTCTCGCGCCGGTCGCTCCAGTCATAGAACCGCTCGACGATCCAGGCCGCCTGGCCGACGGGATTGCCGGCCCCGAGCCAGGCCAGCGACTGTGGCTTGGAGGCCTGCAGACGAAAGTAGGCGCCGAGCATGTCCATCCCGGCGGCGGCGCGCGTCGCCCATTCGGTCTCCTCCGGCGTCTTCGGACCGCCCGGCGCGCGCAGGCCGAGCATATTGAGGTGGATGGCCGGCACGTGGGCGGCGTGGTCGAGGCCGAGGCACGAGGTCACCAGCGCCCCCCAGTCACCGCCCTGAGCGAGATAGCTCCGATAGCCGAGGACCTCGGTCATCAGAGTGTTGAAGAGCCGCGCCGTCTGCCGCTGGCCGAACGGCCGTTTGGGCTTGGACGAGAAGCCGAAGCCGGGGAGCGAGGGGATGACGAGGTCGAAGGCGTCTGACGCGGCGCCGCCGAAGCGAGACGGGAAGGCCAGTTTTTCGATCACGCCCCAGAACTCGAAATGGCTGCCTGGCCAGCCGTGGCTGATCAGCAGCGGCCGCTTGCCGCCAGCCTCGCCGACCACATGCAGGAAGTGGATATCAAAGTCTTCGATGCGGGCGACGAACTGCGGGAAGCGGTTGAGGTCGGCGACGGCCGCCCGCCAGTCGTAGCCGCTGGTCCAATGGTCGCAGAGACCTTTGAGAAAGGCGCCGTCACAGCCGTACATCCAGCCATCGGGAACTTCCGGGGCCGGCGGCCAGGGATAAGTGCGCACCCGCGCCAGCTGGGCTTCCACCTCGGCTTCGGTCCAGGCGACCTCGAACGGCTTCATGGCCTCTTCTCCTGATGAGCGCGGCGACGCTGGCCTCTTGCCGCAAGGGCGGTCAAGCGAGATCGATGCATGGCGGCGCGAAGGGTCGGTCCCCGCATCGACCGGCCGTTGACGGGTCAGTGCCGCCCTGATCATGACAGGGAGACAGGAACACCACGGGGCGTCGATATGATCGGGCATATGTTGGCTGCGGCCGTCGTCGCTTCGACGCCTGCCTCTGATCTTGCGTCACTCCATTGGCGCTCGATCGGACCGTTTCGCGGCGGACGTGTTCTCGCCGTCCAAGGGGCGAGTGATTCACCGTTGCACTTCTACTTTGGCGCGGTGAATGGCGGGGTCTGGGAAACCCGGGACGCGGGACGCACCTGGAGCCCGATCTTTGATGACGTTCCGGTCGGTTCGATTGGCGCCCTGGCGGTCGCGCCGACCGCTCCCAACATTCTCTATGTCGGCACGGGCGAAGCAGACATGCGCTCGGACATCGCCCAAGGCGAGGGGATGTTCCGGTCCGCCGACGGGGGGAAAAGTTGGACGGCCAGCGGGCTCGCCGACAGCCAGCAGATCGCCCGCATCATGGTCGACCCCCGCGATCCGAGGGTGGTTCTGGTCGCGGCGCTCGGCCATCCGTATGGCCCCAATGAGCAGCGTGGCGTGTTCCGCTCCAGCGATGGCGGCGTCACGTGGACGCGCACCTTGTTCAAGAACGCCGATACCGGCGCCATCGATCTCGCGTTCAAACCGGGCGATCCCGACACCGTCTATGCGGCCCTCTGGCAAACGCGCCGCCCTCCGTGGAGTGTCTATCCCCCGTCCAACGGCCCCGGCGGCGGCCTGTATAAGTCGACCGACTCGGGGCGAACCTGGTCGCCGATGAGCGGGTCGGGATTGCCGCCCGCGATCGGACGAGCCGGATTGGCGGCCTCCGCCAGCGCCCCCGAACGGGTCTATGCGCTGATCGACACCAAGGACGCGGGCGGTCTCTACAGGTCCGACGACTCGGGCGCGACCTGGACCAAGATCAACGGCGATCCGCGCATCTGGCAGCGCGGCTGGTACTTCGGCAGCATCACCGTGAACCCCAGGAACGCCGACGAGATTTGGGTGTGCGACACCATCGTCCTGCATTCCACCGACGCGGGGCGGAGCTTCATCCCCCAGAAGGGCGATCCGACCGGCGACGATTTCCATCCTCTGTGGATCGACCCAGCTAATCCGGACCGACGCATTCTAGGTTCGGACCAGGGCGCTCAGGTCACCCTGAATGGGGGCGTGACGTGGAGTTCCTGGTACAACCAGCCCACCGGGCAGTTCTATCATGTCATCACTGACAAACGCTTTCCCTACAGGGTCTATGGCGCCCAGCAGGACTCCGGCGCGGCCAGCGTGCCGAGTCGCGCCGACGGCGGCGACGGCATCAACATCACTCATTTCCGCGAGCAGGTGGCGGGCGGAGAAAGCGACAATATCGCGCCCGATCCGGATGATCCGGACACGATCTACGGCGGCCGAGTCGACAAGCTCGATCTGCGCTCGGGTCAGGCGCGGGACGTCGATCCAACCCTTGCCTTTCCAGGTAGCTATCGCGGGACCTGGACGTTGCCGCTCGTGTTCGGCAAGCGCGATCACGCCCTCTATTTCGGCAACCAAAGGATCTTCCGCACCGCCGACGGGGGCGCGCACTGGTTGCCGATTAGCCCAGATCTCACCCGCGCCAATCCGGGCGTTCCAGCGACCCTCGATCCCACGACGGCGGCGGATGCGAACGACGCTTCGCCGCGCAAGGGCGTGGTCTACGCGATTGGACCCTCGCCGATCGCGGCGTCGGACATCTGGGCAGGAACTGACGACGGCCTCGTCTGGCGGACACGGGACGGCGGCGCCAATTGGGCCGATGTCACGCCGGCGGGCCTCCCCGCGTGGTCCAAGATCGGCGTCGTCGAACCCTCTCATTTCGACGAGCAGAGCGCCTATATCGCCGTCGATCGCCATCGGCTCGACGACCAGCAGCCCTACATCTATCGAACGCGCGATGGTGGAAAATCCTGGCTTCTGATCGCCAGGGGCCTCGACCATGGCGCCGGGCTCAACGCCGTCAACGTGGTGCGCGAGGATCCGGTCCGCTCGGGCCTCTTGTTTGCCGGCACAGAGCGCGGCGTCTTCGTGTCGCTCGACGATGGGGGCAATTGGGCGCCGCTCGGCCACGGCCTGCCGACCACTTCCGTCCGTGACATCGAGGTGCACGGCGACGACGTGGTGATCGCGACCCACGGACGCGGATTTTATATTCTCGACGACATCGAACCCCTGCGGGAACTGGCGTCAGGCGACGTCGAGGCCGCCCACCTGTTCGCGCCCGCCGTCGCGATCCGGACACGGCCGACCGACTTCACCGGCACCCCAATGCCGAAGGACGAGCCGATGGCGCCCAATCCGCGCAACGGCGCCTATATCGACTATCGCCTCGGCGCGCCGCCCAGGGGGCCCGTCGCAATCTCCATCCTTGATGAGTCGGGCGCTGTCGTCCGCACGTTCAGCAGCGCTGACACGTTGCCGGCGCTCGACCTCGGCAAGATCGATTCGAGTCCGGAATGGATCGAACGACCGGCTCCGCCGAGCGCAAACGCCGGCCTCAACCGCTTCGTGTGGGATTTCCACTATGCGGCTCCCGCCGGAATCGAAAGCGAGCGTCCCGTCTTGGGCGTCTG
>JBEKQJ010000014.1:0-22697 GCA_049519835.1 Caulobacteraceae bacterium | reverse complement strand
GTGGGGCCTTCCCCTCGTCGTGCTGGTCCCACTGCTGCTCGTCGGCGTCCTGGACCTGCTGCAGACCCACCACGCGATCCTGCGTAACTATCCGATCATCGGCCATATCCGCTTCATGCTCGAGGCCGTGCGGCCGGAGCTGCGGCAGTACCTCATCGAGGACGAACGCGATCCAGCGCCCTACAGCCGCGAGCAGCGGAACCTCGTCTACCGGCGTGCCAAGAACGTCCTCGACGCCCAGCCGTTCGGCACCATCGATGACGTGGACGCGGCCGGCTATGGCTGGATTTCCCATTCGATTCTGGCGCGCACCAACGAAGACCACGACTTCCGCATCCGCATCGGCGGCGACCGGTGCGCGCTGCCCTACGACGCCTCGGTGCTCAATATCTCGGGCACCAGCTTCGGGGCGGTGAGCGGCCACGCCATCATGGCGCTCAACAAGGGGGCCAAGCTCGGCGGCTTCGCCCACAACACCGGCGAAGGCTCGATCAGTCCGTATCACCGGCGCTACGGCGGCGACATCATCTGGCAGGTGGCTTCGGGCTATTTCGGCTGCCGGACGCCGGACGGCAAGTTCGACCCGGACCGCTTCCGCGACCAGGCCGTCGATCCGCAGGTCAAGATGATCGAGGTCAAGCTGAGTCAGGGCGCCAAGCCCGGGCATGGCGGGGTGCTGCCCAAGGCCAAGATCACTCCCGAGATCGCCGAGACCCGCGGCGTGCCGATGGGCCGGGACTGCGTCTCCCCGCCACGCCACACGGCGTTTGCCACGCCGCTCGAGCTGATGGCCTTCATCGCGCAGCTGCGGGAACTGTCCGGCGGCAAGCCCGTGGGCCTCAAGACGGCCGTCGGCCACCGCTATCAGTTCCTGGCCATCGTCAAGGCGATGATCGCCACTGGCGAGGGGCCGGACTTCATCGTCATCGACGGCGGCGAAGGCGGCACCGGCGCGGCCCCCGCCGAGCTCAGCAATCACGTGGGCCTCCCGCTCACCCTGGGGTTGAGCTTCGCCGAGAGCGCCCTGGTCGGGGCCGGGGTGCGCGACCGCCTGAAACTGGGGGCCAGCGGCAAGCTGGTGTCCGGCTTTGACCTTTGCCGGGCCTTCGCCATGGGCGCCGACTACGCGCTTTCGGCGCGCGATTTCATGTTCGCCATCGGCTGCATCCAGTCACGCAGCTGCCACACCAACCGTTGCCCCACTGGCGTCGCTACCCAAGATCCCCTGCGCCAGCGCGCCCTGGTGGTGGACGATAAGGCCGAGCGCGTGGCCAATTTTCATCGCAACACCCTGCGCGCCCTCGCCGAACTGCTGGGAGCGGCCGGCCTCGCCCACCCCAGCGACTTCATGCCCTGGCACCTGCACGTGCGCGACGAGAGCGGCAATATCCTGCGCGGCGACCAGTTCTACCCGCGCCCTGCCTTCGGCGCGCTCATAGACGGCGATGCGCCTCCGACCCTGGTGCAGGAATGGCGTCTGGCCCAGGCCGAGAGCTTCGAGCCGACAGGTTACTGAGCCAGTCTCAGCCCTCGCGAGACGGCATAGATCGCCAGCCCGGCCAGGGCGCCGACCACGGCGCCGTTGATGCGGATGTACTGGAGGTCGCGGCCGACCTCGACTTCGATCTTGGCGACCATGGTGGCGGCGTCCCAGCGGCTGACAACCTCGGCGATGAAGCCGCCGATTTCCTCCCGGCGCGGCGTCACCGCGTCGCGCACGGCCCGGCGGATCCAACGATTGAGCAGAGCCTGCTCACGCCTGCCCTCGCCAAGCCAGGTCGCCAGTCCTCGCAGAGCGAACTCAAGGGCCACCGCCGCCGCCTCAATGCGCTCGGGATCGCCCCGACGAAGGTCCGCCTCGATGGTGTCCCACAGGGCCTCGGCCCGGCGGATGAGGGTCGCGTTCCGCATCAGATCGGACTTCAGAGACTCGCCGCGCGCGATCACCTCAGGGTCGGTGGCCAGGGTGACTATGAGATTGCGCACGCCCTGACGGATGTCCTCGCGCCAGGGATGGTCGGGACGGCGCATCTCGCCGAGTGCGGCGGAAAGCTCGTCCAGCGCCCTGTCGGCCAGGGCCCGGTCGATCCAGCTCGTCAGCCATTTGCCGGCGGTCTCTGGTGGCGGCCCGCGCAGTTGGTCGCGGTGGCCGGCGAGATAGTCTTGGGCAAGCTCCACGCCGCGGTCGATCAACCCCTCGGCATGGCCCTGGTCCCAAAAGGCGGCAAGCAGGTGGGCGGCGAACGGTGCGGCCTGCAAGCTCTCCATGCCCTGGCGGGCGAGGCCGACGGCCGCCTCGCGAGCGCGTTCGCGGGGGATCGCCGAAAGGATCCGCGGCAGGAAGGGCGCCACCTGGCGGGACAGGCGTTCGGCGTTATCGCCCTTTAGCAGCCAGGTGGAGATGAGCTCGCAGACGTCGAGCTTGGCCAGCCGCTCGGCCAGAACCTCCGCTGTCAGGAAGTTATCGACCACGAAGGCGCCGATGGCCTGGCCGATGCGGGCCTGGCTTCGGGGCAGGATGGCGGTGTGGGGGATCGGCAGGCCGAGCGGCCGGCGGAACAGGGCCACGACCGCGAACCAGTCGGCGCAGGCGCCGACCATGCCGGCTTCGCCGAACGCCTGCGGCCAGCCCAGCCAGGGCCAGCGGGGCTTGGCGAGCGTTGCGGCGAGATAGATCCCGGTCATGGCGACCAACACCAGTGTCGCGGCGAGCTGCATGCGGCGGTAGGCAGCCAGACGGTCACCGCGGGCGCGGTCAGCTGCGCCGGCGTCCAAATCCGAAGCGCCGAGTCTTGCGCGCCAGGGCTTTGGGTCTCTGAGCGAGTTCGTCATAGCGGCTCCGCACCGCGTCCGGTCCGTGGCTGTTAGCAGGCCCTAGGGCGCCGGCGTAGGCGCCAGCTTCCGATTGAAGAAATCGAGCACGGTCCGCGTGCGGTGCAGCAGGTCGGCCTGAGTCCAGCCGGCGCGGTGGCGCAGGCCCGGATAGACCATGGTCTCGAACGGGATCGACTTGGCCTGCAGCGCGAACATCACCCGCGTCGAGTTGTCGAACGAGACGTTGTCGTCGGCCATGCCGTGGACCAGCATCAGGGCGCCCGGCTTGAGGTTGGACAGCCGTGGAAGCACCTCCGCCGCCGCATAACCAGCGGGGTTGTCCAGGGGCGTCCCCATGAACTGTTCGGTATAGTGGGTGTCGTACAGCGACCAGTCGGTCGGCGGCGCGCCGGCGACGCCGGCCGCAATGGGGCTTTCAGGCGCGGTCAACAGCATGAGGGTCATGTAGCCGCCGTTGGACCAGCCGGTGACGCCGATCCGGGCCGGATCGACGAAGGCCTGGGTCTTCAGAAAGCCGACGCCAGCTAACTGGTCCTCGACTTCAAGCTGGCCCATCCGTCGGTCGATAGCGGTCTTGAAGTCGACCGACCGGCCAGGCGTGCCACGGTTGTCGAGGCTGAACAAAATATATCCGGCCTCCAAATAGAGCAGGTCGGCGGGATTGGCCCAACTGCGGCGCACCAGCGCCGCCGCCGGGCCGCCATAGACCTGAACAATCACCGGATATTTTCGCGCCGGATCAAACCCCGGCGGCGTGCGAAGCTCCCACCACAGATCCTCGCCGTCCGGGGCCTTGATCGTCCCGAAGCGCGGGCTCGGCAGGCGGTCGGCGTAGGGCGCGAAGGGATGGTCGGCCCCCAGCCGGTTCTCCTCGATCCAGCGCACGAAGGTCCCGTCCTCGCCATAGAGACCGGTCCGCGGCGGCGTCTTGGGGTCCTCGTAGGTGGCCGCGAACAACCGGCCCGATTTGGCGAAATCCGCTGTCCACCAGCCTCCGGCCGCTGTCAGCGGCGTCGGCTCCCCCTGATCGTTCGTGTAGGAGATGCGCCAGATGCGCCGCTCGATGGGCGTCTCCCGGCTGGCGGCGAAGAACGCCCAGCCCCTGGCCTCGTCCACGCCGAGCAGTGCGGCCACGGGCCAATCGCCGTGCGTCACTTGGCGGATCGGGCGGCCGTCCGCTGCGTAGAGGTAAAGATGTCGCCAGCCGGACTCCTCGGAAGACCACAGGAAGGTCCCGTCCTCGAGCGGCCGGAAATCGTTGTTGAGTTCGATCCAGTGGCGGCTGGTCTGGGTGACGATCACCCGGGCCGCGCCGGTCGCCGGATCGACGGCCAGCAGATCCAGCCGTTTTTGGTCGCGCATCTCGCGCTGGACGTAGAGGGTCCGGCCATCCTTCGACCAGTCGACCCGGGCCAGGTAGATGTCGGTGTCACCCCCGAGATCGACTTTCACGCGGGCGGAGGTCGCGACGTCCTCGACGTAGAGCTCGACCTTGGCGTTGGGCCTTCCGGCGCGCGGATAGCGCTGGTCGACCACCGTCACCCCCTCGGCCCCGATGTCGAAGCGCGGGACGACATCGACGCCGGAGACGTCGACCTGCGTCAGGGCGATATGGCGCTCGTCCGGAGACCACCAGTAGCCGGTCTCGCGATCCATCTCTTCCTGGGCGACGAACTCGGCTTCCGCCCAGGGATGAAGCTCATCGCCGCCCACGGTGAGCGCCCGCTCCGCCCCGCCGCCGGTCGGCCGCACGTAGAGATTGTCGCCGCGCACGTAGGAAACGTAGCCGCCTTTCGGCGACAGCCGCGCATCGGTGTCGTCCTCAGGATGGTCGGTCAGCCGGCGCAGCGCGCCGCTCGCCCGGTCCCACAGCCAGAGATCGCCCTCCACGGGGGCAAGGATCCTGTCTCCAGCCTCGTCCCAACTGTAGTCGACCACGCCGTGCGATTGGATGCCCTGCCGCTCGCGCCGGCTCTTCTCGGCCTCGGAGAGGTTGGCGTCCTTGGGGGTGAGCGCGCGGCCGTCCACGATCATCCGAGGCGGCGCACCGTCGGCGCCGGCGATCCACAGGTCGGTGAGGCGCTGATCGTCGGCTTTGGCGCGCAGGAATGTCACGGCCGAACCGTCCGGCGCCAGCTCGACCTTGCGGGCCCGCGGACCAGAGAGATCTGGGTCGGCAAACACCCGCTCCGGGGTCAGTTTCTCAGCCTGAGCGGCGCCCGCCGCCAGCAGGCCGCCGACCACCAAGCCAGCCAACTTCGATCTCAAAACCATCCCGCCTCCTTGAGCGCCTTGGCGTAGGTCCGACTGACCGGCGCCGTCACGCCGGCCGCCAGCTTGGCTTCGCCAGCCCCCCGGCGCCAGCGCACGTCTTCGATAGCGTCCGCGGCCACCCACCACGACCGGTGAACGCGCAGCCCATGGGCCGCCGCCAGTTCGTCGAGGGCGTCCTGAAAGCGAAGTGTGATGAGCTCCGGCCCCGCGTCGGTGTGCACCCGCAGCCAATGATCATAGGCCTCAACGGCCACCAGGCGAGCGGCGCGCCGCTTGGCCGACAGGCGGCGCCGGAAGGCGGCGTCCGCTCCAGGCAGGGGCGGGGCGACGACCGTTCGCGTCTCGACGATCGTCCTTGGCGCCCGCCAGACCAGGGCGCGGACCGACATCACCGCGACGCTGACAATGAACACCTGCCAGACAAGAGTTGGCAGATGCGGGCCGGCCCCGCGGCGAAACATGACTTCACTGATCGCCACCACGAGCGCCGTCACCAGAGGCGTCATCAGCACCGAATCGAGCCCGACGCGCCGCCAGAATCCGCCGACGCGCCGTCCGAAGATCTCATCGACGCCGATGCCGAGCGCCCCGCCGCCGACGATGCACAACTGCCAGTAGAAATAGCGAAAGCTTGGCGACAGATTGGCGGAGCCGAACGGCTCCAGCATGGCCATGAACCCGCCCATGACCGCCAGGAGCGCCAGGTCGGCGCAGATGCGCGCCAGCGCCCCCCTCACGGCGCCACTCGCGCAGATTTGGCGCCGCTCACGCTGAGGCGTCTGTCCGCAACGCCTCGATCTGTCGCATCGAAACGACCGATCGGAGGCGGACACATGAGCAAGCGACTCAATCGGACCCTGTGGTGGCTGACGGCGATCTCGAGCGTCGGTCTGGCCCTCTTCTCATATCGCTACCTGCCGCGCCTAGGGCCGCTGGCGCCGAACGTCATGGGCAACGCCTTCGCCAATCCCTGGCTGGACCTTCACGTGGCCGGCGCGGCGACGGCGCTCATCACGGTTCCCTTCCAGCTGTTAGCCGGGGTGCGGAGGCGCTGGCCCCAGGCGCACCGTTGGACCGGGCGCGTCTATGTCGTCGGCTGCCTCACAGGGGGCGTCGGTGGCCTGGTCATGGCCTTCGGCTCGACCTCCGGGCCTGTCGCCACCGCCGGGTTCGGCTCCCTGGCGGTGATCTGGATCATCGCCAACATCCAGGGATGGCGCGCCGCGGTTGCGCGCCGCTTCGGGGAACACCGCGCCTGGATGATCCGCTCCTTCGCCATGACTTTCGGCGCCGTCACCCTGCGGATCTATCTGCCGCTCCTGCCGCTGCTTGGTCTTTCGTTCATGGACAGCTTCCGCGTCACCTCGTTCCTGGCCTGGGTTCCCAACCTGATCCTGGCCGAGCTCTATCTGCGGGGCGCATTTGACCGGCCCCGGACGTCCGCGACCGCCCCGGCATGAGGGGCGCTTACGTTGACACTCAGGGCGCATCTACCTAAGTCACGCGCGCGCCGAAGTGCGCGGTGTTTCCGAGCCGGCGAAGGTCCATCAAAGTGCGCGGCGCCCGCCGCCGCCCGCGCCAGGCTTCAAGCGGTCCCCTTCATGCTCGATCTGAAAAAGTTCCTCGGCTCCTCCAACGACCGCAAGGTCAGCGTCCTGATGAAAAAGGTCGCGGCGATCAACGCCCTGGAGCCGGAGATCTCGGCCCTGTCCGACGCGGGGCTGCGCGCCAAGACCGACGAGTTCCGCGCCCGCTACGCCAAGGGCGAGACCCTCGAGTCGATGCTCAACGAGGCCTTCGCCGTCGTCCGCGAGGCGGCCAAGCGGCGGTTGGGCGAGCGGCACTACGACGTGCAGATGGTCGGCGGCATGGTGCTGCACAGAGGCGGCATCGCCGAGATGCGCACCGGCGAGGGCAAGACGCTGGTCGCCACCCTGCCCGCCTACCTGAACGCCATCGCCGGCCAAGGCGTCCACCTGATCACCGTCAACGACTATCTCGCCACCCGCGACGCCGAGTGGATGGGTCGGGTCTACGGCTTCCTCGGCCTGACCGTGGGGGTGATCGTCAATGGCTTGTCGCAAGGCGAGCGCCAGCGCGCCTATGCCGCCGACATCACCTACGGCACCAACAACGAGTTCGGCTTTGATTACCTGCGCGATAACCTCGTCTACGACGCCTCCGAGATGGTCCAGCGCGGCCACAGCTTCGCGATCGTCGACGAGGTCGACTCGATCCTGATCGACGAGGCGCGCACGCCGCTGATCATCTCCGGACCGACCGAGGACCGCTCGGACTTCTACCGGACCATCGACAAGCTGGTGAAAGAGCTGGTCCGCGATCCGGACACCTTCGAGCACGACGAGAAGCAGAAGCAGGCCCTGCTCACCGAGTTCGGCTCCGAAACGATCGAGGAAACACTCGAGGCCGCCGGCCACTTCGCCGACGGTTCAGCAGGGCTTTACGACCCGGCCAACGTCTCGGTCGTGCACCACGTCAATCAGGCGCTGCGGGCCAACGTGCTCTACCAGCGCGACCGCGACTACATCGTCCGCGATGGCGAGATCATGCTGATCGACGAGTTCACCGGCCGGATGATGCACGGCCGCCGGCTGTCGGAAGGCCTGCACCAGGCGATCGAAGCCAAGGAAGGCGTCGATATCCAGCCGGAGAACCAGACCCTCGCCTCGGTCACGATCCAGAACTACTTCCGCCTCTACGGCAAGCTGTCAGGCATGACCGGCACGGCCGCCACCGAGGCGCAGGAATTCTTCGACATCTACAAGATGGACGTCGCGGAAATTCCGACCAACCGCCCGATCACGCGCAAGGACGACGACGACGAGGTCTACCGGACGGCGGACGAGAAGAACGAAGCCATCTGCCAGCAAATCGCCGAATGCTATGTGCGCAAGCAGCCGATCCTGGTCGGCACGGTGTCCATCGAGAAGTCCGAGCACCTGTCGGACACCCTGCAGAAGCGTCCCTATGAAGTGGTGCTCAGCCGCACGCTGAAGCCCAAGTACGCCAAGATGGATCCCAAGGAGTTGGCCAAGCTCGGGGACGAGGCCTACGACATCGAAAGCGTCAAGGGGAAGGGCATTCCCCACAGCGTACTGAACGCCCGCTACCACGAACAGGAAGCCTTCATCGTCTCCGAGGCCGGCGTGCCCGGCGCGGTGACCATCGCCACCAACATGGCCGGCCGCGGCACCGACATCAAATTGGGCGGCAACCTCGACATGCGCATCGCCAAGTGGCGCGAGGAGCAAGCCGGCCTTGGCGTCGACCCCACCCCGGAGGCGGAAGCCGAAGAGCGCGCCGCGCTCGCGGCCGAGATCGAAGTCAAGAAAGCCGAAGCGCTTGCCGCCGGCGGCCTCTTCGTGCTCGGCACCGAGCGGCACGAGAGCCGGCGCATCGACAACCAGCTGCGCGGCCGCACCGGCCGCCAGGGCGACCCGGGTCACTCGAAATTCTTTCTGTCGTGCGAAGACGACCTGCTGCGCATCTTCGCCGGTGACCGGATGGACGCGATCATGCGGTTCGCCGGCATGGAGGAAGGCGAGGCGATCACCCATCCCTGGCTCAGCAAGGCCATCGCCACCGCCCAGAAGCGGGTCGAGCAACGTAACTACGAGATCCGCAAGAACCTGCTGAAATACGACGACGTCATCAACGACCAGCGCAAGGCGGTATTCGAGCAACGCCACGAGTTCATGACCTCCAAGGACCTCTCGGAGATCGTCACGGAAATGCGCAACGACACCATCGACGACCTCGTCGCCCGCCACCTGCCGCCTAAGGCCTACGCCGACCAGTGGGACGTGGACGGCCTCGCCCAAAACGTCGAAAGCCTGCTCGGTCTGACGCCGCCGATCAAGGCGTGGGCCGCCGAGGAAGGCATCGCCAACGAGGAGATCGCCGAGCGCCTGCGCGCCGCCAGCGACGCCCGCGCCGCCGAACGCGAGGCGCAGATCTCGCCCGATCAGATGCGCGACCTGGAGAAGAACTTCCTGCTCCAGATGACCGACTATCAGTGGCGCGAGCACCTCACCCACCTCGACCATCTGCGCAACGTCATCGGCCTGCGCGGCTATGGCCAGCGCGACCCGCTCAACGAGTACAAGACCGAGGCGTTTTCCCTGTTCGAGACGCTGATCGGCGACCTTCGGCAGTCCGTGACCCGCTGGGTGATGACCGTCGAGTTCCGTTTTGCGCCGCCCGAACCATCGCCTCCGCCGATGTACGAGGTGCACATGGACCCCTCGACCGGTGAGAACGAGCGCGCTCTGGAGAACGTGGGCGCGACACTCTCCGGCGGCGAAGCCGCAGCCCGCGCCGCTTTGCCGCTCTCGGCGCTGCCGCCCGGCTTCGAAACCACCGGCCGAAACCAGCCCTGCCCCTGTGGTTCTGGCAAGAAGTTCAAGCACTGCCACGGAGCGCTGGTCTGACGGGTGAGCGGTCACTTAAGTCCCGCTCATCCCGGCGAAAGCCGGGACCCAGGCTTTTTATGAAATGCTCGGCCCTAGGATAAAAAACCTGGGTCCTGGATCGTCGCGCTCCCGCGCGCCGTCCAGAATGAGCGGGGTTGGAGACGGCGCGTTGAACGGAGGCGACGTTGGCGGCTGCCTATGACTTCCTCGTCGTCGGCGCGGGGGTGGCGGGCGCCTCCATCGCCGCCGAGCTGGCGGCCGAAGCGACCGTGCTACTCACCGAGCAGGAAGAGCGACCCGGCTACCACACCTCCGGCCGCTCGGCGGCCATGTATATCGAGAGCTACGGCGCCGAGCCGGTCCGCCGGCTGACCGCCGCCAGCCGCGCCTTCTTCGAATCGCCCCCCGAGGGCTTCGTCGACCATCCTCTGCTCTCGCCTCGCGCAGCCTTGACGATCGCGCGCGCCGACCAGAGCGAGGCTCTGGATGATTTGGCCCGCCAGATCGCGGCGGTTGGCGGCGCCTTCCGCGAACTGACGACGGCGGAAGCCCAAGGCCTCGTTCGCCAGCTCCGGCCGGAGGCGGCGGCGCGCGCGATCATCGAGCCCGAGTCAGCCGACATCGACGTCGGCGCCCTACACCAAGGCTTCCTGCGCCTCGCCCGCGCCCGCGGCGCGACGCTTGTCACCGACGCACGCGTCGAGGCCCTGGCGCGCTCGGGCGAGACTTGGCGCGTGCGTCTGGCCAACGGCGAGACGATCGAGGCGGGGGCGGTGATCAACGCCGCCGGGGCCTGGGCCGACGACGTGGCGCGCCTCGCCGGCGTCGCCCCGATCGGCCTTACCCCCAAGCGGCGAACGGTCATCCTCCTCGACCCTCCGGCCGCCGCCGACATCGGATCCTGGCCCACCGTCCTCGACGTCGAAGAGAGTTTCTATTTCAAGCCTCAGTCGGGCCTCATCCTCGCCTCGCCTTGCGACGAGACGCCGTCGCCGCCGGTGGACGCCGCGCCCGAGGAGCTCGACATCGCCGTCTGCGTGGAGCGGGTGCAGGCCGCGGCGGACATTCCGGTGCGACGGGTGACGCGCTCATGGGCGGGTCTTCGCACCTTCGCGCCGGACAAGATCGAGGTGTTCGGTTTCGATCCCGCCGCGCCCCGCTTCTTCTGGTACGCCGGCCAGGGCGGCTATGGCATGCAGACCGCCCCGGCCGCCGCCCGCCTCGGCGCCGCCATGGCGCTCGGCCGCGAGATTCCCGCCGACCTTGCGGAAAGGGGCCTCACGGCGGCGCCCTTCAGCCCAGGCCGCTTCGCCTAGAGCAGGCCAGGGAACGCGCCGCCATCGATCAGGAAGTTCTGGCCGGTGATGTAGCCGGCCCGGGCGCCGCACAGGAAAGCTGCCAGATCGCCGAACTCGGCCGGGTCTCCGAACCGCCCTGCCGGAACGGTCGCGCGGCTGCGGTCGCGCGCCGCATCGTCCGCGTAAAGCATCTTGAGCCGGTCGGTGTCGAACAGGCCCGGCAGGACATTGTTGATCGTCACGTTGTGCTTGACCACCTGCCGCGAGAGGCCACCGACGAAGCCGGTCAGACCGGCCCGGGCCCCGTTCGAAAGCGGCAGGGCGTGGATCGGCGATTTCACGCTGCCGCTGGTGATGTTCACCACCCGGCCGAAACGGCGCTCGATCATGCCGTCGAGCGTGGCGCGGATCAGGAACACCGCCGACAGCATGTTGCCGTCGATGGCCTTGATCCAGTCCTCACGCGAGAACTGCCGGAAGTCGCCGGCTGGCGGCCCGCCAGCGTTGTTGATCAGGATGTCCGGCGCCGGCTGGGCGGCCAGCAGGGCTTCGCGGCCTTCGTCGGTGGTCACGTCGCAGGCGACCGCCGTCACCGAAGCGCCCGTCTCGGCGGCGATCTCAGTCGCCGTCCGCTCGAGCCGCTCGGCGCCGCGCGCCGCCAGGGTGAGCATGACCCCCTCGCGGGCCAGCGCCGTCGCCACGCCGCGTCCCAGGCCGGCGCTGGCGCCGCAGACGATGGCCTTGCGGCCGGCGATTCCCAGATCCATCGCAGACCTCCGTTCAGACGATCACGGAGTCCTTCTTGCCCCAATAGGCGTCGCGGATCAGCCGTTTATAGAGCTTCCCAGTCGGATGGCGCGGCAACTCGGCCATGAAGTCGATGCGGCGGGGCGCCTTGACGTGACTGAGATTGGCGCGGGCGAAGGCCGACAATTCGGCCGCCAGAGCCTCGCCGGGCTCGACTCCGTCCGCTGGCTGGACGACGGCCACAACCTCTTCGCCCATCTCCTCGTGCGGGGCGCCGACCACCGCGACATCGGCCACCTTGGGGTGGGTGATCAGCAGGTTCTCGATCTCCTGCGGGTAGATGTTCACGCCGCCGGAAATGATCATGAAGCTCTTGCGGTCGGTCAGGAACAGGTAGCCGTCCTCGTCGAGCCAACCGACGTCGCCCAGCGTCGTCCAGCCGTGTTTGTTGCGGCTCTCAGCCGTCTTGTCCGGATCGTTGTGGTATTCGAACGCCCCGCCGCCGGCGAAATAGACCGCCCCTTCGGCCCGCGCCGGCAGGGGTTCGCCCGCCTCGTCGCAGATCTTCACCTCGCCCACGATGGCGCGGCCGACCGAGCCCTTCTTCGTCAACCACTCCTCAGAGTTGATGGCGGTGAATCCGTTCCCCTCGGTCCCGGCGTAGTACTCGTTCACGATCGGGCCCCACCAGGCGATCATCGCCTCTTTGACCGGCACCGGGCAGGGCGCGGCGGCATGGAACACGCTCTTCAGCGACGAAAGGTCGTACTTCGCCCGCGTCGCCTCAGGCAGTTTCAACATCCGCACGAAGTGGGTGGGCACCCACTGGGCGGTGGTGACCTTGTATTTCTCGATGTAGGCGAGCGCGGCCTCCGGGTCGAAGCGCTCCATCACGACCACTGTACCGCCGAGCGTATGCACGGCCATCGACCAGCCGAGCGGCGCGGCGTGATAGAGCGGCGCCGGCGAGAGATAGATGCTGTCGGCCGTCCAGCCGTACATCCCGACGCCCATCATCATCAGGCCGTTGGGCGCGTCGATCGGCTGGGGACCGTCGGGCGCGGCGCGCTTGACCCCCTTGGGTCGCCCGGTGGTGCCGGAGGAATAGAGCATGGCCCCGCCGCCGGTCTCGTCGGCGATCGGCGTTTCCGGAAACTGGGCGCGGGCGGCCTCGAAGCTCTGGTACGGCCCCTGGGCGCCGTCGGTCATCAGCAATGCTACACCAGGAAGCGACAGTTGCAGGGCGACCGGGGCAACTCCGGCCGAGGTCACCAGCGCCTTCGCCCCGCTATCCCCCACGATGTACTCGACCTCGCCGGCCGTCAGCTTGGAGGAAATGCAGGTGAAACGCAGGCCCGAACGCTGCGCCGCCCACAGGACCTCGTAGTAGCGGGGCGAGTTGTCCATGAAGATGGCGACCGCGTCGCCCGCCTGGAGGCCGAGGCTGCGAAACAGGTGGGCGCCCTGGTTCGAGCGGGCCTCAAGTTCGCCGTAGGTCACCGTCTCGCCGGAGGCGGCCATGATGTAGGCCGGCTTGTCGGGCGCGGTCTTGGCGTGGTGGGTCGGATGCATGTCAGGCGGCCAAGGCGCCGGTTGGCGCGTGGCCGAGGATGAGGTCCGCGGCCTTCTCGGCAATCATGATCGTCGGCGCATTGGTGTTGCCGGAGACCAGGCGCGGCATGATCGAGGCGTCGACCACGCGCAGGCCCTCCACCCCGATCACCCTGAGCTGCGGATCGACCACCGCCAGGGGACCGTGACCCATCTGGCAGGTGCCGACTGGGTGATAGATGGTCGAGCCGGCCATGCGGGCGAACTCGAGCAGCGCCTCGTCGGTCACCGCCTCCGGCCCGGGCGTCAGCTCGTGATCGACGTAGGGGGCCAGCGCCGGCTGTTCGGCGATCTTGCGGCCGATTTTCAGCGACGCCACCGCTACTTCCTGATCAAGCGCAGCGGAAAGATAGTTCGGCGCAATCGACGGGTAGGTGGCCGGGTCCGGCGAAACAATGCGGATCGTTCCGCGGCTCTCGGGGCGCACCTGGCAGGGCGCGATGGTCAGGCCGGGCGCGCCTTCGAGCACCATCTTCTGCTCGTTCACGAGCTTGTCGGTGTCCATGGTGGCTGGCAGGATGTGGTACTGGATGTCCGGCCCGGCGAGATCGGGCCGCGAGCGCGTGAAGACGGCGATATGGGCCGCCGAAAGGGTCAAGAGGCCCGTACGCTTGGTCAGATAGTTGAAGATCTCGCCCACGAAGCGGCCGCCCCGCGTCATCTCGTTGACCGACACCACGTCGGGCTTCAGTCGCCAGGACTCGGTGATCACATAATGGTCCTGCAGGTTGGCGCCGACGCCCGGCGCATCGCGCACCACTGGGATGCCGAGGCTCTGCAGCAGGCTCCCCTCGCCGATCCCAGACAGCTGCAACAGTTGCGGTGAATTGATCGCGCCACCGGCCAGGATCACTTCGCGCGCCGCCCGGGCCTGTCGCTTGACGCCGCCCTGAACGAACTCGACGCCGACCGCGCGGCCGTTCTCGATCATCACCCGCGAAGCCAGCGCCCGCGTCTCCACCGTCAGGTTTGGCCGGTTCATCACCGGGTGCAGATAGGCAACGGCGGCCGAGCATCTCTGGCCGTTCCTGACGGTCAGCTGGTAATAGCCGGCGCCCTCCTGGTCTTCGCCATTGACGTCGTCGTTGCGCGGGATGCCGGCCTGGACGCAGGCCTCGATCACCGCGTCGCTGACCGAATGGGTCTGGGTCACGTCCGAAACGTTGAGCGGTCCGCCCACGGCGTGGTTGGGCCCCGCGCCACGCTCCTGGTGTTGGGCTCTTAGGAAATAGGGTCGCACGTCGTCCCAGCCCCACCCCTCACACCCGAGCTGGCGCCAGCCGTCGTAGTCGGCGTGCTGACCGCGGATGTAGAGCAGGCCATTGATCGACGACGAGCCGCCGAGCACCTTGCCGCGCGGCCAGACGTGGGTCCTGCCGCCCGTCCCGGGGTCCGGCTCGGTGGAATAGAGCCAGTTGACCTTCGGATCCTTGAGCGTCGACGAGTAACCGACCGGCACGTGGATCATCAGGTTGGAGAAGAACTGGCCGGGATTGTGCGTCGGCCGGTCGTCGCCGCCGGCTTCCAGCAGCAACACCTTGGCGCCTTCGGCCGAAAGGCGGTTGGCGAGCACGCACCCCGCCGACCCCGCGCCCACGATGATGAAATCGGCGTTCAGATCCTCGGCCATGCGGCGCGCCTCTCCTAATGATTGCTTGAAATCTAGGGCTGGCGATGCGGGCGCGTAAAGGGCGGCCGCTTGACTGTCCCTGCGGAAGGGGCGCGGCTTAGGCCACTTTTCTCACCAGGGAGCCGTGACCATGGCTGGCGAACAGTTCGAGACCATCCTCTATGCAGTGGAGGACGGCATCGCGACCATTACCCTCAACCGTCCCGACCGGCTCAACGCCTTCACCGCCCGGATGATGGCCGACCTGATCGCGGCCTTCGACCTTACC
Organism: Caulobacteraceae bacterium; assembly: GCA_049519835.1. GTDB lineage: Bacteria > Pseudomonadota > Alphaproteobacteria > Caulobacterales > Caulobacteraceae > Acaudatibacter. The sequence continues at coordinate 7,601 of JBEKQJ010000014.1, read as the reverse complement.
GACGCCGACGACGCCGTGCGCGCCGTGATCGTCACCGGAGCCGGCAGAGGATTCTGCGCCGGCGCCGATCTGTCGGCCGGCGCCGCGACCTTCAACTATGAGCGCCGCACGGACCCAATCCGCGCCGAGGGGCTGGTGGGCGGCGTGCAGCGCGACGGCGGCGGCCGCCTGACGCTGCGCATCTACGAGAGTCTCAAGCCGGTAATCGCCGCCGTGAACGGCCCGGCCGTTGGGGTCGGTGTGACCATGCAGTTGCCCATGGATATCCGCCTGGCCTCCACGGATGCCCGCTTCGGCTTCGTCTTCGCCCGGCGGGGCATCACCCCCGAGGCGGCGTCCTCCTGGTTCCTGCCGCGACTGGTGGGCATGCAGACGGCGCTGGAGTGGTGCTACACCGGCCGCGTGTTCCCGGCCCAGGAGGCTCACGAGCGCGGCCTCGTCCGCTCGTTGCATGCACCGAACGAACTCTTGCCCGCCGCCCGCGCCCTCGCGCGCGAGATCGCCGACAACACCGCCCCAGTCTCCATCGCGTTGACCCGGCAACTTCTCTGGCGCATGGCCGGCGCCGATCAGCCGATGGAAGCCCACAAGGCAGACAGCCGCGCCATCCAATCGCGCGGCGCGGCGGCGGATGCTGCCGAAGGCGTCACCGCCTTCCTGGAAAAGCGTTCCCCAAACTATCCGAATCGGGTTTCCAGCGATCTTCCAGACATTTGGCCCCACTGGAAGCCACGGGAATTCAGTTGAGGAGACCCGCGCTACTGCCCGGGCTGCGGGAATAGCCGGACCTTGGTCCTATTGGCGCGAATTCCACGACAAAAAAACGACAGATCCCTTGTGACCTTCGCGGAAACTCCATAAAAGCGCCCACTATCAGTGCATGCTTAAAGGGATGGGGCCCATAACCCGGTAAACAGTGAAAGACGAAGCATGGAAGAGAAGGCCGAAATTATCGAAATGACCGCCGAGATCGTGGCGGCCTACGTCGAAAACAACAACATTTCCACAGGCGACCTGCCGGCGCTGATCCAGAGCGTCCATCGCGCCCTGACGTCCGTCGCTTCGGGCGGCGAAGCTGTAGAGCCTGCGCCGAAGGAACCGGCTGTTCCGGTCCGTCGGTCGATCACTCAGGACTATCTCATCTGTCTGGAAGACGGGCGCAAGTTCAAGTCGCTCAAGCGGCACCTGCGCACCAAGTACAACATGAGCCCGGAAGATTATCGGGCCAAGTGGGGTCTTCCCAAGGATTATCCCATGGTCGCGCCGAGCTACGCCAAAGCGCGTTCCGATCTCGCCAAGCAGATGGGTCTGGGCCAAGGTGGCCGTCAGGCCGCCAAGGGCGCCAAGCGCCGCTAATCGATCGCGGGGCCGGGAGGATCCACCCGGCCGCCGTATCCGTGCGAACGTCTGAGATCATCCGCGGCGCTCTCCCGGCGGGAGCGCCGCGGTTTCACATCTTGAGCCAGACGACAGCGGCCGCGAAGGCCGGATAGATCGCACACATCGCCACGAGAATTCGGCGCGAAGCGAATCCCCAGCGGAAGGCGGCGGCCAGCACGGCCACCGCCACGACAGTCGCCAGTCCGGCAGCGACGAGCGGCGGATCGAGCCGCCAAGGCGTGAAGAACAGCCCCAACGCAGCTGGAACCGTCGCCTGAATCATCATCGCGCCGGAGATATTCGCCAGCGCCAATCGGTGCTTGCCCTGCCGCACCCAGATCACCGCGTTCAGCGTCTCGGGCAGCTCCGTGGCCATCGGGCTGCCGAAAAGGGCGACCAGCTGTGGCGGCGCGGCCAGAAGTTCGCCCAAGCGTTCAAGCTGATCGACAAACAGCCGCGAGGCCAGGAAGATCGCGACCAGCGCCCCGCCCGTCTGCAGCAAAATCATCGCCCGCGAGGGAACAGCCGCGTGCGGCGCCAGGCGCAGCCGAGCCAACTCCTCGCCTTCCTCCTCGCCGGCGGGAGCGGCCAGCCCGGCGCGCACCCACAGCCCGTAGACGGCCAGGAACGCCCATCCGAACAGCGCCTTGCCGGCGAAGGCGACGAGGCCGAGGCCGAGTTTCACCGAGAAGATCGCCAGGAACCAGGCCTGGTCCGCCGCCAGCCGGCGGTAGCTGCTCCGCGCCTGTACTGTGGTCGGCAACTCCCGGCCGAGGAAGATGAAGGCCGCACCCACGACGCCGTAAGCCAGGGTCGCCAAGGCCAGCGGCCCGCCCATGGCCGCGCCCACGCCCACCGCCTTGCTCGCTGCGGAAGCGCCCATGGCCACGGCCACGAAGGTGACGACTGTCTCCGGGAGGGCGGTGCCGAAGGCTGCCAGGATTGCTCCAGTGGCCGTCTGCCCCACGCCAAGCGATCGGCCCAGCCATTCCACGCCGTTGGTGAAGTATTCGCACGAGACGTAGATGATAGCTGCGCAGGCGAGCAGCAGCCCGACGGTGACCAGCAGGGGCGTCAACCGGCGGCCGCTTCACGGCGGATGCGCTCGATCATCGAGAAGAGGCCGTTGGAACGCTGCCGCGAAAGCGCACCTGTCAGGCCCAGCCGTTCGAAGGCGGCGCGGGCGTCGAAGGCCAGGATCTCGGGCCCCGTCCGCCCGTTGTAGAAGCCGAGCAGCACGGCGATCAGTCCACGGACGATATGGGCGTCCGAATCGCCGCGAAAATGAAATTGGCCCGTTCCGTCGCGGCTCGCCACCAGCCAGACCTGGCTGGCGCAGCCGCGCACCTTGTGTTCGTCGCTATGCTCGGCCTCGCTGAGCGGCTCCAGACCGCGGCCGAGGTCGATGAGGTGGCGATAGCGCTGCTCCCAGTCGCCCAGCAGCTCGAGCTCATCGGCGAGTTCGTCGACGGCGGCGTCGATGGTGGCGGCGGCGACCGTGTCCATGAGCCCGATGTGGCCTCTTGCGCGGGCTCTGGCAACCTCGAGTTCCGGCCGCCATAGTGAGGCCATGGAGATCTCCAGCGATGTCTGGGTGGCCGCGCTCGTCCGCCGGGTCGAGCTGGCCGGCGGCTTCGCCACAATCGCGCGCAAGGGCGACGCCCGCTCCGGCGCCGTGCTGGTCAAGACCTTCGATCCCAAATCCCGAGAAGCCAAACTCTATGGGCAGGCCTTCGCCCACGACGGCGAGACGGTCTGGATGAGGCCTCTGGACTCCGTCGCCGAGGCTGACGTCGACGCCTATACCCAGCGCGCCGCTCGGATCGACCCGGATCTGTGGGTGGTGGAGATCGAGGCTCCCGACGGCGCGCGCTTCCTCACCGAGCGGGTGGAGGGCTAGCCAGCTGATTTGCCTCGCCGCCAGCTGACGCGTAAAGGCCCCGCCCCATGCCCTCCAACTCCTCGCCCGCGCTGGAAGCCGCGCGCCGGCGCACCTTCGCCATCATCAGCCATCCGGACGCGGGCAAGACCACGCTGACGGAGAACCTGCTGCTGGCTGGCGGGGCGATCCGCGCCGCCGGAGCCGTCCGGGCGCGCGGCGAGCAGCGCCGCACCCGTTCGGACTGGATGAAGATCGAACGCGAGCGCGGCATCTCAGTCAGCGCCAGCGCCATGACCTTCGATCACGCCGGGCTGATGTTCAACCTGCTGGACACCCCCGGCCACGAAGACTTCTCCGAGGACACCTACCGCACCCTCACCGCCGCCGACACGGCGATCATGGTGCTCGATGCGGCCAAGGGCATCGAGCCGCAGACCCTGAAGCTCTTCGAGGTCTGCCGCCTGCGCGACATCCCCATCGTCACCTTCATCAACAAGATGGACCGCGAGGCGCAGGACCCTTTCGCCCTGCTCGACGAGATCGCCGAAAAGCTGCAGCTGGACCCCGCGCCGCTGACCTGGCCAGCCGGCTCGGGCGGTCGCTTCAAGGGCGTCATCGACCTGCGCCATGACCGCTTCCTGCCCTTCCGCCGGCACGAGGACACGCACGGCGCGCCCATGGCGCTGAGCTCCAATGCGCTCGGCGCCTTCCTCGATCCGGACGAGCGCGAGGAGGCCGAGGAGGGCGCCATGTTGGTGCGCGAAGCCTCCAAGCCGTTCGATCCGCAGAGCTTTCGCGAAGGCCACCTGACGCCGGTGCTGTTCGGCTCGGCCCTGCGCCATTTCGGCGTCGACACTCTGCTGGAGACGATCGGCGCCTACGCCCCGCCGCCCGGCATCATCGCCGCCCGCCGCGCCGGCGATGACACCCATGTCGCCCCCGGCGACGACGAGGTCTCCGGCTTCGTGTTCAAGATCCAGGCCAACATGGATCCCAACCACCGCGACCGGATCGCCTTCGTGCGCCTTACGTCCGGCCGCTTCGCGCGCGGCATGAAGCTGAAGATTGAGAACACCGGGCGGCAGATGAGCGTCAACGCCCCGATCATGTTCTTCGCCTCCGACCGCGAGCTGGCCGAGGAGGCCTTCGCCGGCGACGTCATCGGCATCCCCAACCACGGTGTGCTGCGGGTCGGCGACTCGCTCTCGGAGAGCGGGGCCTTGCGCTTCGCCGGCCTGCCCAACTTCGCCCCGGAGATCCTGCGCCGGGTCCGGGTCACCGATCCCTTGAAGGCCAAGCACCTCAAGAAGGCCCTGGAGGGCCTGGCCGAGGAAGGCGTCACCCAGCTGTTCCGGCCCGAAATCGGCTCGGATTTCATCGTCGGCGCCGTCGGCCAGCTGCAGTTCGAGGTCATGGCCGATCGACTCGGCGGCGAATACGGCCTGGACGTGGTCTTCGAGAGCGCCCCCTACGCCGAGGCGCGCTGGCTGGCTGGCGCGCGGGCCGATGTCGAGGATTTCGCCTCCACCCACCGCACCGCCATGGCCAGCGATATCGATGGCGCCACCGTTTTCCTCGCCAAATCGGCCTGGGAGATCGGTTACGTGACCGAGCGGTACCCCAAGCTCGTCTTCGAGCGCACCCGCGAGCGGGCGTGAGCGAGGCCGTCTACGGCTTTCCGCCGGCGGCGCTCGCACGCGCCGGCGAGGCTGCTGTGCAAGTTTCGCCGCTGGTCGTCGACGCGGCGATGATCGAGGAGCTCGCGGACAGTTCGCTCGACCGCTTCGTGGTGCTGGCGCCGCCGGGCGTGCTGGAGCGCCGCTACGTCCTGGCCCACGCCCTGCGCGCCCTGAAGGCGGGCGGCGAACTCCTCGCCCTCGCCCCCAAGACCAGGGGCGGCGCACGGCTTAGCCATGAACTCGCGGGCTTCGGCTGCGAGGTGCGCGAGGATGCGAAGCGCCACCACCGGATCTGCCACGTGACGCGGCCGGACTCGCCCATGGGTGTCGAGGCGGCCATCGCCGACGGCGAGCTGCGGTTCGTGGAGAAGCTCGGTCTTTGGTCGCAGCCCGGCGTCTTCGCCTGGGACCGACTCGACCCCGGCAGCGCCTTGTTGATCTCTCAGCCCTGGGGCCCGTCCGGCGCCGGCGCCGACCTTGGTTGCGGCTCAGGCGTATTGGCGCTGGCGGTTCTGAAATCCGCTGAGGTGACACGCCTCAGCCTCATCGACATCGACGCCCGCGCCATCGCCGCGGCCCGGCGCAACCTCGACGATCCGCGCGCCGCTTTGCTGCAGGCCGACCTGCGCGCCGGGCCGCCGCTCGCGGGTCTCGACTTCGCGATCATGAACCCGCCGTTCCACGACGGTGGAGCGGAGGACCGCGCCCTCGGTCAGGCCCTGGTCGCCGCCGCCGCGAAGATGCTGAAGTCCGGCGGCGTGCTGCGCCTGGTGGCCAACGTCGCCCTGCCCTACGAGGCGACGCTGGTCGCCCTCTTCCGCCAGAGCCGGCTCCTGGTGCGCGAGAACGGCTACAAGGTGCTGGAGGCGGTGAAATGAGGCTCGACCGCCTGCTCGCCAACCTCGGCTACGGCTCGCGCCGGGAAGTCCATGGACTGATGGCCAGGGGACAGGTCTACATGGACGGCGCCATGCTCCGCGATCCATCTGCGCATGTGACGCCCGCCGCCGACCTGCCCTCACGCTTGAGTGTGTCCCACCAACCCCTGGATCCGCCCTCCCCGCTGACTCTCCTTCTTCACAAGCCGCTCGGCGTCGTCTGCTCGCACCGCGAGGCCGGGCGCAGCGTTTACGAACTGTTCCCCGAGCGCTGGCGGCGACGCACCCCGGCCCTCTCCACCGTCGGCCGGCTGGACGCCGACACCTCAGGCCTGTTGCTGCTGACCGACGACGGCGCCCTGCTCCACCGGATCATCTCGCCGAAGAAAGCGACGCCGAAGGTCTATCTGGCCACCCTCGCACGGCCGCTGACCGGCGACGAAGGCGTACTCTTCGCCTCGGGAACATTGATGCTGGAAGGCGAGACCAAGCCGCTGGCCGCCGCCGTGCTCGAGCCGCTGTCGGAAACCTCCGCCCGGCTGGCCATCACTGAGGGCCGCTATCACCAGGTGCGGCGGATGTTCGCCGCCGCCGGCAACCACGTCGTCGCCCTGCACCGCGAGGCGATTGGGGCGCTTGAACTGCCGCCGGAACTCGCTCCGGGCGACTGGCGGATCGCGACGACAGAGGAAATCGCTGCGGCTGGGGGGTAGAGGCCTGGCGATCACTGGAATCCCTTCTCGCCTAGCGCGAGCAGGGAAGCCCTACCGTCCCCGCCACCAGATCAGCGCCCGTCGCTCCAGCCACTGGAACAGCGCCTGCACGGCCGCCGCCATTAGCGCCAGCATCAGGATGGCGGCGAACATCTTGGCCGTCTCAAGGTGGTTGCCGGCTTCGAGAATGCGCCAGGCGAGGCCCTGCTCGCCGCCGCTGCCGGCCACGAACTCGGCCACCACCGCGCCGATGATGGAGAGGCCGGCGGCCACCTTGGCGCCCTCGACGATGAACGGCAGGGCCGAGGGCAGCTTCAGGCGCGTCAGGCGCTGCAGCGGCGTCGCCCCGTAGAGATCGAACAGGCGCTCGAGATCCGGATCGGCGGCAGCGAGGCCTCGCGCCGTCCCGGAGAAGATTGGGAAGAAGGCGACGATGGCGGCGAGCGCGATCACCGCCCGCTCGGGATGGTCGACCCCGGCCCAGATCACGAACAGGGGCGCGATGGCGATCACCGGCGTCACTTGCAGAGCCACGGCGATAGGCCGGATGGCGTCGTCGAGCGTGCGGCTGAGCGATGTGGTCAGCGCCATGGCGCCGGCGAAGACTGCCGCGACCACCAGCGCTTCCATAGCGGTCGCCAAGGTTCGAGCGCCGGACGCAGCCAGCAGACCGGCGTTAGCGGCGAGCGCCCTGAGGATCGCCGAGGGCGCGGGTAGCAGAAAAGCCGGGATCTGTGCGAGGCGGCAGGCCGCTTCCCAGACCAGTAGGATCGTGCCGATCAGCACGGCCGGGGCGACGACGCGGCTCATGTGGCCATCGCTCTGGCCAGCTGTTCGGAGACCGCCTCGGCCGTGGCCCGGAAGACCGGCGAGGCGCGGAATCCGGCCGGCCTTGGTGTCGGCGCTTCGACCGTGGTCTCGCCGGCCAGCCTTCCCGGGCCGGCGCTCATCACCACAACCCGGCCCGCGACGTAGACCGCCTCCTCGACGTTGTGGGTGACGAAGACGATGGCCGGCCGCTGCTCGGCCCAGATGGCGAGCAAGTCATCGGCCAGACGCCGGCGGGTGA
>JBEKQJ010000013.1:0-23552 GCA_049519835.1 Caulobacteraceae bacterium | reverse complement strand
GGGCCTGCCGATCGGCATGATGTTCAGCGGCCGCTACGCAGACGAGGCGACCCTGTTCCGCCTGGCAGGGCAGCTGGAGAAAGAGGCGCCGTGGAAGGACCGGCGCCCGCCGATCTGGAACTAGGCTTTCGCCATCACGATCCAGACGGCGGCGGGGAACATCACGCGGCCTTCGACCAGATATTCCTGCAGACGTGCGCGAATAGCCGGAACGATCCTGTCGGTGAGCGTCGGCTGCTCGCGCAGCCACCTTGCGAGCGGGCCAACCTGAAGGGCCAGATTGGTCGCGCCGTCGAGATCGGCGCCGCCGATCGCAGTATCAAACGCCTCGACCGCGATGTCGTTGAAGCCGGCTTGGGCGAGGATGGTTCGCACCCGGTTCGCATCGGCGAAGGCGAAAGGCCCGGGGGCCATGGGGTCGGCCGGTTCTGGCGGCGGCAGGAACGGCTCGGCGGCCTCGGCCGGGGCCGTGAACATCGGATTCTCGCTCGGCGACCGCCAGCAGACGAAGGCGAGGCGGCCGCCGGCCCTCAGGTTTCGGCGGATATTGGCGAAGGCGTCGGCGGGATCCTCGAAAAACATCACCCCGAATCGGCTGTAGGCGGCGTCGAACGGCGACGTACCGAGGTCGTCGCATCCGGCGTCGAGCTGTAGGAACGACGGCGCGACCGGTCCCTCGGCGCGCGCCCGCGCCACAGCCAGCATCGGCGTCGAGATGTCGACACCGACGACCTTGCCGGTCGGACCGACCGCCGCCGCCAACGCCCAGCTCGTCTGGCCGCAGCCGCAGCCGATATCGACGATGGTCTCGCCGTGGCGCGGCGCCAGCGCCGACAGCGCCGACATGGCGGCGTCGCCGAGCGGCGAGAGCTGCCGGTCGAGCGCCTCTTGCAGCGCCGCCCACACCGGGCCGGCTCCTTCGTTCCAGTATTCCACCTGGTCGATGTTGGAACTCATGCCACCCCTCCGTGCCAAATCAGCCTAGCAGACCGATCTTGGCCTCGCATTCGATCAGGCCGCAGGCCGCAGCCATCCGGCCGGGAACGAGGTTGCGCAGACTGACTTGTGGATGACCTTCTAGCGACGGAGCGGCTAGCTGAGCCGCCGGCGCCAGGATCAGCCCGGGCGCGTGAGCCGTCGCCTCGAACCGCCCGTCCCAGACCACGGCCTCGCCGAGCGGCAAGGCCAGCGGCGCGCAGGCCCGGCCGCGGCGGTCGCCGGCTTCGCGCGACACGTGCAGCCAATCGCCCTCGCGCGCGATCCGCGCGCCGCCCAGAGTGGCCGCCGTCGCGCCGCGCGCGAGCCGCTCTGCCAGCTGGGTGACCGCGACGCGTCTCGGCGGTCGCTCGGCCCCGGAGGCGCAGGCGATCGCCTCGCCGAGCGGCGCGCCCGGCTCGAGGGGAATTCTGAGGTCGCCGGCCGGCCCGAAGACTGGGGCGGCATTCGGCGCCTCGATCTCAGTCAGGCCCCCCTCTCTTTCGCCGCCCGCCAAGGCCGCCCGCGCCCGGGCGCGGGGGTGAGCCGGATCGGCGTTGGCGGGATCTTCGACCCACGTCTCACTCCGGTCGGCCAGCCATTTGCGGATCTGGGCCCGCCGCGCGGGCAGGAGCGGCCTGGCGATGAAGAGGTCGCGCCCTTCGGGCCAGACCGGGGACGGCGACCAGGGCCGGGGGACGCCGATCCGTGTTCCCGCCTCGCGCATCGCCACGGCCTCAAATCCGTCGTCAGCGGTATGGCCGAAGACAACAACTCGGGCGCCAGCCGCGCGCGCGGCGTGCGCAATTAGGCGATGGCGGGCGGTGCGGGCGGCGGCCGGCGTCGCCAGCCTCTCGCCCTCCCATTTCAGAGTGCGATGCTCGACGCCCAGGCGGCCGGCCCGCTCGGCGCACCAGGCGGCCCAGCCGGCGCTCGCAGCCTGCAGGCGGTGATCAACAGTCATGGCGACGAGGCGGCGGCCGGCGCGGTCGGCCCAGGCCTTGGCCGTCAACAGAAGCGCCAGGGAATCGCCTCCGCCTGACAGCGCCACGGCTATCGGCCGCGCTTCGCCACGCTCCAGCCGCTTATCGAGTCCCTCTGAAACGAGGTCGGCGAGGTCAGGGTGCTCCACAGGCGGCCTGCGTGCGCAGGGATTTTGCGTCCTTCAGCACCGACAAGGTCGCTTTCGGGTAGCGGCGGCCCAGCTCACCGAGCGCGCCGCAGGCGTCCTGCGTCTTGCCCATGGCCAGGAGCGCCCGGGCGAGGTCGACGACGGCGTCAGGCGCCCAGCGGGTCTGGGGCCAGCCGCGGATCGCGCCGATGTCGGCCGTGGCCGCCTCCGGCCACGCCTGCCGCGCCAGCAGGGTCTTGGCCAGGAAGTAGTGGGCCTCGGGATCGCGCGGGCTGCCGCCGTAGCGGTCGGAGAAGTCGCGGAACGCGCCCTCGGCGCCGGTCATGTCGCCGGACTGCCAGAGGTTGTGGGCCGCGGCGAAGGCCGCCGCGGCGTCGTCGGTCGGAGCCGCCGCAGGCGCGCCCGGCGCTGAGGCCGGCGCCACCGAGACCGGTGGGGGCGCGGTGGCCGCCGCCATCTTCTGCGCTAGGTCGTCCACCTGGGCCTTGAGGGCGGCGTTCTGGGCCCTCAGGTCGCCATTCTCGCTCCGGGCCTGGTCGAGGTCGTGGCGCATCACCTCGAACTGGCCGTTCATGCCGGTAAGGGTGTGGTCGAGGTCGTTGACCCGGTCGGCCAGGGCGGCGATCTGAGACTGAGTGTCCGCCGGCTGGATGACCACCGGCTGGCCGGTTTCCCGCCCCTGGAAGACGATGGCGCGCAATTCGCGCACCACCTTTTCGAGGTTATCGACGCGCTTGGCCGAATGCTCATCGAGATTGTCGTCAATCGCGGTCTGGGCCGCGGCGCCGCCGGCGACCACGACGGCCGCCAGCACCGCCAGGAATGGACGAGCCGATCGCCGTCTCACGTCACGAGGCGCCCGAGGTGATCGTCGTGTGGGCGTTACGGTTGTGGGCCCGGGCCTCGTCGCCGTTGCCGAGGTCGACGGGGTGTTCCTTGCCGTAGGACACCGTGTCGATGCGAGCCGCGGAGACGCCGCGTTGGGTCAGGTAGTCCTTGACTGAATTGGCGCGCCGGGCGCCGAGCGCGAAATTGTATTCTCGGGTGCCGAGCTCGTCGCAGTTGCCCTCGATACGCACCCGCACGGCCGGATAGCGGTTCAGCCAGCTGGCCTGGGCGTCGAGGATCGGGCGAGCGTCATCGCGGACAGTGTACTTGTCGAACTCGAAATAGACTCGATCGCCGATGTTGATGACGAAGTCGCGCACCGAACCAGGGATCGGAGCGCCGCTCTGTTCGACCGGGCCCGGCGGCGGCGCGCCATAGGTCTGCGGCGGCGGGGGCGGCGGCGGAGGCTCATTGGTCGCCACGGGACCCATGGGCTTGGGATGCGACGCACAGGCCGCCATCGCCAGGCTCGCGAGCACGACCAACGCGAGACGGGCGGTGGGAATTGCGGGAGCTTTCATCGCGGTAGGGTCCTTCGTTTTGCCCAGCGTTCTAACCCCCATACGCTCAAGGTGTTCCGCACGCCATGCGGCGGGCGTCCACCTGAGAATCACAAGACTTTGACGTCGCCGTGGCGCTCATGGCCGCCGCTATGCCGCATTAGCGCGGGCTCCGGCTGTCTAGGGGACGAGCAGAGCTTCGATCTCGCGCATGAGCGCCTCGCCGCCTTCGCCGTGGATCAGCCGGGCGCCTGACTGCTGGTAGGCGTAGGCCAGGACGGCTCGTGCGCGGGCCTCCTCGACCGCCACGCCTGCGTCGACGAACGCCTGTGAGACATAGCGGAGTCGCAACTCGTCAACCTCTTCGAGCGTCGCCCGGGCGCGCGCATCGCCGCGCCCCCACAACCGAATGGCCAGTTCGACGCTGGCGGCCTGCGTCGCTTGTCGGCCTCGCAATGGCAATTGCAGGATCTGGCGCAGCCGTTCGGCCGCCGTTCCGCGGTCGTTTCGTTCGACCAGCGTCAGGGTGGCGCGTCGGCGCCAGCGCTCGAGCGTCTTGGCGAGCAGGGCGTCGCGATCCTTGAAGTGCCAATAGAAGCTGCCTTTGGTGACCCCCAAGCGCCTGGCCAGCACCTCGACCCGCACCCCGTCGACACCATGATTGGCCAACTCCGCCAAAGCGGCGTCGATCCAGGCGTCGACGTCCAGCGTCACCCGCCTGCGGTTGGCCGAAGACTCCTCCGGCCGACGTACCGTCCCGTCCAAGCTAAGCCCTTTGAACTACTAACTAAGCGCTACTGTTTACGGGGCTCAGATGCGCCAGCGCCGGGGCGTTGGCAATGACGATTTTTTACGTTCTTGCAGTGTCGGCGTGAGGCTCATGGCAGCAGCGCCGACCAAGCCGGATCCGAGGCCTGCAAAGGGAAAGGCGCCGCTTGCGGGGGACGGCCCGAGATGTCGACCATCGACAGGTGCGCGCCGGCCCCGGGCGCTTGGTGCGAGTAGATGATCACTCGGCTGTTGGGGGCCCATGAGGGTCCTTCGTCGAGGTAGCTGGAAGTGAGCAGCCGCTCGCCACTGCCGTCCGGCTTCATTACCCCGATGTGGAAGACGGAACCTTCCTGCTTGGTGAAGGCGATCCATTTGCCGTCCGGACTCCACACCGGCGTCGTGTAGCGGCCGCCGCCGAAGGAGATGCGATGGACGTTGGAGCCGTCGGCGCCCATCACATAGAGCTGAGGCTCGCCGCCGCGGTCGGAGTTGAAGACGATATCTCCGCCCGATGGCGAGAACGACGGTGAGGTGTCGATCGCCGGGTCGGTGGTCAGCCGCCGGATGGCGTGGCTGGCCAGATCCATGGTGTAGACGTCGGTGTTGCCGTCCTTTTCGACGGAGAAGGCCACCTTGTTTCCGTCCGGCGAGAAACGCGGTGCGAAAACCATGCCGGGGAAGTGGCCGAGCGCCTCCTGGCGGCCGGTGTCGATGTTGAGCAGATAGACCGTCGAGCCCTCCGGCCGCAGCGCCATGTAGGTGATCTCCTGGCTGTTGGCGGAGAACCGGGGCGTGAAAGCGAGCGCCGAGCCGTCGGTGAGATAGGACGGATTGGCCCCGTCCTGGTCCATGATCTCCAGGCGGCGCACCGGATGGGCGCGGCTGCCGCTCTCGGCCACGAACACCACACGGGTGTCGAAGTAACCCGGCGCGCCGGTCAGCTTTTCGTAGACGGCGTCGGCGACCTTGTGGGCGACCCGGCGCCAGTTCTCGGGCGTCGAGCTGAACTGCAGGCCGAGCAGTTGCTCGCCGGCGTAAACGTCCCACAGCCTGAAATCGACCCTGAGGCGGCCTTCGGCGTCGCTGACCACCTGCCCGGTCAGGAGGGCCTGAGCGCTGATCGCCTTCCACTTGTCGAAGGTCGGCTGGACATTGGCGTCGGGAATCTGTTCCTGGAAGGTCGAAGGGTCGAGGGGCCGGAACAGCTCCGACCGCCCCAGGTCGCCGGCGATCACCTGGCTGATGCGTCCGCCGACTTCGGCGCCGCCGAACGCCGGGATGGCGATAGGCACCGGCTGCGTCGCGCCCTGATCGACGTTGACGACGATATCCGCCGCCGCCGGCCCGGCGAGGGTGAAAGCGGCCAGAAGCATGAGCAATCCGCCCACAATTCCGCTCATCCCCGCGCAAGCGGGGACCCAGGTTCTTTTGATCATGCCGATACCCTCACGGAATCGAATGTTGAGCCCACAACTCGAACGGCCTGCGCCCAGGGCGACAAACCAAAAACGCCTGGGTCCCCGCTTGCGCGGGGATGAGCGGGGTAAGAGCGAGCCGTGGGCATGTTCAGTTCCTCTCCGCGCAGGCCTTCTTGGAATTGAACACCACGGTGAACGGCAGGCCGCGATAGGTGTCGGCATAAGGCGCGGCTTCGTGCACCGCGTCGATGGCGCGCCGCGCCGCGGCGAACACCACCGGATCGCTGGCGTTCTCGCGGCCGCCGGCGTCGACGCGGCCGAGCACGCGGCCGTCGAAGCCGACCGTGAACTTGACCGGAATCACCACCTTCTCGTCGACGCTGCAGTCCGGGTTCCACAGCCGCTGAAGCAAGCCCTGCAGTCCCTCGATGTCGCTCTGCGAAATGCCGGTCGCGGCCGCAACGCGGGACTCATGGGCCGTCTCGGCGCGCGTCGGGCCGCGGGCGGCGAACGCCGGTTGCGAGGGGTGGGCGCGCGCTTCCTGGGCGACGTCGGCCTGCAGGCTGTTGAGATTGAAGGTTCTCGGCTGGGGCCTTGCCCCGACGTCGGCGGCGACAGCGGACAGATCGAAGGGTTTCGGTTTCGGTTTCACGGGGGTCGGCTTGACCGCTGGAACGGGCTTGGGCGGCGCCGGCTGAGGCCTGGGTGGCGCGACCTTGGGTTCGGGCTTCGGCGGCGGGGACGGTTCAGGCGGCTTGGCTTCCGGAACCGGCGTTTCGACCTGGGCCGCCTGCTCGACCGGCGCCTGCACGGCCAGCCGGGAGTCGGTGGTCGGGCCGTTGGCGACGACCGTGATCGGCACCGCCGTTCCGATCGGCAGGTTTGAGCGCGGGTTGAAGAACAGCACGGCCAGCAACAGGCCGATGTGCAGGATCGCCGCGGCGGCCAGGGCCGGCCCGCGGCTCTCGTGCCGTCTGTAGGCCAGCGCCGTCATGGCGTCGCCGGCGCGCCTCCGCGCGCATCGTCGTGCGGCCCGGATGAAGGACCGCCGGTGTCGGTGATGAGATTGATCGAGGTGAAGCCGGAGGTCGACAGCGCCGCCATCACCTGGGCGACGGTGGCGTAGGACGCCCGGCCGTCGGCGCGCACGTAGATCGGCTTGGAAAGACCGTTGCCGGCCATCTCGACGAGGGTCGGCGACAGCGAGCCGTAGGGAGTCTGGGTTTCGTTGACGAAGATCGAGCCGTCGGCCTTGATCGATACGGTGATCGGCTTTTCGTCGTTCTGCATCGCCCCGGCCTCGGTCTTGGGCAGCTGCAGCGGCACCCCGGCCGTCATCAGCGGGGCCGAAATCATGAAGATGATCAGCAGCACCAGCATGACATCGACGAGCGGCGTGACGTTGATTTCCGACAGCGCCGCGCGGCGGCCGCGGCGCGAGCGGCCGTTGCGTCGCCGGTTGGCCGAAAAGGCGTCGTGGGCGGAAAGCGCCATCGCCTAGAGTCTCTCGGCGACGCGGCGCTGGATGGCCGTCACCAGGTCGTCGGCGAAGCCCTCCAGCCGGCCGGTGTAGCGAGAGGCGTCGGTCGAGAACTTGTTGTAGGCGATATAGGCCGGGATGGCCGTCGCCAGGCCAACCGCGGTGGCGAACAGGGCCTGAGAGATCGCCGGCGCCACCACCGCCAGGCTGGTGTTCTTCTCGATCGCGATGTCCTTGAAGGCGGTCATGATGCCCCACACCGTGCCGAACAGCCCGACGAACGGCGAGGCCGTAGCGACGATGGCAAGGGTGCCAAGGCCGTCCTCGACCCGCTGACTCTCGCGCGCCACCGCCGAATCCAGCACCCGGTTGATGCGCTCGATGAGGAAAGCGATCTGGGAGTCGCCCTGCGGCGGGGCGAGCAGGCCCTTGGTTCGCGTGTCTTTCCACTCCCGCAGGGCTGCCTGCAGCATGCCCTGCAAAGCATGTCTGGGGGCGGTCCCCGCGTCTGCCGCCACGTCTTCCAGCGAGCGGCCGGAGTTGACGTCAGCTTCGAAGCGATCGGCGGCGCGGTTGAGGGCGGCGAACCGCACGCCCTTGTCAATGATCACCGCCCAGGACCACAGCGAGGCGCCGACCAGCCCCAGCAGGACCAGCTTCACCACCCAGGTGGCCTGGAGGAACTGATGAAGGAGCGTGAAGCTCTCGGGCGTGACGGCGCCGGCGGGATTCATGTTCGATCCTGGCTTGCTGTGAGCACCGGAAGGTGCGCGCGATGGCGCTAATCGTTGGTTAAACTATGACAACGCCGAAATGACGAGGAAGGGGGCGACGCGTTCGGCCATGCCGGTCGGCGGCCGGCGCGCGCGGCCATCTGGTCGGACGCAGACCGCCTGCACCTCGGCCCGGGCGATGAGCGCGCTCGCCCGTGAGATCTCCTGCCGAATGAAGAGGCGCGGCCCTTTGGCCGCTTCGAACCAGGTGTGGACGATGAGGGCGTCGTCGATCCGGGCGGCGCTGACGAAGTCGATGGCGAGGCGGGTGACCGCGAACGCGCACGGATCGGGTAGGGTCAGCAGATCGGCGTGGCCGACGCCCATCAGGCGCAGGCCGTCCGTGCGGCCGCGCTCGAAGAAGCGCACGTAGCTGGCGTGGTAGACGACGCCGGTGAAATCGGTGTCCTCGTAGTAGACCCGCACCGCCAGCCGATGCTCGCGGCCGACGAACACGCCGGCGGAGGGGCTTTCAGGACTCGCCATCGAACAGCTGGGTCTG
Source organism: Caulobacteraceae bacterium (assembly GCA_049519835.1). Taxonomy (GTDB): domain Bacteria; phylum Pseudomonadota; class Alphaproteobacteria; order Caulobacterales; family Caulobacteraceae; genus Acaudatibacter. The sequence goes on along the minus strand of JBEKQJ010000013.1, from coordinate 15,113 downwards.
GACCGGCGCCGGCGCCTCGAGGCCGAGATGCAGCCAGGCCTTGGCGCAGGCCAGGCGCCCGCGCGACGTGCGCTGGATGAAGCCTTGCTGCAGCAGGAACGGCTCGACCACGTCCTCGACCGAATCGCGCGCCTCGGCGAGGGCGTGGGCCAGGGTCTCCACCCCGGCCGGTCCGCCACCATAGTTGTCGATCAGGGCCCGCAGATAGCGGCGGTCGAGGGCGTCGAGGCCGGCCGCGTCCACCTCCAGCCGCGCCAGGCTTCGGGCCGCGCCGGCCCGGTCGATCACCTCCGCGCCCTCGGCGGCGGCGAAGTCGCGCACCCGGCGCAGCAGGCGGCCGGCGACGCGTGGCGTGCCTCGCGCCCGCCCGGAAATCTCGGCGGCGCCATCGGCGGCGAGGCCGACGCCCATCTTGCGGGCCGCCTGGGTCAACATCCGCTGCAGCTCGGCCGGGGTGTAGAAATCCAGGCGCAGCGGGATGCCGAACCGGTCGCGCAGCGGCGTCGCCAGCAGGCCGGCGCGGGTCGTGGCCGCCACCAGGGTGAACGGCGAAAGATCGATCCGCACCGTGCGCGCCGACGGACCCTCGCCGATGACCAGGTCGAGGGCGTGGTCCTCCATGGCCGGATAGAGAATCTCCTCGACGTTGGGCGCCAGGCGGTGGATCTCGTCGATGAACAGGACGTCGCGCGGCTCGAGGTTGGTGAGGATCGCCGCCAGGTCGCCGGCCTTGACCAGCACCGGTCCCGAGGTGGCGCGAAAGCCGACGCCGAGCTCGCGGGCGATGATCTGCGCCAGGCTGGTCTTGCCGAGGCCGGGCGGACCCGAGAGCAGCACGTGGTCGAGCGCTTCGCCGCGGCCGCGCGCCGCCTCGATGAACACCGAGAGGTTGGCCTTGAGCGTCTCCTGGCCGACGAACTCGGCCAGGGACTTGGGGCGCAGAGCCTGATCGGCCGGCTCCGCCGCTTCGCTGGAGACCAGCCGGCTCACCGCCCAAGTTCCTGCAGCGCCGCGCGACTGAGCTGGGCTTCCGCCGCCGTCTCGCCAAGGCGCGCCTGGGCGTGATCAACCACCCGCCGCGCCACCGCCTCGGCGACGCCGAGGCCCATCAGCGCCGCCACCGCCTCACCGGCCGGCGTTGCAGCCGCGGCCGGCGGGCTCGCCGCCGCGCCGACGAGGACCGCGCCGCCGCCGATCGGCTTGTCCTTGAGTTCGGCCAGGATCCGCGCCGCCAGCTTCGGCCCGACGCCGTTGGCGCGGGCGACCAGCGCCTTGTCCTGACGAACCACCGCGGCGGCGAGCTCGGCCGGCGGCAGCACGTCGAGCACGGCCAGCGCCACCTTGGCGCCGACCCCCTGGATCGCCTGCAGCATCACGAAGACGCGCTGCTCGTCGCGGCTCAGAAAACCGTAGAGGCGCGGCCCGGCCGATTCGCTCCACTGGTGCTCGACGTGCAGCACCGCCTCGTCGCCCAGCATCGGCAGGCGGGAGAGCGTGCGGACACCGCAGCGGACCACATAGCCGACACCGCCGACGTCGATCAGGGCGTCCTCCTCGCCGGTTTCGACGACGACGCCGCGCAGCCGCCCGATCACGCCGCGCGTCCGGCTAGACTTCGCGCGGTGCGCGCGTGGGCGTGGGTGATGGCGACGGCCAGCGCGTCGGCCGCGTCGGCGGTGGGCGCCCCGCTGGTCGGCAGCAGGCGGGCGACCATGAAGGCCACCTGGCCCTTATCCGCCGCACCGGCGCCGCAGATCGCCTTCTTGACCTCGCGGGCGGCGTATTCGCCCACGCTCAGGCCGGCGCTGGCCGCCGCCACCATGGCCGCCGCCCGGGCGTGGCCGAGTTTCAGGGTTGAGGCGCCATTGGCGGTGACGAAAGTCTGCTCGATCGCCGCCTCGTCCGGCGCATGGGCGGCGACGACCGCCCGCACCGCCTCGAAGAGCGTCAGCAGCCGATCGGAGAGCGCCGCGGTGTCGTCTGGCGAGATCACCCCGTGGGCGACATGACCGAGACGCGAGCCGTCGACGCTGATCACGCCCCAGCCAGTGCGCCGGAGGCCCGGGTCGAGGCCGAGAATGCGAATCGCGTTCGTCATGCGTTCCGCCAGCATCGCCGAAGGGAGGGGTCAGGGAAAGGGCGGGGGTGGGCGGGACTGCCTCAGCTTGAAATTGGTTTGATCACCTCGGTGTGCTCATCTGGCGTGTCGAGGAAGACCAAGGCCCCGCCGTCCATCTGCAGCATGATACGGGGGCCCAGATACGCCCATTCCGCCTTGGGGAAGTCCGGCCCAAATTCATCTGTATCGAGGGAGAATACAACGGTGCCTTTTTCGGCGCTTCCGATGTCCATGCGATCACCCAACCGAATGAGTCTGCCGTGTATGTCGAGGATCGCACAACCCCAAACCGTCCGCCTTTTCGGGAGTGTCTCGGTTCGAAATTCCCCTTATCGCCGCTAGCCCGCCAGCTTGGCGATCTCCGCCTCGTCGACGTCAGCGTTGGTCCAGACGTTCTGGACGTCGTCGTCGTCTTCCAGCGCCCCGATCAGCTTGACCAGCGTGGCGGCCTCCTGGCCGGAGACCGGGGTGTCGGACTTGGGCCGCCAGACGATCTGGGCCGAGGTCGGCTGGCCGAGGCTCGCCTCGAGCGCCTCGGCCACCGGGCCCAGGTCTTCGAAGGCGGTGAGGATGACGTGGCCGCCTTCGTCGGTCTCGGTGTCCTGCGCGCCGGCCTCGATGGCCGCGTCCAGGACCGTTTCATCCGAGCCAGCGGAGGCCGGGTAGCGGATCTCACCCAGGCGATCGAACATGAACGACACCGAGCCGGTTTCGCCGAGGTTGCCGCCGTTCTTGGAGAACAGCGAGCGGACGTTGGCCGCGGCGCGATTGCGGTTGTCGCTCAGGGCCTCGACGATCACACCGACGCCGCCGGGGCCGAAGCCTTCATAGCGAATCTCCTCGAGCGAGTCGGCTACCCCGCCCTGAGCCTTCTTGATGGCACGGTCGATGTTATCCTTGGGCATCGACTCGGCCTTGGCGTTGGCGATGGCCAGGCGCAGGCGGGAATTGGCGGCGGGGTCGGGCACGCCATGCTTGGCGGCGATGGTGATGTCGCGCGACAGCTTGGAGAACAGCTTGGACCGCATCGAGTCCTGGCGGTCCTTGCGGAACTGGATGTTCTTGAATTTGGAGTGGCCGGCCATGGGGAAAGACAGCTAGGTTTGTGAAGAGCGGGCTTCTAGCGCTGCTCGCCCCATCACGCCAGTCGAGGCCGCATGCCCGAACGCTCTCCGCCCCAGGCGACTACCGGCGGCGCAACACTCGGCGCGGCCGGCGGCGCGGTTTCAGCCTTGCTGGTCGCGGCCGGCGCCCTCGCCATCGGAGCACTCGCGATCGGCGCATTGGCGATCGGTGTCGTGGCCATCGGCCGCCTGAGGATACGGCGCGTGCATCTGGCTCACGTTGAAATCGACGAACTGATCGTCAGGCGGATGGTGAGCGAAGGCGAAGGCTGAAACGCCGTCGTCCCGCCCGAAGGCCGCTGCCATGCAACGCCTCTCCGAGCGGGATCAATCGGGCGCAGGCCAGAAGACAGCGCAGCCGGATGATCAGTACGGCGGCGGGGGCGGAACGGGCGGCTGATAGAAAGCCTCGTAGGCGCCGGCGCCATACTCGGCGTCGTAATCGTCCCGCGCGCGCTCGTAGGCGCGGAGCTGGTGATGATAGGCACGCTGGTCGGCTTGGTACTGCAGGGTCCTGGCTTGGAAATCGTCGTTTTCCTGGGCGGACGCGTTGCGGGCGGAGTCATAGGCGCTCATCGCGTTCTGGTAGTTCTGGTACGACTGCACGTTGGGGTTGTTGGCCGGATCTGGCGTCGGCGCCTGATAGCCCTGCGGCGGGGAGTAGGGTTGCGGGTACGGCTGGGCGATCGCGGCGGGCGCCGCGCAGACCAGGGCGAGGCTGGCGATGGTGAGAAGTCGCATGGGAGGGTCTCCAATCGACACCCCCCAGACAGAGCGATGACTCAACGCGGAGTGGGGGGAACGGGTTGCGCCGCCGGCGGCTTCGACCCTGGCCGCGCCACCGCATACATCTCCCACGCGATGGCTTTGAGCAGACCCCGGTGATCGTCGCCGACCTGATAGAGATCGAAGTGGGTGCGGTCGGGCAGGAAGCGGAAATCGCTCCGGGCGCCCAGAGCATCCAGGACCGCTTTCAGGCGGTGGGCCGCGCCGTCGAGATAGAAGGTGTCCGCCGTGCCGACGATGAGATGGATCTTGCCGTCGAGGTCGGGCCTCAGCTGCGGCCAGTCCCGCGCCACGCGAAAGGCGATGTCATAGTTGTCTCGCCAGTAGGCCACCACGGACGGATCGACGTCGCCGGTCACGCGGTCGAACATCGGCTCGGGCCGGCCGCCCGGCCCGCGCGGTGAGAACACCCAGTCGAACGACGACATCTGGCCGCCGTAAGGGCCCTCCACAGCTTCGACTTGCGCGAAGTCGGCCATCTCGGCGACCACCTTGCCGTGGTCACGGACGATCGGAACCGCCGACCCATCGACGCGCCGGTACATGTTGGCGCCCGGCGCATAGAGGTCGACGCCGGTGAAGTCGTGGAAATCGCTGGGGTCTGGCGAGGTTGACCACGTGCCGCCAAAGATGGCCGGGTAGCGGGTCTGCAGCCACAGGGTCGCCCAGCCGCCTGACGAGTGGCCGTTGAGGAACCGGCCGCTGGCCCTGGCGTCCATTCGCCAGTCCTTCTCGAGCCACGGAATGAGCTCGGTGGTCAGCGCCTGACCCCAAGGCCCGTTGTTGACGCTGTCGGCGAATTCATGCGTCCCGGTCGGGCTCGACTCGTCGAGCAGCACCCAGATCATCGGCGGGGCCGAGCCGTCGGCCATGGCGCGATGCACGTAAACCGCCGTGCCGGCCAGATAGCGGACGTTTCCGCCGAAGCCGTGGGTGAAATAGACGGTCGGGTAGTGATCGGACGGATGGTCGGCGTAGCCAGGCGGGGTCACCACCCAGCCCCGCATGTGGATCGGCCGGCCCCAGAAGCGCGACAGGGCGGGACTGACGAAGTCGATGGCGTGGGCGTCGGCGCGGGCGGCGGCCATGGCGTCGCGCGTCGCGCCATCGGCGCTGGCGGCGGGGGCCCAGGGGTCTGGCGGCTCGGGCAGAACTTCGCCGAGCGCGACCACGCCGCCCGCCGGCAGGTCGAGCTGGGTCACCGGGCTGACCAGGTCGCCCGGCTCGCGGCCGCCGTAGGCGTAGTTTCGCTGGACATCCAGCACCGCCTGGACGGCGTAGGGGCCAGGCGTGAGCCTGGAGAAGGCGGTGGGATAGGCCGTGACGTCGGCGTCGATGTCGATGGTCGAGCCGGGGGCGGCGCTGCTGACCTCCCGCGCCGCGATGGCCGTCGCCCGCGGATTGCTGAACGGGATATCGACCTCGTGGATGTCGGCGATCTTGTCACTGCCCAGCGGCCTCGCGAACACCAGCAGCCGGCCCGAAAGCGGCCCGTGGGCGCTGGCGGGCAGGGTGACATGCAGCACCGTCGGCGCGGCCATGACGCCGCCCGCCCACAACGACAGGGCGGCCAGCACGGCCGCGGTCCGCTTGGTCATCGTCAGTCCCCCAAGATTGCGGTCTCCGCCGCTATTCCGCGCCGACGTGCGCTGGCTCCAACCTTGGCACGGCGCGCGCCAGCCGGCCGCCGACCCGGATCGGCTCGACGCGTCGCGCCAGACCGGTGGCGTCATCGGTTTCCACGAACACGCCGCACACGGTCGCCGGGCCGTCCGCCGGGCGATAGCGGCCGCCGGAGATGCGGGTGGTGAACCGCCGCAGCGGCTCCTCCTTCTGGTTGCCGATGACGCTGTCGTAGTCGGCGCAGGCGCCGGCGTCGGTCTGGTAGGCGGTGCCGTTCGGCAGGACTTGGGCGTCAGCAGTCGGCACGTGGGTGTGAGTGCCGACCACCAGGCTGGCGCGGCCGTCGCAGAAGTGGCCCATGGCCATCTTCTCACTCGTCGCCTCGGCGTGGATATCGACGATAATGGCGTCAGCGGCTTCGCCGAGCGGGCAGGCATTGAGCTCGGCGTCCACGGCCGCGAACGGATCGTCCAGGGCGTCCATGTGCACGCGGCCGAGCAGGCTTACCACCAGCACGCGCCGGCCATGATCGGTCTCGTACAGCTGAGCGCCGCAGCCGGGGGCCTGGGCCATGGCCGGATAGTTGAGCGGCCGTAGCAGCCGGTGCTCGCGTACGATGTAGGTGAGCGCCTCTTTTTGGTCCCACGAGTGGTTGCCCAGAGTCAGGCAGTCGGCGCCGGCGGCGAACAGGTCGCGGGCGGTGGATTCAGTGATGCCGAAGCCGGCGGCGGCGTTCTCGGCGTTGACGACGACGAACTCCAGGCCGAGCGCTCGCCTCAGGGCGGGCAGGTGATCGGCGAGGCCGTCGCGGCCTGACCGGCCGACGACGTCGCCGAAGAAGGCGAGACGCATCAAGGATCCTTTCGGACCCACCTATAGCCGGATTCCGTCAAAGTCGCGTCCAAACCTTGGTCGTGCGGTTCGCGGGGGACCGCCTCGACTTCCTGACCGGCGAAGGCCAGCCCAATGACGATCAGGGGGCCGTTGGCGCGCAACTCCGCCAGCGTCCGGTCGAAGCAGCCGCCGCCCTGACCGAGGCGGCCGCCGTGGGCATCGAAAGCCAGCACCGGCGCGATGACGACATCTGGCCGCGCCAGGCCGCGCAACCGGGTGGGCGCGGCGACGCCGAGCGCATCTGGCGCCAACGGATCGCCTTGACTCCACAGCCGAAACTCCATCGGTCGATCCGGTGAAACGACGGCAGGCAGCGCGATCTGCGCGCCTGCCGCCATGAACCGAGCCAGAGCAGGGCCCGGATCCATCTCGCTGCCGATCGGCCGATAGCCGGCTACGATCCGCGTCGATGCGATCAGGGCGGCCGGCAGGTGGTTCGCCGCCTCGGCGGCGGCCATGGGCAGCTCGGCCGCCAAGCGCGCCCGCAGCCGGCGCATCTGGCGTCTCAGCTCGGGTTTTCCCGAGGTCATAGGCGCGGAAAGGGTGGCGGCGCCGCGAAAACCGTGGAGGCGTTCAAATCCCCTCGGACCTGGTAAACCAGGTGGGCGCCGTGTGCCCGGGACCACGATCCCGGCCAGGGACAGCTCCCTAAAGAGGCGATTAAGGTCCCCGGGATATAGATGCCTCCGACGTGAGCCGCAGCTGACCCGCCACCTACCAACCTAGGGGGCCGGGGGGCGCGACTCAAGCTCAGCCGGCGATTTACACCACAGCGATGCGTTCGATCTTTTTCGCCGCGGCTTCGAGGGCCTGTACGGCGCGGGAATCGGCGATGTCCAACAGGGCGCGCAGGCGGGCCGCCTCGGCTTCGGCGGCGTCGGCCCGCGCCTCCAGCTTTTCGCCCTCGTCGGCCAGCATCAGGGCGCCCATCAGCATCAGTCGGGTCTCGCCCAGCGCCCCGACGCCGGCCCCGACACTCTGCACCCGCTCGTCAAGCATCGCCGCCAAGGCGCGCAGGCGGTCCTCTTCGCCATCTTCGCAGCCGAGCAGATAGGGCTTGCCGTTGATGTGGACGGTGAGCTGACCCACGCTCAGGCTCCCCCCGGCCCGATCTGGGCCTTGATCTCGGCGATGGCGAGCGCCAGCGCCTCGGAGGCCTGGGCGGCGGCCTCCTCCAGTTCGCGCTCGCGGGCGCGGGCGGCGTCGAGGTCGGCCGCGAGCTTGGTCCGATCGAGGTCGAAAAGGTCGCCGGCGCTGGCGCCCGCCTCGGCGAGGCGTTTGGCGAGGCGCTGTTCGAGCATGGTGACCGCGCGGTCGAGCTTTTGCACCGCCGCCTCCATCCGCCCGCCTGCTTCAGCCTTCATGCCGTTCGCTCCAGCGCCCCCGGCGTCCGTTCTATAGGGGCCCGCGGGCGGGCGCCAAGCGCATTGCTTGACCCTATCGGCGCCGCGTGCGAGGCGGCGCCCTTCACGCGCCAGCCTCCCCGAGTCTCGATGACCGTCACCTCCCTGGCCATGGCCAACGCGATCCGCACACTTTCCATGGACGCCGTCCACAAAGCCAGGTCAGGCCACCAGGGCATGCCGCTCGGCATGGCCGATGTCGCCACGGTGCTGTGGGCCAAGTTCCTGAAATACGACGCCCGCGACCCGCACTGGCCGGATCGCGACCGCTTCGTGCTCTCGGCCGGCCACGGCTCGATGCTGCTCTACGCCCTGCTGCATCTGACCGGTTTCGAAGCCGTAAGCATGGCCGAGATCGAGGCCTTCCGGCAGTGGGGCTCGAAGACCCCCGGCCACCCGGAATACGGCCACACCCCGGGCGTCGAGACCACCACCGGGCCGCTGGGCCAGGGGCTGGCCGCCGCCGTCGGCATGGCCATGGCCGAGCGCAGCCTGGCGGCGCGTTACGGTGAAGAGCTCGTCGATCACCGCACCTGGGTGATCGCCGGCGACGGCTGCCTGATGGAAGGCGTCAGCCACGAGGCGATCTCGCTCGCCAGTCGGCTGAAACTGTCGCGCCTGACGGTGCTGTTCGACGACAACGACACCACCATCGACGGTCGCGCGACGATCGCCGAGACGGGCGACCAGGTCGCCCGTTTCAAGGCCGCCGGCTGGGCGAGCCGCCGCGTCGATGGCCATGACCCGAGCGCGATCGCCGCGGCGCTGCGTTGGGCGATGCGGCAGGACCGGCCGTCGATGATCGCCTGCAAGACGATCATCAACCGCGGCGCGGGACCCATGGAGGGCGATCCTCACGGTCACGGCTATTCCCTGTTCGACAAGGAGATCGCCGCCGCGCGCGAGGCGATGGGCTGGACCTCGCCGCCGTTCGTGATTCCGGACGAGATCGCCGCCATCTGGCGCCGGGCCGGCCGACGCGGCGGCGCAGCGCGGCGCGCCTGGGAAGCGCGGCTCGACGCCTCGCCGAGAAAGGCCGACTTCGTTCGCGCCGAGCGGGGCGATCTGCCCGAGGGCGCATTCGCGGCGCTCGACGCCGCGCTCGCCAAGGTCCTGGCCGAGGCGCCCGTCAACGCCACCCGCGTCCACTCCGGCGCGGCGCTGGAGCAACTGGTTCCGGCCATTCCGGAGATGATCGGCGGTTCGGCCGACCTCACCGGCTCCAACAATACGATCGTCAAGGGTGTCGGCGCCTTCGACGCGCCCGACTACGCCGGCCGCTATGTCCACTACGGCGTACGCGAGTTCGGCATGGCGGCGGCGATGAACGGCATGGCCGTGCACGGCGGGGTCATTCCCTATTCCGGCACCTTCCTGGCGTTCTCCGATTACAGCCGCCCGGCCATCCGCCTTGGCGCCCTGATGGGCGTTCGAGTCATCCACGTCATGACCCATGACTCCATTGGTCTCGGCGAAGATGGTCCCACTCACCAGCCGGTGGAGCAGGTCGCCTCATTGCGCGCCATGCCCAACCTGCTGGTCTTCCGACCGGCCGACGCCGCCGAGACGTTCCAGGCCTGGAGGCTGGCCCTGGAAGCGAGACGGACCCCCTCGGTCATGGTCCTCTCGCGGCAGAAAACGCCGGCGGTCTGCATCGACGGCCGCACCCCGCGGGTCGAGCGCGGCGCCTATGAGCTGGCGGGCGCCGATGGCGAGGCGGCTGTGTCGATCTTCTCGGCCGGCACGGAAGTCGCCATTGCGCTCGCCGCCCGCGACCTGCTGCAAGCCGGGGGCGTGCCGACCCGCGTGATCTCGGCGCCGTGCTGGGAGCTGTTCGAGACCCAGGACGGCGCGTACCAGGCCGAGGTGATCGGCGGCGCGCCGGTGCGGATCGGGGTCGAAGCCGGCGTGCGGCAAGGCTGGGACCGGTTCATCGGCGAACACGGCCGTTTCGTCGGCATGGCCGGCTTTGGGGCCTCGGCGCCGTTCGAGCGGCTCTACAAGGAATTCGGCATCACGCCCGAGGCGGTCGCGGCCGCGGCGCGGGAGGCGCTGGCCGCCGCTCGCCCTTGACTTGACGGCGTCGGGCCGCGAAACGGCGCCGCATCTTGGCAATTCGAGAGGAAACCCCGCCATGGCTGTGCGCGTCGCGATCAACGGCTTCGGACGCATCGGGCGGCTGGTGCTGCGCTCGATCGTCGAGCACGCCAGGCGCGACATCGAAGTGGTGGCGATCAATGACCTCGGGCCGGTGGAGACCAACGCCCACCTGCTCCGCTACGATTCCGTGCACGGCCGTTTCCCTGGCGTCGTCTCGGTGGATGGCGACAGCCTCGACGTCGGTCTGGGGCCGATCAAGGTCACGGCGATTCGCGATCCCGCCGAGCTGCCGCACAAAGAACTGGGCGTCGACATCGCGCTCGAATGCACCGGCCTCTTCACGACCAAGGAAAAGGCCGCGCCGCACGTCGCCGCCGGCGCGAAAAAGGTTCTGGTCTCGGCGCCCTGCGACGGAGCCGACAAGACCATCGTCTTCGGGGTCAATCACGACAGCCTGACCGCGGACGACCTGGTGGTCTCCAACGGATCGTGCACCACAAACTGCCTGGCGCCGACCGCCAAGGTCCTGCTCGATCTCTGCGGCATCAAGCACGGCTACATGACCACGGTGCACGCCTACACCTCCGACCAGCCGACGCAGGACACCCTGCACCGCGACCTCTACCGGGCCCGCGCCGCGGCGCTGTCGATGATCCCGACTTCGACAGGCGCGGCCAAGGCCCTCGGCCTGGTGCTGCCTGAGCTGGCCGGCAAGCTCGACGGCTCGTCGATCCGCGTGCCAACCGCCAACGTCTCCGTCGTCGACCTCAAGGTCGTGCCCGGCCGCGCCGTCACCAAGGAAGAGATCAACGAGGCGTTCAGCGCCGCGGCCGCCAAGGGACCGCTGCGCGGAGTGCTGCATGTGACCAACGATCCGCTGGTCTCCAGCGACCTCAATCACATCGCCGCCTCGGCCACCGTCGCCCTGCCCCAGACCCAGGTGATCGACGGCCATCTCGTGCGCACGCTCTCCTGGTACGACAACGAGTGGGGCTTCTCGACGCGCATGGCCGACGTCGCCCTGGCCATGGCGGCCATCGGGCCCTCCGGCGGCCTCTACTAGCTTGACCGTCCGCACGCTCGACGGCGTTCCGCTGCAGGGCCGGCGCGCCCTGGTGCGGGTCGACTTCAACACCCCCATGGCCGACGGTCAGGTCGCCGACGACACCCGCCTGCGCGCCGCCCTTCCGACCATCGAGCGGCTGCGCAAAGGCGGCGCCAAGGTCGTCCTGATGGCCCATTTCGATCGGCCCAAGGGCAAGCGGGTCGAAAGCATGACCCTGCGCCCCATCGTGGCCCCGCTGGCTGCGCTGATCGGCGCCCCGGTCGCCTTCGCCGACGATTGTGTGGGCCAAGCCGCCGCAGCGGCCGTCGGGAGCCTGAAGGACGGCGAAATCCTGCTGCTGGAAAACCTGCGCTTCCACTCAAGCGAAGAGGCCAACGATCCGGCCTTCGCCGAGGCGCTGGCGGCCAACGGAGACCTCTACGTCGACGACGCCTTCTCGGCGGCCCACCGCGCCCACGCCTCGACGGAGGGCATTGCCCACATCCTGCCCGCTTACGCCGGCGAGGCCATGCGCGCCGAGCTGGTGGCGCTGGACGCCGCCCTCGGCCATTCGAAGCGGCCGGTGCTGGGCGTGGTCGGCGGCTCCAAGGTCTCGACCAAGCTCGACCTGCTCAAGAACCTGATCGGCAAGCTCGACCAGCTGGCCATCGGCGGGGGCATGGCCAACACTTTCCTCGCCGCCCAGGGCTGGGACGTCGCCGCTTCCTACTGCGAGCACGATCTGGCCGACACGGCGCGGGACATCATCGACGCGGCGGCCATCGGCGGCTGCGAACTGCTTCTGCCGATCGACATCGTGGTCGCCGAGCGCGCCGCGCCCGGCGAGGCGGCGCGGATGCGCGAACTGGGCGAGATCGATGCCGACGAACGCATCCTCGACGCCGGGCCCCGTACCGTGGCCCGCCTCGAAGCCGCCATGGACAAGGCCGCGACACTGGTCTGGAACGGGCCGCTCGGGGTCTTCGAGACCCCACCGTTCGACGCCGGTACGGTGGCCGCGGCGCGACATGCCGCGGCGCTGGCCAAGGCCGGCAGGCTGATCGCTGTCGCCGGCGGGGGGGACACGGTGGCCGCCCTCAAGCACGCCGGGGTCGCTCAGGACTTCACCTTCGTGTCCACCGCCGGCGGCGCCTTCCTCGAATGGCTGGAGGGCAAGACCCTGCCGGGCGTGGCGGCGCTGGAAAGCTAAGCTGGCGCGATCTCCCAGTCCTCACATTTGAGACCTGGCGCGCGTTGGAATTCGGCGCGGTTGTGTGTGACCAGCGTGAGGCCTCTGGCCGCAGCCTGACCCGCGATCAGGAAGTCGTAGGGCCCGATCGGCGACCCGCGTTCGGCCAGTAGCGCCCGAACCCTGCCGGCCTGCCGCGCGTCCTCGGTGTCGAACTCCATCACCTCGAACCGCAGGGCTTCCACCAGCGCCAGATTGTGCGCCGGCCGGGCGCTGCGGTAGGCGCCGTAGAAGAGCTCGTGGGCGACGATGGACGAGATGGCGACATCTGCGGGCCTCTCACGCCTCAGCCGTTGGGCGATGTTCGAAACGCTGTTCCGCAGGAGCGAGACGACCGCATTGGTGTCGAGCAGGTAGAGGGTCACCTGAAGACGTCGTCGAGCTCGGGCCGTGTCTGAGCCGGCGAACCCTCGGCTATCATAGCGGCGAAGTCCCCATCGGCCTCGCCGGCCACAGCATCGAGCCAGGCCCAGTCCTCAGTCAGGGGCTCCAGCACCACCGACTGACCATGGCGGCGGATGCGCACTTCCTGCCCCTCGAAGCGGAACGCCTTGGGCAGCCTGACAGCTTGGGAGCGGCCGCTCCAGAACAGCTTGGCGATCTGCATCAGGACCCTCCGTGCCGGTCATTGCCATGTAGCAATGATATATACCATGAGGCTTAGAGCGCAAGTTCAGGGGAAGCGCTCCAATAGCTTGCGACGCCGTCAACGGAGGCCGTAGGAGGGGCAACGGAGCCTGCGACGCTCCGCCAGCTTTGCAAGCTTGAAACCGCGCGGGTAGAGTCGGCTGGAGAGCTGAAACAGCCTTACGGGGTCGGAGAGAATGGCGCGCATTACGCTGCGACAGTTGCTGGATCACGCCGCCGAGCATGGCTACGGCGTGCCGGCCTTCAACATCAACAACATGGAGCAGGGCCTGGCGATCATGGAGGCCGCCGCCTCCGTGGCCGCCCCAGTGATCATCCAGGCCAGCCGCGGGGCGCGCAGCTACGCCAACGACGTGGTGCTGGCCGGCCTCATCGACTCCCTGGTCGAGCTCTATCCCGACACGCCGCTGGTGATGCATCAGGACCACGGCAACAACGAAGCCACCTGCGCCACCGCCATCCAGCATGGCTTCACCAGCGTGATGATGGACGGCAGCCTGAAGGCCGACGCCAAGACCCCGGCCGACTACGAGTACAACGTCGCCGTCACCCGCCGGGTGGTCGACATGGCCCACTGGGTCGGCGCCTCGGTGGAGGGCGAGCTTGGCGTGCTCGGCAGCCTTGAGACCGGCATGGGCGAGAAGGAGGACGGCCACGGCTTCGAGGGGACGCTCTCACACGATGAGCTGCTCACCGATCCCGACCAGGCCGTCAGCTTCGTGCGGGCGACGGAGGTGGATGCGCTGGCCATCGCCATGGGCACCAGCCACGGGGCCTACAAGTTCACCCGCAAGCCGGATGGCTCGGTGCTGGCCATGAATGTGATCGAGGAGATCCACCGGCGGCTGCCGAACACCCATCTGGTCATGCACGGCTCCTCGACGGTGCCGCAGGACCTGCAGGACATCATCAACCAGTACGGCGGCGAAATGCCTCAGACCTGGGGCGTGCCGATCGAGGAGATCCAGCGCGGCATCCGGCACGGCGTGCGCAAGATCAACATCGACACCGACTGCCGCATGGCCATGACCGGGGCCATCCGCAAGGTGCTGACCGAGCAGCGCCAGGAGTTCGATCCCCGCAAGTATCTCAAGCCCGCCCTCGAGGCGATGCGGGCGGTCTGCCGCCAGCGGCTGGAGGAATTCGGCGCCGCCGGCTGGGGCGACAAGATCAGGCCCGTGCCGATGTCGGCCATGGCCAAGCGTTACGCCGCCGGCGAACTGGCGCCGAAGTTCGCCAAGGTCCTGCAGCCAGCGGAGTGACCTGCCGGCTCTACCTGATCACGCCGCCGGCCATCGCCGACCTGCCCGGCTTTGTCTGGCAGGTCGAGCAGGCTTTTGAGGCCGGCGACGTGGCGGCGCTGCAGGTGCGGCTGAAGCCCGCGCCAGATGAGGCGATCGCCGCGGCGGTGGCGGCGCTGGGGCCACTGGCGCGCCGACACGAGGCGAGCCTGATCCTTAACGACCGGGCCGACCTCGCCGCCACCCTCGATTGTGACGGCGTCCACATTGGCCAAAGCGACGGAACGGTTGCGACGGCGCGCGCCGCCGTCGGCCGCGACCGTATCGTCGGGGTCACCTGCCACGCCAGCCGCGACCTCGCCATGACAGCGGCGGAAGACGGCGCCGATTACGTCGCCTTCGGAGCCTTCTTCCCGACCTCGACCAAGGAAACGGTCCATCGGGCCGATCCGGAGATCCTGGCGATCTGGCAGGAGACGATGCTGACCCCCTGCGTCGCCATCGGCGGGATCACGGTGGCCAACTGCCGCCCGCTGGTGGCGGCAGGGGCCGACTTCCTGGCCGTCAGCGCGGGGGTTTGGTCCCATCCGCAAGGGCCAGCCGCAGCCGTGGCGGCTTTCAACGCCGAGATCGCGGCTGGGCTGGGCGAGCGCGCTTCTACTGGGGCATCACCGGCAGGATGATCCGCGAGGCGAGATCCGGCGCGGCATAGACCTTCTGCGTCGCCTTCACGAAGTCGGTCGCCTGGGCGGCGTAGATACTCGGCGTGAAGGTCTGCGGGTTGCGGTCGATCAGCGGAAACCAGCTCGATTGGATCTGGACCATGATCCGGTGCCCCTTGAGAAACACGTGGTCGCGGTCGCGCAGGGGCACATCCCACC
>JBEKQJ010000012.1:0-23009 GCA_049519835.1 Caulobacteraceae bacterium | reverse complement strand
CGCCGCCCTGTTGGCTTTCGGGCGGTCCGGTTAGGTGGCGGCGATGGACGCGCTCGCCGTCGAAGGGGTGACCAAGCGCTACGGCGCGTTCACGGCCGTCGACGACGTCAGCTTCACGCTCGGGGCCGGCAAGATCCTCGGGTTTCTCGGTCCCAACGGGGCGGGCAAGACCACCACGGTGCGGATGATCCTGGGCCTCGTGGCGCCCACCTCGGGGCGGGTGCGCGTGCTCGGCGAAGACGACCCGGCCCGGGTGCGCGACCAGATCGGCTTCCTGCCCGAGGAGCGCGGCCTCTATCGTCGAATGACGCCGGTGCAGGCGATCGGCTTCCTGGCCAGCCTCAAGGGCGTGGCGGCGCCGGAAGGGCGGCGGCGGGCGCGCGAGCTGCTCGTCGCCAATGGACTTGGCGACTTCGCCGACAAGCCAATCAAGTCGCTCAGCAAGGGCATGGCCCAGAAGGTGCAGATTCTCTCCACCCTGGCCCACAAGCCCGAACTGGTGATCCTCGACGAGCCATTCTCGGGTCTCGATCCGGCCAACCAGCAGGCGCTGGAGGACCTGATCCGCAGCGTCGCCGCCGGCGGGGCGACGGTGATCTTCTCCACGCACGTCATGCAGCACGCCGAGCGGCTTTGCGATCAGGTCCTGCTGATGGCCCGGGGGCGGAAGGTGTTCGACGGCACGGTCGAGGCGGCCAAGTCGTCCGCCCCGCGCACGCTGCTGCTGGAGGGCCGCTTTGACGCGCACGCGCTCGAAGGCCTGCCCGGCGTCGCCGAGCTCACCGCCACTCCCGGCGTCGACGGCGTCAACCTGATCAGCGCGGCGCTGACCAAGGGCGCGCCGGCTCAGGAGGCCCTGCGCGAGGCCTTCGCCCGCGGACTTGACATCCGTCGCTTCGAGCTGCGCGAGCCGCAGCTGCACGACGCGTTCCTGGTGCTGACCGGCGGTGGCGATTCATGAGACGCCTGCTTCGCATCGCCCGACGTGAGTACCTCGCCTACATCCGCACGCCAGGATTCTGGCTCTCGCTACTGCTGCTGCCGGTTGGGCTGTCGATGATCGTCATCGCGCCCATGGCCGTGGATCATGCGACGCCCATACCGCGGATCGCCATCGTCGACCTCACCGGCCAGCACCTCGAAGGACCGGTCGCCTACGCCCTGGCCCCGCCGGGCGCGCCGCCCGCGGCGATCGTGGTCCCTGCCCCCGGCGGCCCGTTCGCCAGCTCCGCCGCCGCCCGGGCGCACCTGGAGCCATTGCTTCGCAGCGCGGCTCCGGAGAACGTTCGCCTCGACGCCGCGGCGATCATCCGCCCGCAGGGGGCGAGCGTGACGGTGGACTTCTGGACGCGGAACGTAGTGGCCGGCGGTCTCGAACAGACGGTGAGCGGGGCCATAGCCGACGCCGTCAAGAACGCCCGACTGAAGGCCATGGGCGTCGATCCCAAAACGCTCGATGCGATGAGCCCGACCGTCTCGCTCTATTCGCCCAAGGCGGCGGCGGGAAAGGTGGAGCTCAAGGATCGTCTGCCTGCGGTCGCCGGCCTGGCCATGGGCATGTTGCTGCTGATGGTGGTGCTGACCGGCGCCGGCATGCTGCTCAACTCGGTGATGGAGGAGAAGACCAGCCGCATCATCGAGGTATTGCTGTCGTCGGCCTCGGTGCCGGAGATCATGGGCGGCAAGATCCTCGGCGTCGCGGCGGTGACCGGCACGATCTTGTTCTTCTGGATGTCGATCGCCGGTGGCCTGGTGGCGGTGCGCTCGCCGCAGACCCTGGCCGATCTGGCAGGCGTCTTCCTGCAGCATGGCCACTGGGCCTACTTCATCCTCTATTTCACCGGCGGCTACCTGATGTTCGCCACCCTCTACGTGACCGTCGGCGCGTTCTGCGAGACCTCGCGCGAGGCCCAGACCCTGCTCGGGCCGATGATGATCGTCATGACCGTGCCGGCCATGTTCATGATCCAGGGCGCCTCGCACCCGGATTCGCCGCTGTTGCGCACCCTGGCCTGGGTGCCGCTGTTCACGCCGTTCATGATGGCGGCGCGGGCGGCCACCGACCCGCCGCTGTGGGAGATCGCCGGTACGGCGGCTGTTATGTTCGGCGTCACCGGCCTGGAGCTATGGTTGGCCGTGCCGGCCTTCAAGGCGGGGGCGCTGGCGACTGGCCGCTTCGACGTCCGCTTGTTCTTCGCCAGCCTGGGGCGGCGGCAGAAGGGCTGAGACCTGCGCTCCGGTGGCCCAGCCCCGGCTAGTTTGGCTGTGAATCCTGGTCGGACGACGGGGCGGGAACCTCGCGCGGGCCGTCGGGCGCCTGTTCCAGGAGCGGCGGCCGGGGCGGCGGCGGGGCCTGGATCGGCGGCGCCGGCGGTTCCGGGTCGTCCATGCCGGTCGGCGACTCCGCATCCGGGGTCGGCTGGCCGGTGGTGAACAGCTTGGCGAGCGGGTCGCTGTTGTCGTCCGTCGCCGGGGCCGTGCCGCCCGGGATCGGCTGGACCTGCAGCCTGGGCAAGGCGGCGACCATGAAGTTGCGCCAGATCTCGGCCGGGGCGCCGCCGCCGGTCACCTTGCGCATCGGGGTGGAATCGTCGCGGCCGACCCACACCGCCGCCGTGAAGCCGCCCGTGAAGCCGATGAACCAGGCGTCCTTGTAGTCGCTGGTGGTGCCGGTCTTGCCGGCGAGGTCGTAGCCGGGGATGCGCGCCCGGCCGCCGGTGCCCGCCGCGATCACTTGGCGCAGCATCTCGTCCATCTCGGGCAGGGCCGGCTGGCTGATCACCGCCTGCTTGGAGTCGACGGAGGTCAGGTGCTGGTAGAGCACCCGCCCCGCGGCGGTGCGGATGCGGTCGACGCCATAGGGCGCGGCGCGAAAACCGCCGTTGGAAAAGGCGTTGTAGGCCTCGACCATCTCGATCGGCGCGACATCAACGGCCCCGAGCGCCATCGAGGGATTGGTCTGGATCGGCGAGGCGATGCCCAGGCGCTGGGCGGTCTCCTTGACCCTCTGGGTGCTGACCTCGTTGGCCAGGCGCGCGGCGACGGTGTTGATCGACTGGGCGAGAGCGGTCTCGAGCGTGATCTGGCCGAGGTAGCGGCCGGTGTAGTTGCGCGGCGTCCAGCCGTTGATGGTTATCGGCGCGTCGACGATCTGCTCCTGCGGCGTGTGCCCGGCCTCCATGGCGGTGAGGTAGACGAAGGGCTTCCACGACGAGCCGGCTTGGCGACGGGCCTGGCTGACCCGGTCGAACTGGCTCTTGGCGTAGTCGGTCCCGCCGACATAGGCGCGGATGCGGCCCTGGCCGTCGACGGCCACCAGCGCGCCCTGGCCGATGTTCTCGCCGGCATGAGCCGCCACGCCGCCCCGCACAGCCTGTTCTGCGGCCGCCTGGATCGGCAGGTCGAGGGTCGTCTCCACGACCAGATCCTCGGTAGGCTGGCCGACCAGGGTGCGGACCTGGGCGTCGAGCATGTCGACGAAATATTGCCCGCGCTGGTCGGCCAGCGAGGCCGAGACGCGCACCGGCTGAGCGAAGGCCTGATCGCGTTGCTCCGGCGTGATCGCTCCCGTTTCGACCATGGCGTTGAGGACGACCGTGGCGCGCCGCGCGGCCCTATCGCTGCTGGAGGCCGGATTGTAGCGGCTGGGACCTTTCATGGTCGCCGCCAGCAGGGCCGCCTCGCCGAGGGTCAGCTGGGCGGCCGGCTTGTTGAAATAGCGCTGCGACGCGGCCTCGATACCGTGGGCGCCGCCACCGAAATCCACCCGATTGAGATAGAGCGCGAGGATCTGCTTCTTGGAGAAGTGGGTCTCCAACCACACCGCCAGAATCAGTTCCTGGATCTTGCGGCGATAGGTCTGGGCCGAGGTGAGGAAGAGGTTGCGGGCCAGCTGCTGGGTGATCGTCGAGCCGCCGCGTAGCGCGCCGCCCCGGTGGGAGAGATTGTAGACTTCCGAACGGAGCATGCCCCACGGGTTGAAGCCGAGATGGTGGTAAAACTGCCGGTCCTCGATGGCGATGAAGGCGGCCGGTACATAGGCCGGCAGGGAATCGAGGTCGGCGGGCGGGGCCACCTGGCTGCCGCGCACGGCAATCACCGAGCCCGAGCGGTCGAGGTAGGTAATCGAGGGCTGGCGGTGGATGTTGTAAAGTCCCGAAGTGTCCGGCAGGTCGCGCGCGAAGACCAGCAGCAAGCCGGCGACGAGAATCAGGCCCCAGACGCCGAGCACGACGGTCCAGTAGAGGCTTGCTCCCAGGAAGCTGCGGCGTCGCGGCGGCGGCCCGTCTATCTCATCGGCCATGAATCAGTCCTGCCCGCCCAGCGGCCCGTTCTAGCCCTGGCGCGCCACCGCCGCCATGCGCCCGCGAGGTTGAGGAAGACTTAAGAGCGCCGACTGCCGGCGGATGGCTTTGCGGGCCGGCGCCGGCCTGCCATATGGCGGCGTGCCCGACAGCCTGATTCCCGACCTGTCCCTTGACCGCGCCCGAGAGGTGCTGCGGCGGGTCTTCGGCCACGCCGACTTCCGCGGTCGCCAAGCCGAAGTGATCGGCGAGGTCCTGGCCGGGCGCGACGCCCTGGCCGTGCTGCCCACCGGCGGCGGCAAGAGCCTGTGCTACCAGATCCCGGCCCTGCTGCGGCCTGGCCCAGCCATCGTCGTCTCGCCGCTGATCGCGCTGATGGCCGATCAGACCGCGGGTCTCGAGCTGCTCGGCGTCGCGGTCGGACGGCTCGATTCGACGCTCTCGCCGGAAGCGCGCGCCGAGACCTGGCGGCGGCTCGAGGCGGGCCGGCTCGACCTCGTTTATCTGGCCCCTGAGACCCTGATGCAGCCGCCGGTGCTGGAGCGCCTGGCGCGGCTTCCCCTGTCGCTGATCGCGGTCGACGAGGCCCATTGCGTCAGCCAGTGGGGGCATGATTTCCGGCCGGAATATCGCGCCCTGGGCCGCCTGGCCGAGGTGTTCCCCGGCGCGCCGCGCCTGGCGCTGACCGCCACCGCCGATGCGCGCACCCGCGAAGACATCCGCGCCGAGCTTCGCCTGGGCGAGGCGGCGGAATTCGTCGCCAGCTTCGCCCGCCCGGAACTGATCCTGTCGGCGGAGCGCAAGCGCGGCCCCGTGGGCCAGCGGGTCGCCGACCTAGTCAAGGCGCGCGCCGGACGCTCCGGGGTGATCTATTGCGGCAGCCGCAAGGCGACCGAGACCCTGGCGGAAGGCTTGGCGGGTGAGGGCGTCTCCGCCCGCGCCTATCACGCCGGGTTGGAAAAGGACGATCGCGCCGAACGGCTCGACTGGTTCCTGAACGAGGATGGGGCGGTGATGGTGGCGACCATCGCCTTCGGCATGGGTATCGACAAGCCCGACGTCCGCTTCGTCATCCACGCCGATCCGCCCGCCGCCATCGAGGCCTACTGGCAGGAAGTCGGCCGGGCGGGGCGCGATGGCGAGCCGGCCGAGGCGGTGACGCTCTACAGCGCCTCGGACCTGGCCTGGGCGCTGGAGCGCACCCGGCGGCGGGAGTTGCCCGAGGCCGTGGCTCAGGTCCAGGTTCGCAAGGCGCGGCAACTCTACGCGATGCTGGACGGCTTCGGCTGCCGGGCCGCCGCCGTGCGCCGCTATTTCGGCGAGACGGAGGTCGAACCGTGCGGCCGCTGCGACCGCTGCACGGATCGGCCTCTGGGGGTCGACGTGACCGAGGCGGCGCAAAAGGCGCTGTCGGCGGCGCATCGTCTTGGCGGCCGGTTCGGGCGCGGACGGCTGGTCGACCACCTGCTTGGCAAGACCCGGGACGTGCGGCCGCAGGAATCGGCGCTCTCCACCTGGGGGGTGGGCAAGGAGCTCACCGCCGCCGCCTGGCGTGATCTGATCGAGCAACTTCTCTTCGAAGGCCTATTGGCGGAGGAACCGAACGAAGGCCGCCCGCTGATCGGCCTGGCCGATGCGGCGGCCGCGCGCGCCGTCTTCCGCGGCGAACGGCGGGTGACCGCGCCGCGCGCGTCCCAAACCTCTGGCCGGTCGCGCGCCGCCCGAGCGAGTTCCGTCGAGGCCGCCCTGACCCAGCCGGAGGGCCACCTGTTCGAAGCCCTGCGGGCCTGGCGGCGCGCCGAGGCAGGCCGCCAGTCCGTGCCGCCCTATGTCATCTTCCACGATCGCACCCTGGCCGACATCGCCCGCAACCGGCCGACGGATCGCGTCGGCCTGGCGGCCATCGGCGGGGTCGGGGCCGGCAAGCTGGACCGCTACGGCGAGGCGGTGCTGGAGCTGGTGCGGAACGTGGCGTGAGACGCCCGACTGGGGGCTCAGAAATCCATCGCCGCTTTGAGGGCGGCAGGTCTCACACTCACCCGTCCGCGAGTTCGAGCCGCCGCTCGATACGATCGATCCGCGCCTGGGTTGAGGCAAGCGCGCCATCCTGGGTCACCTCAGACTGCATGAATGCATCCATGTGGCCCTTCAACGAGCGCATATCGGTCTTCACGTCGACCACGTTATCGGCCACGGCCGTGAGCTCGGCCTGCATCGCCTTCAACGTCTCAAGAAGCAACTCGTTGGTCACATTGTCAGCCATGGGCCATTTCCCATTGATGGGCTCACCTTAGCATACCGACTTCAACGTCGCGACTTGGCTCAGATATCCACAGCCGCGTCGAGGGCGTTCTCCTGGATGAATTCGCGGCGCGGATCGACCGCGTCGCCCATCAGGCGGGTGAACATCTCGTCGGCGTCGTCGGCATGCTCGACCCTCACCTGCAGCAGGGTGCGGGCGTTGTGGTCGAGCGTCGTCTCCCAGAGCTGGTCGGGGTTCATCTCGCCGAGCCCCTTGTAGCGCTGCACGGTCAGGCCACGGCGAGCGGCGTCGAACACCGCCGCCACCAGATCGAGCGGTCCGCGGACCGTCTGACTGCGGTCGCGGCGGCGGAAGATCGCCGGGGCCGAGAAAGGCTCCGACAGTTTGGCGGCCCGCTCGGCGAGCCGCCGGGCGTCGGCCGCCGCCAAGGTGTTGCCGTCCAGCACGATATGTTCGCTGACGCCGCGCTTGGTGCGCTGGAAGCGATAGCCGCCGCCCAGGGCCGGCTCGCCGGACCAGGCGCCGTCGCCCTCCTCGGCGTAGAGGTCGAGCCGGCGGGCCGCCTCGGTGACGTCGTCGGAATTGCCCAGCAGACCGGCGAGCGCCGCCTGTTCGATGGCGAAGGCGGGCGCGCGCGCGGCCAGGCGCTCGATGTTGGCCTTGGCCGCCCGCGCCGTCTGGACGAGCGCGCCGAGATCGGCGCCGGCGATGCGCTCGCCGCTGGCCAGCTCCAGCTGGGCTCCGTCCAGGCCTTCGTCGACCAGGAATGCCTCCATCTCCGTGTCGTCCTTGAGGTAGCGGGAGGAGCGGCCTTTGCTGGCTTTGTAGAGGGGCGGCTGGGCGATGTAGAGGTAGCCGCGCTCGATCACCTCCGGCATCTGGCGGTAGAAGAAGGTGAGCAGCAGGGTGCGTATGTGGGCCCCGTCGACGTCGGCGTCGGTCATCACCACGATGCGGTGATAGCGGATCTTGTCGATGTCGAAGCCCTCGCGGTCGGCTGCGTTGCGGCCGATGCCGGCTCCGAGCGCGGTGATCAGGGTGCCGATCTGCTCGGAACTGAGCATCTTCTCGGCGCGCACTCGTTCGACGTTGAGGATCTTGCCCCGCAGAGGCAGCACGGCCTGGTTCTCGCGGTTGCGGGCCTGCTTGGCCGAACCGCCGGCGGAATCACCTTCGACCAGGAAAATCTCAGACTTGCCGGGATCCCGCTCCTGGCAATCGGCGAGCTTGCCGGGCAGGGAGGAGAACTCGAGCGCGTTCTTGCGGCGGGTGAGATCGCGCGCCTTGCGCGAGGCCTCGCGGGCCAGGGCCGCCTGCACGGCCTTGTCGACGACGATGCGCGCGTCGGCGGGATGCTCCTCGAACCATTGGCTGAGGGCGTCGCTCACCAGGCCCTCGACCGCCGGCCGCACCTCGGAGGAGACCAGCTTGTCCTTGGTCTGGGAGGAGAACTTGGGGTCCGGCAATTTTACCGACATGACGCAGGTCAGGCCTTCGCGGGCGTCCTCGCCGGTCACCTGGACCTTTTCCCGCTTGGCCGCGCCGGAACTCTCGACGTAGGCGGTGATCACGCGCGTCAACGCCCCGCGGAAGGCCGAGAGGTGTGTGCCGCCATCCCGCTGCGGGATGTTGTTGGTGAAGCACAGCATGGTCTCGTGATAGCTGTCGTTCCACCACAGCGAGAGATCGACCTCGACCTGCTCGCGCTTGCCGCGGATGACGATCGGGGCCTTGAGCAGGGGCGTCTTCGCCTTGTCCAGGTGGCGCACGAAGGCCTCGACGCCGCCCTCGTAATGCAGGGTCTCCTCGAACGGCTCGACGCCGCGCAGGTCGCGCAGGATGATGACGACGCCGGAGTTGAGGAAAGCCAGCTCGCGCAGGCGATGCTCCAGCGTCTTAAGATCGAAATCGATGTGCGCGAAGGTGGTCAGCGAGGGCAGGAAGGTGACCTCGGTGCCGGTCAGGAACGAACCGTCGGCGCGTAGCGGGGCGACGCCGGTGACAGCGAGCGGCGCGACCGTGTCGCCGCGCTCGAAGCGCATTTCATGGGTCTGGCCGCCGCGCCAGACCTTGAGTTGCAGCCAGTCGGAGAGGGCGTTGACCACCGAGACGCCCACCCCGTGCAGGCCGCCAGAGACCTTGTAGGAGTTCTGGTCGAATTTCCCGCCGGCGTGCAGCTGGGTCATGATGACCTCAGCCGCCGAGACGCCTTCACCCTCGTGGATGTCGGTGGGGATGCCGCGGCCGTCGTCGCTGACCGCGCACGAGCCGTCGGCGTTGAGCGTCACCTCGACGTGGGAGGCGTAGCCGGCCAGGGCCTCGTCGATGGCGTTGTCGACCACCTCGTAGACCATGTGATGCAGGCCGGTGCCGTCATCGGTGTCGCCGATGTACATGCCCGGCCGTTTGCGCACGGCCTCGAGGCCCTTGAGGACCTTGATGGAATCGGCGCCGTAGTCGTCGCCGTTCGGTTGTGGGTCGATCGTCTCGTCCGTCATTCACGCGTCCATTGGGTCAAGGCGCGAGGCTTCCACCCGAACCGCCAGGGCGCGGCCTTTGAGGGATTCGAAGAGGGCCTCGTCCGTGCCCGTGAGAAAAGCCTGTAGCGACAGGGCCTCGATTTCATCGAAGAGGGCGGCCCGCCTCGAAGCGTCGAGATGCGCCGCCACCTCGTCCAGCAATAATATAGGATTCGGCGACGAAATGGCACGCGAAAGGCGCGCAGCCTGGGCGAGAATCAAATTGAGGATCAAGGCCTTCTGCTCGCCGGTCGAGCAGTCGGCCGCCGGCCGGCCGGAAGGCCGGCTCGCCACCGCCAGATCGGCGCGATGCGGCCCGGAGAGGGCCCGGCCCGCGGCTGCGTCCCGCGCCCGGCCGCGGGCCAGATCCTCGCGCAGCCTTATCTCGAGTTCGGCCTCGCCGACGGCCTCGCCCCACACATCCGAAAGGCGGAGGTCGGCGGCTGGGAAGGGGCCGTCGCGGCGGGCGTCGATCTCGGCGGCGAGGTCGGCGACGGTCGCGGCCCTGGCGATGGCGAGCCTGGCGCCGGCTGCGGCGGCGCGGGCCTCGAGGGCGTCCAGCCAGGCCCGGTCGGGGCGATCCTCGGCCAGCAGCCGCGTCCGCTCGCGCAGCGCATGCTCGTAAGCGGCGACGTTGGCGGCGTGGCCGGGGTGGGCTGAGAACACCAGGCGATCGAGGAACCGGCGGCGATCGCCGGCTGGACCGGCGAACAGGCGGTCATGGGCGGGCGTAAGCCACAGGGGTCGGAGGTGATCGGCCAAAGCCGAGACCGACACGCTCTCGCCGTCGCGCCGCGCCGCCCGCCGGCCGGCGTCGTCCATACCGGTCCCCAGGCGCACGGCCTCGTCGCCCGAGATCACCTCGGCCGATACGGCCCAGGCCAGCCCTTCCGTCACGCCGGGCTCTCGCCGTCCGACTTCGGAAAGCGCCGCGCCGCGTAGGCCGCGGCCCGGCGAAAGCAGGCTCACTGCCTCCAAGAGGTTGGTCTTGCCGGCGCCGTTGGGGCCGAACAGGAAACAGGTGCGCCCGTCCGCTTCGAGCGTCGCCTGCCGGTAGCTTCTGAAATCGGTGAGGGAGAGCCGCTGGATGCGCGCGCGCATCTAAGCCCTGAGCGGCATCAGCACGTACTGCACGCCGATGTCGGTGGGATCGAGCACCAGCACCGGATCGAGCAGGGGCGTGGCCGCCGCTCGGTCGGCGAAGCGGAACTCGGTGGTGTCGCCGCCAATCTGGCCGGTTACGTCCATGAGATAGCGGGCGTTGAAGCCGATCTCGAACGGCTCGCCGCCATAGTCGACCTCGACCTCTTCGGTGGCTTGGCCGGTCTCCATGTTGCGAACGGTGAGAAGCACCCGACCGGCCTCGACCGACAGCTTCACCGAGCGGCTCTTCTCCGAGGAGATGGTCGCCACCCGGTCGACGGCCTGAGCGAAGAGGCCGTTGTCGACCGTCATGACGCGGTGGTTCTCTTTCGGGATCACCCGCGTGTAGTCCGGGAACGAACCATCGATGACCTTGGAGGTCAGGGTGGCGCCGCCGAAGTCGAAGCGGATCTTCTGGGGGCTGAGTTGCAGCTCGACGGTTTCGCCGGCGTCCTCGAGCAGGCGGCGGACCTCCTGCACGGTCTTGCGCGGCACGATGACGCCGGCCGCCCCAGAGGCGCCTTCCGGGGCCGGCATCTCGGCCAGGGCCAGGCGGTGGCCGTCGGTGGCCACGGCGCGCAGCAGGGCGCGGCCGTCCTGGATCACCGAGTGCAGGTAGATGCCGGTCAGGTAATAGCGCGTCTCCTCGGTGGAGATGGCGAAGCGGGTCTTGTCGATCAGACGGATGAGTTCGCCGGTGTCGATGACGATCGGCGTCGACAGGCCCTCGGTGGGCATGACCGGGAAATCACCAGAAGGCAGCACCGGCAGATGCACCTTGTAGCGGCCCGCCACCACCGCGAGCCGAGGATCGGCGCCGGAGAATCCGAGTGAGACTTCCGCGCCCTCCGGCAGCTTGCGGACGATCTCATAAAGGGTGTGGGCCGGGGCGGTGATCTGGCCGGGATTTTCCACCTGGGCCGGCGCGGAGTCGGCGATCTCCATGTCGAGGTCGGTGGCCGAGAAGCCCAGGCGACCCTCGCCGGCCGCCAGCAGCACGTTGCCGAGGATCGGGATGGTGTTTCGCCGCTCGACGACGCTCTGCACGTGAGCCAGGGCCTTGAGCAGCGCGCCGCGTTCGATCGTCAGCTTCATCTCATCGTCCAGTGATCGCCGCCCGGCGCCCCCGGGGATTCGGCGGATTGCGAAAGGGTTCGCGACACTAGCGGATTTGTCGCCGCGAGGAAGAGGCGGCCCCGCTTTGCGGCGCGCCGCCGGCGCAGGCCGCGGTCAGAAACCGCCAGACAGGCTCATCGTCCATCCGGGCCACATTGAAGCGCAGGTAGGATCTGGCCGAACGGCTGACACTGAAGGCGTCGCCGGGGGCGAGCACGATGCCCTGGCCGACGGCTTGGCGGGCGAGCTCCGTAGCGTCGAGTCCGTCCGGCAGCCGGCACCACAACAAGGGGCCGGCCGGGGGCCGGATCCAGGGCTCGAGCCCAAGGTCCTCGAGACGGCGGATGGTATGGTCCATGGCCTTGGCGAGTCGCGCCCGCAGCCGCTCCATCGCCCGGCGATAGGCCGGCTCGATCAGGGCGGCGTGGGTGATCTCGCCGATCAAGGCGCTGCCGGTCATCCCGGTGGCGATCCGCAGGTCAGCGATCGCCGCCGCCCAGTCGGACCGCGCGACGATGTGCCCGCTGCGCACGGCATTGGACAGCACCTTGGAGTAGCCGCCGACTCGAATCACCCGCCGCAGGCCGTCGAAGGCGGCCAGGCGCGCCGAGGGCTGCCACTCGAACTCGGCGAAGATGTCGTCCTCAACGACGACGAGGTCGTGGCGCTCCGCCAGGGTGAGGACGCGGTGGGCGACAGCGGCCGAGAGGGCGGCGCCGGTCGGGTTATGCACAGCGGTGTTGGTCAGGTAGAGCCGCGGCCGATGCTCGACGAGCGCCGCCTCGAAGGCGGTCGTGTCCGGGCCGGCCGGCGTGTAGGGCACGCCCACCACCTTCACCCGATGCGCCCGCAGCAGAGCCAGGAAATTGAAATAGCAGGGGTCGTCGACAATCACCGTGTCGCCTGGGCAGAGCAGAAAGCGCAGCACCAGGTCGATGGCCTGGGTGCAGGAGTCGGTGAGGACGACTTGATCGGGACTGGCCTCGACGCCCTGATCGAGGAGGCGGCGAACAATCAACCGCCTGAGGGATTCCGGACCGTGCGGCGGTGAGAGATCGTCGCAGCCGATTTCGGTGGCCGGAATGGCCTGGCGCATACCCTTGCGCAGGGCCTCGCTGGCCATCCAGCTGTCTGGCAGGCAGCCGGATCCTGGCGTGAGCACGCCCGGCCGCACGATCAGGGATTGGCGCAGCAGCCAGAGAGGGTCGATCTGCTCGTCAAGCGGCGGGTCGATCTGGGCCAGAGCCAGCGGCGCCATCGGCGTGGCGACGAAGAATCCAGAGCCCGGACGGGAGCGGATCACGCCTTCGGCCGCGAGACGGTCATAGGCCTCGACTACTGTCGACTTGGAGTAGCCGCTGGCCTGGGCCATGGCCCGCACCGACGGCAGGCGCGCGCCGGGCGTCAGCGCCCGCCGTTCGATCCGTCCGCGAATGGCGCGCATCACCTCGGCGGTCCGTCCGCCGCCGGCGATCAGAGCCTCGCTCACTGTACCGCACTCCTGACCATGACAGTCATGACGTTAGTGGCATGACAGTTCGTTCAAATTGTACTGGACCGTACCTGTCCCGAGACTGGCGCGCCAGCGAAAAGGCGCGCCCAGGCGGCCGCCCGAATCGCCCGCCGAGCGAGACAGAAAGGCCTGAACTCATGACCAGCCATTTCTTCGCCGTCGTCGGCGCCGCGACGCTCCTTCTGGCCAGCGGAGCTCATCCGGTCGCCGCCCAGAGTTCAGCTGAAACGCCGAGCGTGACGGTGCGCGTCAACCCCGCCCCCGCCACGCCCGCCGGGGCCCGCGCCGAGCGCCGCCGCATCGAAACGGCGGTCATGGAGGTGTGCGGCGCTTCGCCCGCCAGCCTGCGGGAACAGCGGTTGGCCGTGCGCGGTTCAGCCTGTTACCGCCAGGCCCTGGACGGCGCGCTGCGGCAGATCGACAACCCGGCCATCGCCAGTCGCTGATTCACCTGCGAACCCGAGGAGCCCTGATGACCACCGCCAGCCGGCCGATCCGCTTCGTCGACGTGTTCGGCAGCGGTCCCCTCTCGGGCAATCCGCTGGCGGTGGTAGCCGACGCCGAGGGGATCGATGAAGCGACCATGCTGGCGGCGACCCGGTGGGTGAACCTGTCAGAGACCACCTTCCTTCTGCCACCGACGCATCCGGAGGCAGACTACCGGGTTCGGATCTTCACCCCGGCCCGGGAATTGCCATTCGCCGGCCATCCAACGCTCGGCACAGCCTGCGTTTGGCTGGCGGCCGGCGGTCGCCCCAGGGCGAGCGACCGGATCGTGCAGGAATGCGGGGCCGGACTGGTGCCGTTACGTCAAGACGGCGAGCGGCTGGCCTTCGCCGCCCCGCCGCTTATCCGCTCCGGGCCGCCATCGGCCGCCGAGCTCGAGGAGGCTTGTGCGTTCCTGGGCCTGCCTCGCGACGCCGTGGTGGACGCCAGTTGGGTGGACAACGGCCCGGGGTGGTTGGGAATCATGCTCGGCTCCGCCGAGGCGGTGCTGGCGCTGCAGCCGGCGGCCGCGTGGCCGCGCCAAATCGACGTCGGCGTCATAGGTCCGCACCCATCCGGCTCGGAGACGGGGTTCGAGATCCGCGCCCTGTTCAGCGACCATACCGGCGCGGTGCGTGAGGATCCGGTGACCGGCAGCCTCAACGCCTCTCTGGCCCAATGGCTGTTCGACACGGGTCGCGCCCGTGGGTCCTACGTGGCCGCCCAGGGGACCCGCCTCGGCCGCGCCGGCCGCGTGTTCGTCAACCGCGACGAGGCCGGCGAGGTGTGGATCGGCGGCCAGACCCGCATCATCATCAGCGGGACGGTCGAAATCTGAGGATTCAGGCCTCGGCCGGACCGGTGGAATCCCGCGCGGCGACCACCACCATGGCCGGCCGGACATTGCGGCCGAAGAGTTCATAGCCGTCCTGAAGTACGGCGATCACCGCGCCGGGCGCGAACTCGGTGGAGGTCTGCTCAGTCACGGCTTGGTGCTGATGGGGGTCGAACTTCTCGCCGGGCGTCGGGGCGATGCGCTTCAAGCCATTGCGCTCAAAGGCGCTCATCAGTTCCTTCTGGGTCATCTCCATGCCGACCGCCAGGCTCTTGGCGAGGGGATCGCCGTCGTCCGCCGGCGCGTGGGCCAGGGCCCGCTGGAGATTGTCGGCCACGCCCAGGAGGTCGCGGGCGAACTTCTGGATAGCGTAGGCGCGGGAATCGTTGACCTCGCGCTCGGCGCGGCGGCGGGTGTTCTCGGCCTCGGCGGCGAAGCGCAGCGCCTGGTCCTTGAGCTGGGCGATCTCGCCCTTGAGCGCTTCGACTTCGTCCGCCTCGTTCTCGAGCACGGTGTCGTCGCCGGCGAAATTCTCGTCTGACATGGGCCCTCGTCTAATCTTCCATCAGTCTGCCGAGCGCCCGGGCGGTATAGTCCACCAGCGGGATCACCCGGGCGTAGTTCAGCCTGGCCGGACCGATAACGCCGATCGCGCCCAATAGCTTCTGCCGGCCCGACATATAGGGCGCCGCGATCAGGGCGGAACCCGACAACGAAAAAAGCTTGGTCTCGGCGCCGATGAAGATGCGTACGCCGGCCGCGCCGCGCACGCCGTCGAGGAGATCGATCAGCCGCTCCTTGCGTTCGAGGTCGTCGAACAGCATGCGCACGCGTTCGAGGTCGACGGCGGCCTCTGCCCCTTCCAGGAGGTTGGCGCGGCCGCGCACGATGAGGGTGCGCTCGGCCCCGTCGCCGCCCCAGGCGGCCAGACCGTCCTCGATCAGTCGGGCGGCGGCGGCGTCGAGGTCGCGGCGAGCCTGGCCCAGCTCTGCGGTCACCTCGGCCTTGGCTTCGGACAAGGTCCGGCCGCGCAGACGGGCGTTGAGGAAGTTGGAGGCCTCCAGCAGGGCCGAGGGGGTGAGGCCCAGCGCGTGGCGCATCAGGCGGTTTTCCACCTGGCCGTCCTCGAACACCATCACCGCCAGGGCCTGATCGGGCGCCAGGGCGACGAACTCGACGTGCTTGACGCCCGCCTCCCGCACCGGCGTCACAACCAGGCCCGCGCCGCCGGCTAACCCTGAGAGGATGGCGCTGGCTTCGTCGAGCAGTTCCTCGAACGAGCGGCCGCGCGCCGAAAGCCGCGCTTCGATGTCGCGCCGGTCGGTCTCACCGACGTCGCCCACCTCAAGCAGGCCGTCGACGAAGAGCCGCAGGCCGATGTGGGTGGGCTGGCGCCCCGCGCTGGCGTGGGCGGCGCCCAGGAGTCCGAGATCGGTGAGGTCCTGCATGGTATTGCGGATCGAGGCCGGCGACAGCCCCATGCCGCCGCGGGCGATGGTGCGCGAGCCCACCGCCTCGCCGGTCTCGAGATAGGACTCGACGATGCGCCGGAACACCTCGCGGGCGCGGGCGTCGAGCTCGGTGAGGCTCGGCCCACGGGAGGCCAGCGGATCGACGAAGGCGTTGGTCATGTCCGTGAGATTAGGATAAGCGCCGGCCCCTGTCGTGCAAGCGGCGCTCCATGGAGACGACATGAGACATTCCGGCCGGGTGGAAGGCGCCCTGCGTCCCGTCACGCTCGAGACCAAGGTCAACCGCTACGCCGAGGGCTCGTGCCTGGTCGCCTTCGGCCACACCCGGGTCTTGGTGACGGCCAGTCTCGAAGAAGGCGTGCCGCCGTTCCTGCGCGGTCGGGGGCGCGGATGGGTCACGGCCGAATACGGCATGCTGCCGCGCGCCACCCATACCCGCGGTCGGCGCGAGGCGGCCCAGGGCAAGCAGTCCGGCCGCACCCAGGAAATCCAGCGCCTCATCGGCCGCTCGATGCGCGCGGTGGTCGATCTCGCGGCGCTCGGCGAGCGGCAGATCACCCTCGACTGCGACGTCATCCAGGCCGACGGCGGTACGCGCACCGCCTCGATCACCGGCGGCTGGGTGGCCCTGCGCCTGGCGACCCGGACGATGCTGGAGAAGGGCGTTCTGACTCGCGATCCCATCCTCGACCACGTCGCCGCGGTCTCCTGCGGCCTGGTCGATGGAACGCCGGTGCTCGACCTGGACTACGAGGAGGACAGCAACGCCGAGGCCGACGCCAACTTCGTCCTCACCGGCGCGCGGCAGATCGTCGAGGCCCAGGCGACCGGCGAGAAGCGCGGCTTCTCGCGGGCCGAATTCGACGCCCTGCTGGACCTGGCCGAGGGTGGAATCGCCGAGCTGGTGGCGCTGCAGACGGCGGCGATCGGCGGCTAAGCCCCCCCGAGCTCGTCGTCCTCGATCTCGTCGGCGGGGCCTGGCTCGTAGAGCAGCAGGTCGCCGGGCTGGCAGTCGAGTTCGCGGCATAAGGCCGCGAGGGTCGAGAAGCGCATGGCCCGCGCCTTGCCGGTCTTGAGGATGGAGAGGTTGGCGATGGTCACGCCGACCCGGTCCGCCAGCTCGGTCAGGGACATGCGCCGCTCCAGGAGCAGCCGGTCGAGGCGGACGCGGACGGGCATCAGATGGTCAGCTCGGCTTCGCCGCGAAGGCGCGCGCCTTCGCGGAACACTTCAGCCAGAACGAAGATCACCAGCACCGCGAACCAGGTCGTCAGGCTGATGCCGCCGCCTATGTGCAGGGCGCCGTGGAAGAACAGGCGGGTGACGGCCGCGACCATGTAGCGGCCGAGCTCGAGGATCGCCAGCGTGGCGCCGATGGACCGCAGGCGGCCGGCGTTGTCGGGATGGAATGGATCGCCGGCGATCAGGGTCTTGAAGACGGCTCTCAGGCGTGTGACCACGATGATACCGCCGGCCATGTAGAGATCCCCGATCAGGCAGAAGGCGGCGGCGGCCGGCCCGAGCCAGGCGCCCCGGACGTTGATGTTGTCGATGTCGATATGGCTGGCGATGATGTCGGGTCGGAAGCTGAGCAGCAGCGCGATGACGGCGCCGACGGTGGCGAGGCCGACCCCGACCCACAGGACGACATGGAAGACGTCCAGGATCACCTTCAGGAAACTGGAAACCGAACCCCGACCCAGAGCGCGCATCGCACCCTCCCCAACGCAAGCCGCCGCGCGAGATAACTCACGCGGCGGGTGGCGGAACCTGGACCGGCGACCTCGTCGTGCGCAAGCGGTTAGCGAACGAAGCGGCCGAGAGCGACGACCGGCAGGCCGACGAAGACGATCGCGTTCATGACCGTGAGGGCCATGCGGTCAACGATGTTGAGCACTTGAGCGGTATGCATTTGGAAGTCCCCTTCTTGGATGGCGGCCTTGGAGGGCCTTTGGATTTCGTCCGAGGGCGTGATTGCCTTCGTTCTGTGTTTATCGATATGTCCGTATTGTTTTTCAATCAAATTAAATATCGTTTATCGATATTACAGCTGCGTAATGTCACGCTCGCCGCCCGCCCGGGGTTGGGCTAAACAGGAGCCATGAGCCTCGCCCTCGTTCCAGGAAGCCGGCTGGTCGCCGCCACCCACAATCCCGGCAAAGCCGTCGAGCTGGCGGCTCTGCTGGAGGATCGCTTCCAGATCGTCACGGCCGGCGAGCTGGGCCTCGCCGAGCCCGAGGAGCCTGAGACGACGTTCTCCGGCAACGCGCTTCTCAAAGCGAGGGCGGCGGCCGACGCCAGCGGACTCGTCGCCATCGCCGATGATTCCGGCCTGTGCGTCGAGGCGCTGGAAGGCGCGCCGGGCGTCCACTCGGCGCGCTGGGCGGGCCCGGAGCGAAACTTCGCTCGCGCCATCGACCTGGTCGAGCGACGCCTGGACGAACGGGGCCTGGACGATCGAACCGCCTGGTTCGTCTGCGCCCTGGCCGTGGCCTGGCCGAACGGCCCGGTGGTGGTCGTGGAAGGCCGCGTCGACGGCGCTCTGGTGTTTCCGGCCCGGGGCGACAAGGGCTTCGGCTACGACCCGATCTTCATGCCCGTGGGCGGCGCGGAGACCTTCGGCGAGATGGACCCGGCGGCGAAGCACCGCATCAGCCACCGGGCGCGGGCCTTCGCCGCCTTGAAGGCGGCGGTGTTTTGACGGCTCCGCCGATCGGCCTCTACGTCCACTGGCCTTATTGCGCGCGGATCTGTCCCTACTGCGACTTCAACGTCGTGCGGGCCCGCGGTCGCGAAGCGGAGGCCGAGGCGTTGGGCGAGGCGATCCTCGCCGATCTGGAGGCCCAAGCCGGGCGCCTGCCGCCGCGGCGGCTGGTGTCGGTCTTCTTCGGCGGCGGCACGCCCTCGCTGATGCCCCCGGCGCTGGCCGCCGGTGTAGTCGCGGCGGCCCGCCGGTTGTGGCCGAGCCCGGACGAACCGGAAGTGACGCTCGAAGCCAACCCGACGGATGCGGAGCGGTTCGAGGGCTTTGCCGACGCCGGGGTGAATCGACTGTCGCTCGGCGTGCAATCCCTGGACGATGGCGAGCTGGCCTTTCTCGGCCGCAACCACGACAGCGCGAGCGCGCGCGCCGCGATCGCGGCGGCGACGACGCACTTTCCGCGCGTCTCGGTCGACCTGATCTACGCCCTGCCCGGGCAGGCGCCGGCGGCGTGGGCCACGGCCCTCGCCGAGGTGACGGCGATGGGCGTCGAACACCTCTCGCCCTATCAGCTGACCATCGAGCCGGGCACGGCCTTTCATCGCGCCGTGCGCAGACAGTTGTTCGCGCCGCCTCCGGACGATCTGGCGGCGACGCTCTTCGAGACGACTCAGGCGGTGTTGGCGGACCTCGGCTTCGAGGCTTACGAGGTATCCAATCACGCCCGCGGCCCCGCTGCGCGCTCGCGACACAATCTCATCTATTGGCGCGGCGAAGACTACGCGGGGGTGGGGCCCGGCGCCCATGGTCGCTGGACTCTGCCGGACGGCCGGCACGCCGCCGAAACGCCCCGCGGTGCCCAGGACTACATCGCGCGCGTGGGGAACGAAGGGCTGGCGGCTTCGCTGGAGTGGCTGTCGGCGCGCGAAGCAGCCGTCGAGCGCCTGCTGATGGGCCTGCGCACCGACGAGGGCGTCGCCGCCGCCGACATTGCCCCGCTGGCCATTCCGCCGGCCCGCTTCGCCGAGCTGGAAGGCCTCGTACGCCTGGCAAATGGTCGCCTGACGGCGACGGCGCGCGGCCGGCCGGTGCTTGATCGGGTCATCGCCGAGCTGGCCGATGCCGCCTGACGCCAAGCCCCTGGCGCCGGGGCTCTATCTGGTGGCGACGCCGATCGGCAACCTGCGCGACATCACCCTGCGCGCGCTCGACGTGCTGGGAGGCGCCGACCTCGTGCTCGCCGAAGACACGCGGGTGAGCGGCAAGCTACTGGCCGCCCACGCGATCTCCGCCAAGCTCCAGCGCTATGACGAGCATGCCGCGGCCCAGGCGAGGCCGAAGGTGCTGGCGGCGCTGGCTGGCGGCGCCCGCGTGGCCCTGATCTCCGACGCCGGCACGCCGCTGGTGAGCGACCCCGGCTACCGGCTGGTCGTCGAGGCCGTGGCTCAGGGCGCGGCCGTGTTTCCGATCCCCGGCCCGTCAGCCGTTATGGCTGCGCTCACGGTCGCCGGCCTGCCCACCGATCGCTTCCTGTTCGCCGGTTTTCCGCCGCCAAAGAGCGCGGCGCGCCGCAAACTGTTCGAGGATCTGGCGAGCGTCCGGGCGACCCTGGTGTTCTTCGAGGGCGGTTCGCGCCTGGCCGAGAGCCTGGCGGATATGGCTAAGGTGTTCGGCCCCCGTCCAGCCGCCGTGGCGCGTGAGCTGACAAAGCTTTACGAGACGGTGGTTCGCGCGCCGTTGCCCGAACTGGCGGCCGATCCCCGGTTCGCCGCGCCCAAGGGCGAGATCGTGGTCCTGGTCGGGCCGGGCGAAGAGGCGCCGGCCAGCGAGGCGGAGGCCGACCGGGCCCTCGCCGAGGCGCTGGAGCGCATGGGCCCGGGCGAGGCCGCCGCCGAGGTGGCGAAAGCGCTAGGCCTGCCACGGCGTGCGCTCTATGCGCGGGCGCTGACCCTCAAGGGCCGATGACGGCGGTGCGGGCTCGACGCGGGAGCCTGGCGCGCCGCGAGGGTCGCCGCAGCGAGTATGTCTGTGCGCTGTGGCTGATGCTGAAGGGTTACCGGATCCTGGGCTTTCGGCTGAAGACGGCGCAGGCGGAGATCGATCTGCTGGCCCTGCGCGGCGACATCGTCGCGGTGGTCGAGGTCAAGCGACGGCGGACCTTGGAAGAGGCGCTCGATGCGGTGACGCCTCGCCAGCGCGAGCGGCTGCTGGCCGCCGCGCGTCAGGTGGCGGCGCGCCGGCCGGACCTTGCCCACGCCGGCGTGCGACTCGACCTTATGGCCCTCGCGCCCGGCCGCTGGCCGCGCCATATTCGCGATGCTTGGCGCGAGTTCTGAGACGCCGACCTGCTTCAGGAGCGCCAATGCCGTTGACCGTCGCCGTGCAGATGGACCCCGTCGAGCGGATCAACATCGAGACCGACACGACGTTTCTGCTGATGCTGGAGGCCCAGACGCGCGGCCATGGCCTGTGGGTGTATCAGCCGGAGCGCCTGCAGCTGGCCGAAGGGCGGGTGCTGGCCCGCGGCAAGGCTTTGAACCTTCGGGCCGTCAAGGGCGACCACGCCAGCCTGGGCGCCCCAGAAGAGCGGGACCTTTCAGAGTTCGACGTGGTGCTGATGCGGCAGGACCCGCCGTTCGACATGGCCTACATCACCGGCACCTATTTTCTCGAGCGGATCCATCCGACGACGCTGGTGATCAACGACCCGGCCGAGGTGCGCAGCGCGCCGGAAAAGCTCCTGGTGACCGAGTTTCCGGCCTTCCATCCGCCGACTCTGATCACCAGCGACGCCGAGGCGCTGCACGACTTCCATGTCCGCCATGGCGACATCGTGCTGAAGCCGCTTTACGGGGGGGCGGGGTCGGGGGTGGTGAAGCTCAAGGCCGGCGACCCCAACCTCGACGCCCTGCTCGAACTGCACGCCATGATCGGCCGCGAGGCGGTGATCGCCCAGAAATTCCTGCCGGCGGTGTCGGCCGGCGACAAACGCGTGCTGCTGGTGGACGGAGAGCCCGTCGGCGCGATCAATCGCGTCCCGGGGGCCGGGCAGGTGCGCTCGAACCTCGCCCGCGGCGGCCGCGCTGAAGCCGTGGAGCTCACCGCCCGCGATCTGGCGATCTGCGCCGCCATCGGCCCGGTGCTGAAGGCGCGCGGACTGATCTTCGTCGGCATCGACGTGATCGGTGACTATCTTACTGAGATCAACGTCACCTCACCCACCGGCGCGCAGCAGCTGAAGCGCTTCGGCGGCGGCGACGCCGCGGCGGCGCTGTGGGACTGCATCGAGGCGAAACGGCGGGGATAGTTCCTCATTTGTTCTTGCCGCGACGCCGAGAGTGTGGCCAAGTCACCAGCGTCTGAACGGAGAGGGGCATGGCCGCGCGGATCGCATCCGTGGCGTTCGAGGGGGTCGAGGCGCGGCGGGTGGACGTGGAGGTCCAGGCCGTCGGCGGCCCGTCGGCGTTCGTGGTCGTCGGCCTGGCCGACAAGGCGGTCGGCGAGGCGCGTGAGCGGGTGCGCGCGGCCTTCTCGGGCCTCGGCCTAGCCCTGCCGCCCCGGCGCCTGGTGGCCAATCTCGCTCCGGCCGATCTGCCCAAGGAGGGCAACCATTTCGACCTGCCCATCGCCCTGGCGCTCATGGCGGCCATGGGCATCGTCCCGCAGGACGCGCTCGACGGCTGGGCGGCGATCGGCGAGCTGAACCTCAACGGCGAGATCGCGCCGGTGGCCGGGGCCCTACCGGCGGCTGTGGCCGCCAACGCCATGGGCCTGGGCTTGATCTGTCCGCAAGCCTGCGGTCCCGAGGCGGCCTGGGCCGGCGACATGGCCCTGCTGGCGCCCAGATCCCTGATCGCCCTCGTCAATCATTTTCGCGGCGTCCAGCTGCTTTCGCCGCCGAAGCCGGGCCCTCTCGTCGAGGCCGGGCCGAGGCCGGATCTGAAGGACGTCAAGGGTCAGGAGAGCGCCAAGCGGGCCCTGGAGATCGCGGCGGCCGGCGGCCACAACCTGCTCTACGTCGGACCGCCCGGCTCGGGGAAATCGATGCTGGCTCAGCGGCTGCCAGGGCTGCTGCCGCCGCTGACGCCGGCTGAGCTGCTCGAGACTTCGATGGTCCACTCCGTGGCCGGCCTCATCGCCAGGGGGGCGCTGACGCGCGAACGACCGTTCCGGGCCCCGCATCACTCGGCCAGCATGGCGGCGCTCACCGGCGGCGGACTGCGCGTGAAACCCGGCGAAGTCTCCCTGGCGCACAACGGAGTCTTGTTTCTCGACGAATTGCCGGAATTTGGCGGCATTATGTATCAAATGGGACCGCAAACGCATCGAATTTGATTGCGTTTCCCAGCCGATCCGTAATGCCCCGAATTTGGGAGCAGAAGGTGACCGCCACTGAGAGAGCTTGAACGCTTGGGCGCCCGTGTGCGCCGCGCTGCTGCTATCTGGAAATCCCAGCCTGAAGGGAGTCCTGCCCGAAGCTGATCTCTTCCGGCGGGATGTCCCCCTCGTCCAAATGGATGAGGGACGGAACGCCGTTGCGAAGTCGGGCTATTTGATAGGAGACGCCAGTTGCGCCTTCGATCCGGCCGTTTGGCAGTCGATAGACTGCGCAGGCTGTGAGAATCAATGTGATCCCGTGCGGGTATCCGAAATTGCG
>JBEKQJ010000011.1:0-23094 GCA_049519835.1 Caulobacteraceae bacterium | reverse complement strand
TGGCGAGGATCTGGGTTTTCTGGGCCTCGGTCAGGGCGTCGGTCATCGGACTCTCGATGAACCCGGGCGCGACGCAATTTACGGTGATCGAGCGGCTCGCCACCTCCTGGGCCAGCGCCTTCGAGAATCCGATCATGCCGGCCTTGGAGGCGGCGTAGTTGGTCTGGCCGGGGTTGCCGGTGACGCCGACCACCGAGGTGATTCCTATGATGCGCCCCCAGCGTCGGCGCATCATGCCCCTGAGGGCGGCGCGCGAGAGCCGGAAATAGCTCTCAAGGTTGATTTGCAGGACCGCGGCCCAGTCCTCATCCTTCATGCGCAGCAAAAGGCCGTCGCGGGTGACGCCGGCGTTGGCCACCAGGATGTCGAGCGGGGCGCCCGCTGCCGCTTCGGCGCGTTCGACGAGACCGTCGACGGCCGCGGGGTCGCTGAGGTCGCAGGCCGCGAAGCTGGTGCGCTCGCCGAGCTCGCCCGCGAGGGTCTGCAGCGCAGCCTCGCGCGTGCCCGAAAGAACGACTTGGGCGCCCGCTTGGTGCAGAGCCCGGGCGATGGCCCCGCCGATGCCGCCGCTGGCGCCGGTGACGAGGGCCGTTTTGCCGGAAAGTTCAAACACCGGGCGCCTCCTCAGAGCGTCTTGGCGAAGGCTTCGAGATCAGCCGGCGCATTGAGCGCGAAGGCGGCCGCCTCCGGCGCCACACGCTTGGCGATGCCGGTCAGCACCTTGCCGGAGCCGGCCTCGGCAAAGACAGTCACGCCGCCCTCGCCCGCCAGCCATTCCATGCTCTCGCGCCAGCGCACGCGACCCGTGACCTGCTCCACCAGCAACTGGCGGATGGCTTCGGGATCGGCGGTGGGGCGGGCGGTGACGTTGGCCACCACCGGAGGGCTCGGCGGTGCGATGGCCGCGACCGCCAGGGCGCGCTCCATCTCCTCGGCCGCCGGGGCCATGAGCGGGCAATGGAACGGCGCGGAGACGTTGAGCGGAATGGCTCGGGCGCCTAGAGCCTTGGCCTTTTCGATGGCGAGGTCGACGGCGGCCTTGGCGCCGGAAATGACGATATTGCCGGCGTTGTTGT
Source organism: Caulobacteraceae bacterium (assembly GCA_049519835.1). Taxonomy (GTDB): domain Bacteria; phylum Pseudomonadota; class Alphaproteobacteria; order Caulobacterales; family Caulobacteraceae; genus Acaudatibacter. The sequence goes on along the minus strand of JBEKQJ010000011.1, from coordinate 22,018 downwards.
CGTTGGCGACGACGCAAACGCCGGCCGCGCTCCCGGCCTCGGCGGCGGCTTCGGCGAGCGTCAGATCGGTCTTCGGGCCGATGAGCGAGGCCATGGCCCCCTCGCCAACCGGAACGGCGCGCTGCATGGCCTGGCCGCGCAGCTTGAGGAGGCGGGCGGCGTCGGCGAGCGTGATCGCGCCGGCCGCCGCCAGGGCCGAATATTCGCCGAGCGAATGGCCGGCGACGAAGGCGGCGCGGGCGACGGGCAAGCCGAACTCGGCCTCGAGCACAGCGGCGACCGCCAGACTTACGGCCATCAGGGCCGGCTGGGCGTTCTCGGTCAGCGTCAGTTCCTCGGCCGGCCCCTCGCGCATGAGGCGAAAGAGGCGCTGTCCGAGTGCGTCGTCGACTTCCTCGAAGACGCTGCGGGCCGAGGGGAAGGCGTCGGCCAGCTCCGCGCCCATGCCCACGGCCTGGCTGCCTTGGCCCGGAAACAGGAAGGCGAGGGTCATGTCGGCGGCGTTTCCTCAGACGAAGGTCGTTGGCTGAATCGGCGGCGCGAGGGTTAGGTCAAAGCTGATCAGGCGACAAGCTTCACGCTCGCTCGTCCCCGGCGCATAATGACGGCCGAAACCGGAGAAACGACATGAAGCGCCTTATCGCCGCCGCGGCCCTTTCGCTCGCCCTCACCGGGAGCGCCCACGCCGCCCTCAACGTCGGCGACAAGGCTCCGGACTTTTCCGCCCAAGCATCGATGGCCGGCAAGGCCTTCCCATTCAAGCTCAAGGACGCCCTGAAGAAGGGTCCCGTCGTGCTCTACTTCTTTCCGGCCGCCTTCACCTCAGGCTGCACGATCGAGGCCCACGACTTCGCCGAGGCCCAGCCGCAGTATCAGGCGCTCGGCGCCACGGTGATGGGGATCACGGCCGGCAACATCGACCGCCTGACCGAGTTCTCGGTGAGCGAGTGCCGCTCGAAGTTCCCGGTCGCCGCCGATCCGGACGCCAAGATTGCGGCGTCCTACAAAGCGACGCTGGCCATGCGCCCCGGCTGGTCCGACCGCACCAGCTATGTGATCGCCCCCGACGGCAAGATCCTGCTGGCCTATTCCAACCTCAAGCCCGACGACCACGTGGCCAAGACGCTGGAGGCGGTGAAAGCGTGGAGAGACAAGCACCCGGCGAGCTGAACGCGGACGACGCAGCAAGGCAGGTCGACGCGTACGCCATGCCTTGCCATCCGCGACAATTCCCGCTAACAGCGCGCCTCCCTTAACGGGCACGGTCTATCGCGGAACATTAAAGGGCTCGGGAGACTCCCGGCCGCCGCGCCAAGATCCATCGCTTTCGGACGCCTCTTCCGGCCCCCGCGAGCGCCGCGCCCAAGATGCGGAAGCATGACGCCATGGCGTTCTACGAGCACGTGCTCATCGCCCGGCAGGACATCTCGCCCACCCAGGCCGAGACCCTGAACGAAGAGCTCAAGGCCCTGATCGAAGGTCAGGGCGGCCACGTGGCCAAGATCGAATACTGGGGTCTGCGCAACCTCACCTACCGGATCAAGAAGAACCGCAAGGGTCACTACTCCCTGCTGGCCATCGACGCTGCGCCGGCGGCCGTGAAGGAGATGGAGCGGCAGCTGTCGATCAACGAAGACGTGCTGCGCTACCTGACCTTGAAGGTCGAGCACCTCGACCTCGAACTCTCCCCGGTCCTCGCCCGCCGCGACCGCGATCGCGAACGGCGTTTTGACGACGTCCCGGCGTAAGGCGGCCTGACATGAGCGACGAAACCATCCTCCCCGAAGCCGCCCCCGCCTCTGGCGGCGGTGCGCGCCGCAACTTCATGCGCCGGCGCAAGGTGTGCCCGTTCTCCGGCGCCAACGCGCCGAAGATCGACTACAAGGACGTGAAGCTGCTGCAGCGCTACGTCTCCGAGCGTGGCAAAATCGTGCCCTCGCGCATCACGGCCGTTTCGGCCAAGAAGCAACGGGAGCTGGCCCAGGCGATCAAGCGCGCCCGCTTCCTCGCCCTCCTGCCCTACGTCACGAAGTGAGGCGCGCGCCATGAAGGTCATTCTACTGGAACGCGTCGAACGCCTGGGCGCGCTTGGCGATGTGGTGTCGGTGAAGGACGGGTTCGCCCGCAACTTCCTCCTGCCCCGCTCCAAGGCCCTGCGCGCCAACGCCGCCAACCTCAAAGTGTTTGAGGGCATGCGCCACGACGTCGAGGCCCGCAACGCCCAGGCCCGCGCCGCCGCCGAGAAGGCCGGCGGTCGCATCGACGGGGTCACCTACGTGATGATCCGCCAGGCCGGCGAGACCGGTCAGCTCTACGGTTCGGTCAGCGGCCGCGACGTGGCGGCGGCGGTCAACGCCGAGGGCGGCAAGATCGACCGCGCCATGATCGTGCTCGACCGGCCGATCAAGACGCTGGGCGTGCACGAAGTGAAGGTGCGCCTTCACGCCGAGGTGGCGGTGACGGTGAAGATCAACATCGCCCGCAGCATCGACGAGGCCGAGCGCCAGGCGCGCGGCGAGAATGTGCTGGCCGACCGCTACGCGACCGAGGAAGGCGAGATCACGCCGGCCGACGTCTTCGAACCCGGCGCCGAGCCGGTGACGGAAGAAGCGGAAGCTTAATCCACAGAGTCGGCGCGAAGCTCCACAAGCGGGGCGAAACGCCGATTACTGCGACCAGCCAGCTGGGATAGCGTCGCCGCCTCCATGGCCATCGTTCCCCTCCTAGATCTGCGTCCGGCCGAAACAGCCGCCGACATCCTGCAACCGCCGCACAACATCGAGGCCGAACAGGCCCTGCTGGGCGCGCTGCTGTACGACAATTCCGCGCTCGAGCGGCTGAGCGACGCCCTGCAGGCCGACGACTTCCACGAACCCCTGCACGGGCGGCTGTTCGACGCCATTCGGCGGGCGGTCGGCGCCAACCGCCTGGCCGATCCGATCCTCCTGGACGAACAGTTCCAGCGCGATCCGGCCTATGGCGAGGCGGGCGGGGTGCGCTACCTCGCCGACCTGCTCAACCACGCGCCGCCAGCGGCCTACGCCCCCGACTACGGGCGAGCGATCCATGACCTGGCTCTGCGCCGCGCCCTGATCCGCATCGGCGGCGAGATCGCCGCCGGGGCCCAGGCGGGCGATCCCGAGCGCACAGGCCGGGAGCTGATCGAGTCGGCCGAGCAGGAACTCTTCAAGCTGGCCGAAATCGGTTCGGGCCATCGCGGCCTGATGAACCTGTCCGACGCCCTGGCCGGCGCGGTGAAGATGGCCGCCGCGGCGTACGAGCGCGACGGCAAACTCTCGGGGATCTCCACCGGCCTCGAGGACCTTGATGACAAGCTGGGCGGCCTGCACCCCTCCGACCTGGTGATCCTCGCCGCCCGACCGTCCATGGGCAAGTCGGCATTGGCCCTCAACATCGCCTTCAACGTCGCCCGCAAATACGCCTACGAGGTCGAGCCCGACGGGACCAAACGCACCGTCCGCGGCGGGGTCGCGGCCTTCTTCTCGCTGGAAATGAGCGCCGAGCAGCTCGCCTTGCGTCTCCTCGCCGAACTCACCGGCGTCTCATCCGACCGCATCCGCAAGGGGCAGATCAACGCCCAGGACTTCGGCCTGCTGCGCGACGCGGCGGCGGAGATCCAGAACGCGCCGCTGCACATCGACGACACCGGCGGCCTTTCGATCGCCAAGCTGGCCGCGCGCGCCCGCCGGCTCAAACGCACGGTCGGCCTCGACCTCGTGGTGGTCGACTATCTGCAGTTGGTCACGGTCGGCGACACCTCCCGCAACGACAATCGCGTCCAGGAGGTGACCCAGGTCACCCAGGGCCTCAAGGCGCTGGCCAAAGAGCTGAACGTGCCGGTCATCGCGCTGGCCCAGCTCTCGCGCCAGGTCGAGAACCGCGAGGACAAGAAGCCTCAGCTCGCCGACCTGCGCGAGTCGGGCTCGATCGAGCAGGATGCCGACGTCGTGATGTTCATCTATCGCGAGGCCTACTACCTCTCGCGCGGCGAACCGCGCGACAACACCCCCGAGCACATCGAGTGGGAAGAAAAGCTCGACGCCATCCGCCATGTCGCCGAGGTGATCATCGGCAAGCAGCGCCATGGCCCGATCGGCGTGGTGCGCCTGCACTTCAACGAGGACCTGACCAAGTTCTCCAACCTGGCCAAGGACGGCCGCTACGAGCCGCGCTAGCGCAAAAAGAAACGGCCGCGCCCGTTTCCGAACGCGGCCGCCAATCTGTCGGGAAGTATCGCTCTTTTAGTGGACGAGGCCGCCGGCGGCGATCGCCGAGCCGATGAACATGGCGGTCACCATGCCGCCGACGACCGCAAGGATCAGCCAGTAGATAATCAGCCAAGCCAGGATCAGCACGATGTTGAAGCCGATCGCCTTGTCGGCCGGCACCTTCATCAGCTTCGGCGCGCCGATCCAAAAGGTGTAGAGGCTATAGATCCCGCCGGCGAGAGCCCCGATCCAGCCGATAAACGGGATGATCTGGAAGACGGAGCATACCCAGGACGCGGTCGGCGAATAGGCGGCCAGCTTGAAAGCCTGTGATTGGCTCTTTTGGCCATCGAAGCTGGGGGCCAATGCGTCGGCCAGAAAGCCCAGTATGAACACCGAAACCAATTGGGCGGCGTAGCTGACCACGGCCATGGCGATGATCAACGGCAGCATCAGCACATGGGCGAAACCGAATCCCAGATGGAAAGTGCTCTGCACCAGACCGGCCAGAATCGCAGAGACTGCCGGGATCAGCGCCAGGATCACCACATAACCGGTGAAGAGGCCCTGGACCGTGGCCGCTTCGCCGTCGATCACGTCCCACTCGGTCGCAGGCGACTTCAGCATGCCCGTCACGCGCGCGACGAGGCCGGCGCTCGACGGTTGTTGCACCACGCTCAAATCGAAACCCTCCCCTTAACGGTTAACCCAGATGGCTGAACCTGGGCGGAAGGCTAGCGCAATTATGGCGGCGTGGCGAGACGGGCCGCTTGCAGGACGCGGACCCCGGGTTGCGGCTATAATCGGTCCCTACCGGGACGAATCGGTGAGCCATGGCCCGCGACGGCGCGCTCTACGTCTGCCAGTCCTGCGGCGCCGTTCAGGCCAAGTGGGCCGGCCAGTGTCCGGCCTGCGGAGCCTGGAATACCCTCGTTGAGGAGGTGGTCAGCGCGCCGCCAGGCGCGCCTTCGCCGCGCGGCCGCCGGGGCCCCGGCCTCGCCTTCGAACCCCTGACCAGCGACGCCCCGCCGCCGCCCCGAATCGTCACCGGTGTCGAGGAATTCGACCGGGTGGTTGGCGGGGGCGTGGCGCGCGGCTCGGCCCTGCTGCTGGCCGGCGATCCCGGCGTCGGCAAATCCACCCTGTTGCTGGACGTCGTCGCCAGGGCGGCGCTGCGCGGCGCGGCCTGCGCCTACATCTCTGGCGAAGAGGCGGCCGAGCAGATCCGGGCCCGCGCCGCACGCATGGGCCTTGCCGGCGCGCCGGTGCGATTGGCGGCTGAGACCTCGCTGCGCGCCATCCTCGACGGCCTGAAGTCGGAGGCCTTCGACCTGGTGGTCATCGATTCGATCCAGACCCTGTGGAGCGACGGCCACGAAGCGGGTCCGGGCTCGGTGACTCAGGTGCGCGCCTGCGCCGGCGAGCTGGTGCGCCTGGCCAAGAAGCGGGGCGTCACCGTCATCCTCGTCGGCCACGTCACCAAGGACGGCCAGATCGCCGGGCCGCGGGTGGTGGAGCACATGGTCGACGCCGTCCTGTCGTTCGAAGGCGAGCGCGGCTATCCGTTCCGCGTCCTCAGGGGGGTCAAGAACCGGTTCGGCCCCACCGATGAGATCGGCGTCTTCGAGATGGGCGAAGCCGGCCTGGCCGAAGTGCGCAACCCGTCGGCGCTTTTCCTTGGCGAATCCGGGGAGCGGGCGGCGGGAACGGCGGTGTTCGCCGGCATCGAAGGCTCGCGGCCGGTGTTGGTCGAGTTCCAGGCCCTGGTGGCGCCGTCCGTATACGGAACGCCGCGGCGGGCGGTGGTTGGCTGGGATTCTGGGCGCCTGGCGATGATCCTCGCCGTATTGGACGCCCGTTGCGGCCTTGGATTCGCCGCCCGCGACGTCTATCTGAACGTCGCCGGCGGTCTTCGGATCGGCGAGCCGGCGGCCGACCTGGCGGCGGCGGCGGCTCTCGCCTCCTCCGCGCTGGAGGTAGCGCTTCCGCAAGATTGCGTCGTCTTCGGGGAGATCAGCCTGTCGGGCGACGTTCGCAATGTGAGCCGCAGCGAGACCCGCCTAAAGGAGTCGGCCAAGCTGGGCTTCACCCGGGCGCTTGCGCCAAGCGGTGCGGCAGGCGGCGGTGTTGCGGTGATGAGCGTAAGACGCCTGGGCGAGGCCATCGCCCGCATCGGTGAGAGCGGCTGGAGTTGAAAGCGTTTGACGGGTTTCGACATCCTGGCCGGCGCCATCCTCTTGGTGTCGGGCCTGGTGGGCTTCGTCCGCGGGGCGACGCGCGAGGTGGTGACCGTCACCGCCTTCATCGTCGCGGTGGCGGTGTCGATCCTTGCGCTGCGGATCACCGGTCCGCTGGCGGCGCACTTCATCCACATTCACTGGCTGGCGCGAACGGCGGCCCTGATCGGCGGCTTTTTGGCCGTCTATGTCGCCGTGCGCCTGGCCGGCGGCGTGCTTTCACGTGGCGTGCGCCAGAGCGTGCTTTCGGGACCGGATCGGTTGCTCGGCGCGGCGATCGGCCTGGCGCGGGGAGTGGTGGTCGTGGGTGTCGTCGTGCTGGCCATCCGCGCCGCCACGCCGCCCGAGCGACTACCGGGCTGGTACACACACGCCACCGTCTATCCCGTGGCGAACGCCGCCGGCGGCGCTCTGCAAGCCCTGGCGCCCCAGGGGATGTCACTGATCAGGCGCGCCGCCCCGGAGGTGGAAAGCGCCATGAATGCGGATGACGGCGAAACCCAGCCGAAGGGTTATAGCGACGCCGAGCGCGGCGCCCTCAATGTTCTGGTGGAGAAATCGCGGCGATGAGCAAGTCCTCTCGATCGGGGCCTGATCCTTGGGACGACAAGCCGCGTCTGGAGTGCGGCGTGTTCGGCGTCTTCGATACGGCCGGTGCGGCCAGCGTCACGGCTCTGGGACTGCACGCCTTGCAGCACCGCGGCCAGGAGGCCTGCGGTATCGCCGCCTTCGACGGGGCCGGTTTTCACACTGAGCGGCATCAGGGTCACGTAGGCGAGGCCTTCGCCGGCGACCTCTCTCAGAGGCTGCCCGGCCGCTCGGCCATCGGCCACACCCGCTATTCGACCGCGGGCGGCAGCTTCCTGCGCAACGGCCAGCCGATGTTCGCCGACCTGCAGGCCGGTGGCGTCGCCATCGCTCACAACGGCAACCTGACCAATTTTCTCACCCTTCGCGAACAATTGGTGGTCGAGGGGGCGATCTTCCAGTCGACCTCGGATTCCGAGGTGATCCTGCACCTCATCGCCCGGTCGCGACGCGAAAAGTTCGTCGACCGTTTCATCGACGCCTTGAGTCAGATCGAGGGCGGCTACGCCCTGGTCGCGCTGACCAATAAGAAGCTGATCGGCGTGCGCGACCCGCTTGGCATTCGTCCGCTCGTCCTTGGCGACCTCAATGGCAAGCCGGTGTTCGCATCGGAAACCCGTGCGCTCGACATGGTCGGCGCCACGTTCGTGCGCGATGTCGAGCATGGCGAGATGATCGTCGTGTCGGACCGCGAGGTGGAGAGTTGCCGCCCCTTCCCGGCCGCCCGCGCCCGCCCCTGCGCGTTCGAATACGTCTACTTCGCGATGCCCGATTCGGTGGTCAATGGCCGCTCCGTCTACGACGTTCGCAAGCGGATGGGCGAGCGCCTGGCCGCGGAAACCGCCGTGCCGGCCGACGTGGTGGTGCCTGTGCCTGATTCGGGTGTGCCTGCCGCGCTCGGCTACGCCCAAGCCAGCGGCCTCCCCTACGAAATGGGCATCATCCGCAACCACTTCGTGGGTCGCAGCTTCATCCAGCCCAGCCAGGACGCGCGGCAGCTGGCCGTTCGGATGAAGCTCTCGCCCAACCGGGCGGTGCTGAAGGGCAAGCGCGTCCTGCTGGTCGATGATTCCATCGTTCGCGGCACCAATTCCGTGCGCGTCGCCCGCATGGTTCGCGAAGCCGGCGCCGCGGAAGTGCACCTGCGCTCGGCGTCGCCGCCAATCCGATGGCCCGACTACTACGGCATCGACATGCCCGATCGCGACCATCTGCTGGCCGCCCACCGCAGCCTGGACGAAATGGCTGGCCTGCTGGAGGTGGACAGTCTCGGCTTTCTGTCCGTCGAGGGGCTCTACTGGGCGCTCGGCGAAGAGACGCGCAATCCAGACCACCCGCAGTTCACCGACCACTATTTCACCGGCGACTATCCGACCCGCCTCCTCGACCGCGAGATCGCCGAGGGCCGCAACGATCGGGTCGAGCGGCAGCTGTCGTTCCTGATCGACGCCTGAGACCGCATGATTGAACCGCATCAGCTGCTGGCCGGGCGCGTGGCGCTGGTCACCGGCGCGACCCGCGGCATCGGGCGGGCGGCGGCCGAAGCGCTCGGCCTGGCCGGCGCCCAGGTCATCGCCGTCGGACGCACGCAGGGCGCGCTCGAAGAATTGGACGACGCTATCCAGGCCGCTGGGGGGCTCCCGGCCACGCTCGTCCCCATGGACCTGACCGCGGGCGATGGAATCGATCAGCTGGGTCTCGCCATCTACGAGCGCCACAAGCGCCTGGACGTCCTGGTCCATGCGGCGGCGATGCTGGGCGGTCTGAGGCCAGTGTCCCATATTCCGCCGCCGCTCTGGGACAAGGTCGTGGCCGCCAACCTGACCTGCGTCTTCCGCCTGATCCGCTCGCTCGAGCCGCTGCTGCGCGCCAGCGACGCAGGCCGCGCCATCTTTCTCACCTCGGGACGGGCCGAACGGCCCAAGGCGTTCTGGGGCTCCTACGCCGCCACCAAGGCCGGCGTCGAAGCTCTGGTGCGGTGCTGGTCGGACGAGGTCGATACGAGCAGCATCCGCGCCGTGCTTCTGGATCCGGGCGTCATGCGCACCAAGATGCGCGCCGAGGCCTTCCCTGGAGAGGATCCGGCGACTCTCGTCGATCCGGCCGAGATCGGTCCGTTGATCGTCGAGCTGGCCGGGACGCGCGATCCCGGTCTGCCGACCCAAACGATCAAGTTCAGCGCCTGGAGTGAGGCCCGCCAGCGCGCCTGAGATGGGCGCGTCAAACGCCGCTCAGCGGCCGCGCGCCGGCGTGCGCTTGCGCGCGGAAGGCTTGGGCGTGGAAGGTCGGCGAGATCTGATCGGCGGCTTGCCGCCCTCGCCGCCGGCGTAGGGATTCTTCCCCGACTTCACGGTCAGGCGCACGGGGGTGCCTGGAAGATCGAAACTCTGGCGCAGTGAGTTGATCAGGTAGCGTCTGTAGCTGTCCGGCAGCTTGTCGGCGCGGCTGGCGAACATCACGAAGGTCGGTGGCCGCGACTTGATCTGCGCCATGTACTTGGGTTTGACCCGTCGCCCATCGACGGCCGGCGGGGGATGGCGCTCGACCGCCATGTGCAGCCAGTCGTTGAGGTCGTGCGTGTTGACCCTGGCCGACCAGTTGCGATGGGCCTCGATGACGGCCGGCATCAGGCGGTCGAGGCCGCGGCCGGTCTCGGCCGACAGGGCCACCAGCGGCGTGCCACGCACCTGCGGCAGCATCTGTTCGGCCCGCTCGATGAAAGCTTTCAGCCGCGGTCCGGGATCGTCGATCAGGTCCCATTTAGCGAGCACGAAAACCAGGGCCCGGCCCTCGCGTTCGATCAGATCGGCGATCTGCAGATCCTGGGTCTCGAAGGCCTGGGTGGCGTCCATGACCAGCACGGCGACCTCGGCGAAGGTCAGGGCCCGGAGCGTGTCCTGGACGGCGAGGCGTTCCAGTCCCTCTTCGACGCGGGCCTTGCGGCGCAGACCGGCGGTGTCGACCAGGCGCACCCGCCGGCCATCCCAGATCCAGTCGACGCTCACCGCGTCGCGAGTGATCCCGGCCTCCGGCCCAGTCAGCAGGCGATCCTCGCCGATCAGGCGATTGGCGAGGGTCGACTTGCCCGCGTTCGGACGCCCGACGATGGTCATACGGATCGGCTTGTCGCCCTGCGACTCGTCTTCGTCCGCGGCCGGCGGCGCGCGTTCGGAGGCGACGCGCATGGCGGCGTAGAGATCGGCCAGGCCTTCGCCGTGTTCGGCCGAGATGGCGATCGGCTCGCCGAGGCCCAGCGCGTGGCCATCCAGCACGCCGGATTCCCCGGCTCGGCCCTCGGCCTTGTTGGCGGCCAGCACCACCGGCTTGCCGGAGCGGCGAAGCTGGACGGCGAAGACCTCGTCGAGCGGGGTGACGCCTTCGCGCGCGTCGATGATGAACAGCGCCACGTCGGCGTCGGCGATCGCCTGCTCGGTCTGGCGGCGCATCCGCGCCTCCAGGCTGGCGTCGGTAACGTCCTCGAAGCCCGCCGTGTCGATCAGCTCCAGATCGAGGTCGCCAAGTCGCCCGGCGCCGGTGCGGCGGTCGCGGGTGACGCCCGGACGATCATTGACGATCGCCAGACGCCGACCGGCGAGGCGATTGAACAGGGTCGACTTGCCGACGTTGGGGCGGCCGACGATGGCGACCCGCAGGACCATCGCCTTACCTTATGGCGATGAGCTGGGCCTCGTCGCTCACCACGTAAAGCGTCCCGTCTACGGCGATGGGACCGAGCAGCATCCTCGGACCGAGCTTCAGTCGACTCTGAATCTCGCCCGTCTTTGGATTGAGGGCCACGGCCTCGCCCTTGCTGGAAAAGGTGATCAGCCGGTTCGACGCGAGGATCGGCGTCGTCCAGTAGCCATTCCGCATCTTCTTCTTTGCGATCCCGGCGTTGAGATCGCGAATCCAATAGACCTGCCCGGCGTCACGCGAGGCGCAGATCACTTGGCCGCGATCGTCGATCACATAGACCACGTCGCCGGCCGGCCACGGCGTGGTGATCGCGGAGACCGGCAGGGTCCAACGCACCTGGCCGGTGCGCAGATCGACGGCGGCGAAGACATCCGAGTGGCTGACCGCGTAGACGTCGGAGCGAAAGATCACCGGCCGGCCGGGGATGTCGCGAATCTCCGACAGCGCATTGGTGCGGTTGGCGTGGGACAGGCTGGCGTTCCACAGTTCCGCCCCGTTGGCCGCGCGAAGGGCGATCAGTTCTCCCGACGCGAACGAGCTGATCAGGGTGTCGTTTTCCACCGCCGGGCTGGTGGCCGCCAGGATGCGGGCCGGCTCTTCGAGAGCCTGGTAGGTCCAGATCTGGGCGCCGGTGGCTTCGTCGAAGGCGAACAGTTCGTCGTTGACGTCCTCGGCGAACACCCGGCCGTTGGTGGCCGTTGGGGCGGCGTGCATCGGCGCTTCGGTCGTCGTCCGCCAAAGGAGCCTGCCGCTGGCGGCGTCCAGCGCCACGACCTCACGGAAACCGGAGGTGACGTAGATCTTGCCGTCGGCGAAGGCCAGACCGCCGCCCCAGGCTTCGTGATCACGCTTGGATCTGGGCTGGATGTTGGTGCGCCAGATCTGAGCGCCACTCGCCGGGTCATGAGCGGAGACATTGGCCGCGCCGTCCATGACGAAGATCCGCCCGGCGGCATAGATCGGCGGCGCGGTCACGTGGTGCTTGCGCGAGCCTGGCGTGCCGAAGCTGCGCCTCCAGGCCACCGCGAAGTTCGGGGCGGCGTCTACATGCTCCACCGACTGAGCCAGGTTGCCCCCTGGCAGCGGCCATTCGGATTGCGGTGTGGGTGGCGGCAGGAAGAAGTCCTGACCCTTGAGCGCGTCGGCGATCTTGAGCTGCTCGTTCTGGGCGATCACCGGGATGCGCACGCCGCGAGAAGCCGTGGTGGCGCGGTGCGGCTTGCCGTGGAACGGGTTGATCGAGCCGATCTTGGAGGCTGTGGCGCACGCGCCGAGCGCGACGGCGGCCGCGGTCACGACGCCCAGATTGCGAATTACGGTCATTGGGCGTTACCAGGCTCGCCTTGGGCTTGCGGCGCCTGAGCGCCCTCGGGGGTTGCGCCGGGCAAACTTCCCGGTTTCGGCGGCGGCAATGTGGCGGCCGTCTTGGCCGCGGCGATGGCGGCTGCGGTTCCGCCCGCGTCGATCAGCTCGACGGCCGCCTGGGCCCGGGACCGCATCGACTGGCTGACGCCGAGCGTCAGGCTGAGCGCGGTGAAATCGGCGCGCGCCTCGGCGGTCTTGCCGGCCCCAAGCTTGGCCGTCGCCAGCGCCTCGCGAGCCTCGAGGTCGAACGGCTTGTTCTGGCCGATGAGCGGGGTGAGCAGCGTCTGGACTCGCGGCAGCGGCGCGGTGTCCATGAGCGCCAGAGCCGCGCGCAGGGAAGCCAGGTCGCGCAGGACGGGGTTGGGCGCCGCCTTCGACGCCTGTTCGAACAGAGTCGCCGCCTCGTCGGACTTGCCGGCGGCAAGGCGAATATTGCCTTGCTGCAGAAGCGCCAGGGTGCGGTAGCCCGCCGGGCCGGACTTGGCGATCGGATCGAGGCCATTGTAGCCGCCGATCTGGTCGCCCTGGGTAAACGCGGTCAGCGCCTTGTCGTAGGCGACCGACGCCTTGGCGACGTTCTGGTCACGCCAGGTGTCGTAGCCCCATACCACCAGGAAGGCGACGACGACCGCCGCCACCAACGCGGCGAACCACGGCCAGGCTTTGCGCGCAAAGGCGAGATAACGGTCGGAACGGAGCTGCTCCTCGACCTCCTCGATGAAATCGACCACGGTTTTGTCTTCGGGCTCCTGACCGGCCTCGCGCCGGGCGCGGAACCTATCCTGGGCCGCGCCGCGCTGCAACGCGCCGCAGACTCGAACCCATGTTCGCGCCCGCGCTCCGCACGGCCGGCGCGCGCTACGACCGCGAAACGCGACCGAGATTGCAGGGTTGTCCAATTTGACTCGGCGTCGCGAAAAGCATCATCTCTGTGGCGAAGGCCCTCGCCCTAGACCGGACACTGATGAATGCGGCTGGGATTCGATCGAGAGGCGTGAGGAACTGCGGGGCGTTGCAGCCATCTGAGCCAGACGCCGCGTGGGCGGCCCGACCATGCGCAAGGCGGGGAGCCTGGCGCGCGTGATCGCTGTGATCCACATGGGGCTGCACAAGACCGGCAGCACCCTCGTCCAGTATCTCGCCGCCTACAACGCCAAGGCGTTGTTGCAGCGCGGGGTCTATTTCAAATCGACCCTTGGCTATCCGGCCCACCACGATGAGGCGGCGGACGTGCAGGGCGGCCACTTCGGGAGAATCGCCAGCACTATTTCGCGCGCAAGACGGCTGGGCGCGGAGAGTGTGTTCATTTCATCTGAGAATTTCGAAAATCTTCTCTTTACGCCTGAAACGACGTTGGCGTTTTGTGATTGGCTTAGGAGGGCTGGCTGCGAGCAAGTCATCTTTGCGCTCTATGTTCGCGACCAGACCGAGACCTTCTGGAGTCTCTACGCGGAACACAGCCGGCACGTTCCGCTCGATGCGCACGAGATGCTGCGCGACGTTCTCAACCGCGGGTTCTACGCCGTCGACCCTGAGCGCGGGCCCGAGGCCCAGCGCCGGCAATGGCGGTTCAGCTTCGATCACGCCAGCATCGTGCCACCGTTTCGGCAAGCGGTGTTCGAAGCAGCGGGCGCGGAGGTGCGCGTCTACGATTTTCACGCCTTCAAGCGTTATCCGGGCGACCAGATGTTCCGTGACATGGGCGTCGAGGACGCCATCACCCGCATGCCAATCAAGATGGTGGTCAATTCAGGCCTGTCTCGCGAGACCGTCCAGGCGAATTTCCGCCGCCACTACGCAAAGCGCCCCGCCCTGCGCTTGCCCGAGTTCCTGTCGCTCGACGAGGCGGGCGAACGTCGCCGGCGGGCGCGGATGTCCGCGCTGCTGCGGGAACGCTTCGCCGGAAACAACGAGCGCCTCTTCGCCGCCATGGCCGAGACTCCGCCGCCAGCCCAGGTCCCCGAGCGCCTGCGCGCCTAGAGCGCGTTCCGCCAGGGATGGACCCCGTCTTTGCGGCAAACGCGGGCGAAGCCGCCTGGTTTTTGGGCGCGCCTTTGCATTCGGACGAATATGTCGGGTCGCGGCAATCCCTCGAGCGCGTGGGGGTGGGACTGAATCGCCGCTCCCGCTCCCCCTCCACCAACCTCTACCGTCATCGCCGGGCGCCAGTCCCGGCGACCTTCCGTGTTTGTGGTCAAGCGTTGGCTGCTTTCCAAGGCTGTTGGTCCCTGGCGATGGCGTTAAGTGTGATGAGCATCTTTCGCATGACGGCAGTGAGAGCGACCTTTCCAGGCCTTCCATTGGTATGGACGAGTTTGGCGTAGAAGGCCTTCATGACGGGGTTCCAGCGAATGGCGGACCTGGCTGCGTTGAACAGCACGCGCCTGACGCCGGGGCGGCCGTGGCCGATGGTGGCGCGACGTGTGAGCTTGCCGCTCTTGTTCGTCCGAGGGGCAAGGCCGACCAGCGCAGCGATCTCCTTGCCCGACAACCGACCGAGTTCGGGCAGTTCGCCCATCAGGGTCTGCACCGTGATCGGCCCGACGCCGGTCAGGGATCGGAGGTGGCGGGCTGTGGCGGCCAACGCCGGCTGCTCGGCGATGTAAGCCTCGATGACCTGTTCGAGGTTGTCCAACGTCTCCTTGAGCACCGCGATCACGTCGTCCAGACCGCTGCGGACGGCCCGGGTTTGCGCCCGGTCGGCGCGGCAGCGCTCGGCGTGCAACAGGTCCGCCAGCTGGCGTCGGCGGGCGGTCATCTCGCGCAGAACCTCATCGCCTTCGACAAGCGGCGCCAAGCCGCGATCCGCCAGTTCGAGGGCGGCGAAGTCGGCCAGCAGGCGAGCATCGAGCGGATCGGTCTTTGCCTTCACGCCACGCCGACCTCGAAAGGCGGCAAGCTCGTTCGGATGCACCCGAGCAAATGGAAGCCGCGCCAACACCAACTCGCGGCGCAAAGTCCGTTCGTAGCCGCCCGTCGGTTCGAAGGCGACCAGCGCTACTTCGGCCGGCTCCAGCGTCACCAGCCACGCGGCGATGGCCTTCGCTTCGTTGACGATACGCTCCACCGCCCCGCCACCACGGACCGCGATGTCGATCCACTCCGCCGACACATCCATCCCGATGAACATCTTGCCTGACATCCGAGCCTCCTTCAGCATGCGCTGTGGTCCACACGCCGGGTTGCATTCGGGCGAGAGCCCCCTCTTCCGTTCGCGTGAGCGACCGTGACGCTGGCGGGCTCTAGGTCGCCACGGTCGTAAGACCCACCCATGACCGAGTGTCCGCCAGCGTCCCCTCCTTCAGGAGAGGCCATCATCATGCAACCCATGCACACCGAAGGTCGGGTGGCCATGCCGCGCATGGCCACAATGAGGCCGCGCCGTCGCGCCGTGACCGCGGTGCGCGGTCACACCAGGCCGCGTGTTCATGGATGGCCGGGACTGGCGCCCGGCCATGACGGCAGAGACTGTTGCGGGTCACACCTGCCACCCTCGCCCTGCGCCTCAGCGTCGCAGGGGGGCGGGGTTGCGCACGGGGGACGGTGAAGCATGATATGATCTGCGTGGGGCGAGTCCCGATCCGTCCACGGAACGAGACGGAAGGTCGAGGCGTCCCCCGCCGGGGCGCGTGCATCGGCCCGGATGGGGTCAAGCGTAGCGGACATGGAAGCGAACAGGAGGGCGCGCCAGAGGCGAGGTTGTTCGACCTCGTCCTATTGAGGCCACCCGGCGACGCCGGGACCTCATCTTGGGGGTGTTCGGAATGCTGGCAGCGATCGCGCTTGCGGCGGCTTTGGACGCGCAGGGCGGAGGCGGCGGAGCGGTCAATCTGATCGATCCGCCGGTGGAGCAACCGCGGTTTATCGAACGCCCGACGGCGGGCGAGGTCGCCGCCGCCTATCCGCACGGCGCCGCCAACCTCGGGGCCAGCGGCCACGCCACCATCCATTGCCAGATCAACGACAAGGGTCGGCTGCAAAACTGCGCGGCCGTGCGCGAATTCCCGTCCGGGCTCGGCTTCGGCGGCGCGGCGGTGTCGCTCGCCCGGTACTACCGCGTCGACCTGGCGGGCGCGGCGGCCAAAAAGGGCGAACTGGACCTGCCGATCGACTTCGCCACCCAGGCCAGGGAGGACGAGGCCCTGGTGACAGGGCCGTGGATCGCGGCGCCGAGCTTCGCCGACGCCGGCGCCGCCTATCCCGACATCGGCGGCGGCGCGGCCGGCGAGGCGGAGCTGCACTGCGCGCTGAGCGGCCAAGGCGAACTGCGCGCCTGCCGGGTGCTGTACGTCGTGCCGCTCGACCGTGATTTCGACAAGGCGGCGATCAAGCTCTCCTCGGTCTTCCGGATGCAGATCGATCCGGCCCTGATCAAGGCTCACCAGCCGCTGGGCGCCAATCTGGCGGTGCGGCTGCCGGCCCCGTTCGGCGATGAATTCAAGGCCCACCGCATCACTGACCCGATCTGGCTGGCCCTGCCGGATGCGACGCGCCTGGCGGCCCTCTATCCGGCCGCGGCCGCCACGCGGGGCGTGACGGCGGGAACCGGCCAGGCCGATTGCGACGTGGCGGCGGACGGCGGCCTGCAGAACTGCCATCCGGCCGGCGACGGCGATCCCTCCGGGGTCGGCTTCTCCGACGCCGCGGCCAAGGCGGCGGCGGAGATGCGGATGAGCCCGTGGACCGAGGCCGGCGGACCGGTGGCTGGCGCGAGCGTGCGGGTGTCGGTGAACTTCGAGGCGCCCGCCAAGTAGCCAGTCGGGCCTAGTGATGGTTCGGCCGCGACGCGGCGTGGACGGTCCCGTGGATGTGGTTGAACCCGGGCGCGGGGTCACGGCGGACGTGGGCGGCGTCGGCCTGCCGCCAGCGACCGCCGGCGTTGTTGCGATAGTAGAAGGCGCCGCCGTTGCCCCAATAGCCTTCATAGACCGGGCCGTAGTAGCCGTCGTAGTAGCCGTCGAACTCGGTGTCGGGGCCGTAGTAGGCGAAATCGGCGCCAGGGCCCGGGCCGTAGTAGTCACCGGCGCAGCCGGCGACGAGCGCGAGGGCGGCGGTCGCCCCCAGGATGTATCCAAGTTTCATTGTGTTGCCTCCACGTGGGTCTCCCTCGCCAAGGTAACGCTAGAAGGCAGGATTGGATGCGGAGCCGCGGCGCCCGCGCACCAGGCATAGATCAGGTGCGCGGCCGTCTCGGGGTCGAGGGTCTAGCCCGGGTGGTGATCGCCGCTGCGGGAAGCGGCGTGGGCCATGCCGTGAACGTGGTTGTAGCCGGGCGCGGAGTCGTGACGGAAGTGAGTTGCATCGGCGCGGCGATAGCGATCGTTCTGGGAGGTGCGGTAGTAGAAGCCGTTGTCGCCCCAGTAGCCGTCATAGATCGTTCCGTAGGCGCCGTCGTAGTAGCCGTCGTACTCGACGTCGGCCATTGGGCCCGGGCCGTAGAAGGTCGCGCCATAGTCGGCGCAGCCGGCGATCAGCACGAGCGCGGCGCTCGCGCCCAGGAGGTGTGCAAGTTTCATGGTGTTGCCTCAGCATAGCCTCCCTTGCCAAGCTAACGCCTGCCTCAGGGAATGGATGCGGGGGCTTGGCGCGTAGCGCCGGCGGGTCATGCGAGGCCTTCGGCCACCCTTCTCCATGCGGGAGAAGGGACGCTCGCGTTAGTGCCCGCCAGGTCCTTCGTAGACGCCGGGGGCGAATTGTTCGTCTTCCGGTTGCTCGCCGGCCTTGGCGAGGACGAAGCGGCGGTCGCAGTAGCCGCACTCGACGACGCCGGCCTCGCCCATCTCCAGCCAGACGCGCGGGTGGCCGAGGGCGCCGCCGCCGCCGTCGCAGGCGATGCGACGCGAACGCACGATGACGACCTCAGGCGAGGCGGGGTCTGGCGTAACGGGGACGAGCTCTGTGGTCATCGGAAACTGGCGTTGGCGTTCGGAGGCCCCTAAGTAGGAGGCGACGGCTTCGCCCGTCAATCGGGCCGGACCATCGATGAATTTGCCAGACTACGCGATCGAGGCCCGCGGCCTCGTCAAGACCTATCCCGCCACCCGCCAGATGGCCGCCGTGACCGCGCTCAAGGGCGTCGATCTGGTGGTGCCGCGCGGGGCGATGTTCGGCCTGCTGGGACCCAACGGGGCCGGCAAGTCGACCTTCATCAACATCCTGGCCGGGATGACCAAGAAGAGCGCCGGCCAGGTGGCGATCTGGGGCCGCGACATCGATGCGCATTCGCGCGACGCCCGCGCCGCCATCGGCGTGGTGCCGCAGGAGATCGCCGCCGACGTCTTCTTCACCCCGCGCGAGAGCCTCGACGTTCAGGCTGGTCTCTACGGCGTGCCCAAGCGCGAGCGGCGCACCGACGAATTGCTGGCCGCCGTCGGCCTCTCCGACAAGGCCGACGCCTACGTCCGCCAACTCTCCGGCGGCATGAAGCGGCGGCTGATGGTCGCCAAGGCCATGGTCCACAACCCGCCGGTGCTGGTGCTCGACGAGCCGACGGCCGGCGTCGACGTCGAGCTGCGCCGCCAGCTGTGGGCCTATGTGGTCGAGCTCAACCGCCAGGGCGTCACCATCGTCTTGACCACGCACTACCTGGAGGAAGCCCAGGAGCTCTGCGACACCATCGCCATCGTCAATCATGGCCTGGTGATCGCCTGCGAGCCGACCCGCACCCTGCTGGCGCGGCTCGACAGCCGCACCGTGGTGGTGACGCCGGAGACGGCGCTGGCGGCGCCGCCGAACCTGGCTCCCTTCGAGGCGCGGCTGCGCGGCGACGGCGACCTGGCGGTGACCTTCAAGCGCGCCGAGGCCGGGGTCGAACAGGTGATCGCGGCGGTCCGCGCCGCTGGCGTGCCGATCCGCGACCTGCGGACGGAGGAGCCGGATCTCGAGGATGTGTTCGTGTCGATGACCTACGGGGCCGCGGCGTAGGCCGACCCGAAAAAAGGGCCGGCGAGACGCCGGCGCTACGCGCGTTCCCTGCGACTTCCCAGCAAACCGAAACGCCCGCCGAGCCCGGCAGGTAGCGCCGGCGTCTCGCCGGCCTCTTTCTACGCCCCTTTGTTGAAGTGGTCGTGGATGCGGCGCGCTAACGGGGCGCTGACGCCTTCGACTTTTTCCAGATCTTCCACCGAGGCGCGGCTGACGCCGCGGGCCGAGCCGAAGGCGTGCAGCAGGGCCCGCTTGCGCCCCGGTCCGACGCCGTCGATCTCGTCGAGGGGGTTCTTGCGCATCTCGCCGGCCCGGCGGGTGCGGTGGGCGCCGATGGCGAAGCGGTGCGCCTCGTCGCGCAGGCGCTGCAGGTAGTACAAGACCGGGCTCTTCGGCTCGAGCATGAACGGCGGCTTGCCCGGCAGGAAGAAGCGCTCCAGGCCGGCGTCGCGGTCCGGGCCCTTGGCGACCCCGACCACGGCGACGTCGTCGACCCCGAGGTCGGCCATGATCTCCAGAGCCGCGTCGAGCTGCCCGGCCCCGCCGTCGACCAGCACCAGATCGGGCCGAGGCGGGTTGTCGCCGGCCTCCTCCTCCTTGGCCAGGCGGCTGAAGCGCCGGCGCAGCACCTCGCGCATCATTCCGTAGTCGTCACCGGGGGTTAGCTCGGTGCTCTTGATGTTAAACTTGCGGTACTGGTTCTTCTGGAAACCGTCGGGGCCGGCGACGATCATGCCGCCGACCGCGTTGGTCCCCATGATGTGGGAGTTGTCGTAGACCTCGATCCGCTCCGGCGGCGCCTCCAGCCCGAAGGCTTCGCAAACGCCGGTCAGCAGGCGCGACTGGGCCGAGCTCTCGGCCATCTTGCGACCCAGCGCCTCGCGGGCGTTGACCAGGGCGTGGTCGACCAGCTCGCGCTTCTCGCCGCGGGCCGGGCGGGCGATCTCGACCTTGCGGCGGGCCTTGATCGAGAAGGCCTCGGCGATCAGCTCTTGCTCCGCTGGCGCTTCGCTCACCAGGATCAGGCGCGGGATCGGCCGGTCCTCGTAGAACTGCCCCAGGAACGCGGCCATGATCTCGGCGTCGGTGTCCGACTTGTCGACGCGCGGGAAGAAGGCGCGGTTGCCCCAGTTCTGGCCGGCCCGGAAAAAGAACACCTGCACGCAGGCCGAGCCGCCCTCGGCGACGAGGGCGAAGACGTCGGCCTCGTCGACCGTTTCCGGATTGACCTGGGTCTCGGCGGCGACCGAGGACAGGGCGCGGATGCGGTCGCGCAGGCGGGCGGCGCGCTCGAACTCCAGGTCATCGGAAGCTGCCTGCATGTCGGCGCTCATCCGCGCCATCACCGCCCGGCTCTTGCCGATCAGGAAGGCCTCGGCCTCGGCGACCAGGGCGTCGTAGTCCTCCAGCGAGACCAGGCCGACGCAGGGGGCCGAGCAGCGGCGGATCTGGTGCAGCAGGCACGGCCGCGTGCGGCTCTCGTAGACGCTGTCCGAGCACGATCGCAGCAGGAAGGCTTTCTGCAGGGTGTTGAGGGTGCGGTTGACGGCGCCGGCGCTGGCGAAGGGGCCGAAATAGTCGCCCTTGATCGAGTGGGCGCCGCGGTGCTTGCGCAGCTGGGCGGCCGGATGCTCGCGGCGGATGACGATCTCGGGGAAGCTCTTGTCGTCGCGCAGCAGGACATTAAAGCGCGGCTTCAACTGCTTGATCAGGTTGATTTCCAGCAAGAGCGCGTCGGTCTCGGTGCGGGTGATGGCGAACTCCATCGACCGCGTCAGGCTGACCATCAGGGCGATGCGCTGGGTGTGGAAGCGGCCTTGGGCATACTGCGCCACGCGCTTCTTCAGGCTGCGGGCCTTGCCGACGTAGAGCGCCTCGCCGTCCTCGCCGTACATGCGATAGACCCCCGGCGCGTCCGGCAGCCGCCGCACCTCGTCCCTGATCAGGGCCGCGCCGTCCAGGGGTTGAGTCTCCGAGGTCATGGCGGGAGGAATATAGGCCGACTGCCACCCGATCCGTCATCCCACATCATTCCCATCTTGCGTCATCCCGGGCGAAGCCCGCCAGGGCTGAGACCCGGGACCCAGGGGCGGCCTGCACACCGACCGCGGCCCCTGGGTCCCGGATCTCCGCAACGCTGCGCGTTGCTGCGTCCGGGATGACGCAACTGTTTCGGTCAGGGGAGGCCGGCGGGACGCGCGCTCACCCCGCCAAAAACGCGTCCAGATCCGCCGCGAAAACGGCGGGTTGGTCGAGCATGATGAAGTGCAGGCTGTGGTCGACCCGCTCGAGCTTGACGCCCGGCAGGGCGGCGAAGGCGGCGCCGTAGCGGCCGTCGGTGGCGCCGGCGGGGACGCCGATCGGGGTGTAGTCGGGATAGAGCACGGTGACCGGCGTCTTGATGGCGGCGAGGCCGGGGCGCAGGTCGAGCTCCATGTCGTCGGCGAGGGCGGCCTGGACGACGTGGGCGTCGCTGGCCTGTCCCCAGGCCTCAACCGTGGTCTGGTCGGCGGGGCCGGCGACCATGGTCCTGATCATCTTGGCCTGCTCGTCCGGGGTCTGCGGCGCCCCGGTGCGGATGTGCTCGGCGACGCCGGTCGCCACGTCCATGGTCACGGTCGGCGAGATGAACACCTGGGCGACCCACGGCAGAGCGTCGACCACCAGCACCCTCTTCAGATGCTCGGGATGATGCTCGGCCAGCCAGAGGGCGATCGTGCCGCCCATGGAGTGGCCGACGACCACGGCCGGGGTCAGGCGCGCGGCGACGATATAGTCGTCGATGGCCTGAGCCGTGGGGGCCAGGACCGGCCCGCTCGCATTGCCGCGGGACGGCTCGCCGGCGAACCCGGCCACCTGGACGAGATGCAGGCGGTAGTGGTCCTTGAGCCGGTCGGCCGTCGCCTTCCACACCGCGCGCGAAGAGGCGAGGCCCGGGATGAGGACGACGTCCGGCCCCTTGCCGATCACCTCGACGCT